>JAMLIB010000003.1 GCA_023954415.1 Trueperaceae bacterium
TCGTCGGCGTGCAGGCGCCTGTACTCGTCGACGGCTTCGTCGCGCAGGCCGATCACCATGCCTACGCGCTGGACCTTACGCTCACCGGGTTCGGGCATGCTGGTCCTCCTGTGGTCGGGCGTCGAGCCTGATCGAACCATGCCGAGCGCGACCCCGCCGCTCGCGCCGAGCTCCCCCTCTCTACCGGCGCCGCTCTTCGCGTTCCCGGGCGCAGGGTGGTCTACTCCGTCGCTCCGACGTACCTGGCCCTCGGCCGTATCACCCGGTCAGACGTGTACTGCTCCATCACATGCGCGATGATGCCGGCGGTTCGACCTATCGCGACCAACCCGTGGATCGCGTCTTGGGGTAGACCTAGTATCGGCTCCGACACCGCTAGCGCGAAGTCCACGCGCGGGTGCTCGTGCGAGGCTAGCTCTATCAGCCTGGACGTTTCCTGGAGAAGAGGGTAGTGCTTCGTCCCGGAGAGGTTGTCCATCAGCGTCAGCACCCGCGGATCTGGCCCGGCGTAAAGGCGGCGGTACGGGTTGTGTACGCCGGGGATGTTGCCGCTGCGGCGCAGGTAGCGCCGGATCACGGTCTCCGGGTCACCCGTGGCTATCACCTCGTTGAAGAAGGCCTTGGCCTCCGACACCTGGCCGAAGAGGTGGCGGTACCCCTGTAAGGAAGCCAGACCGGCCATCAACGATTGATAGAGGGTCGCGCCCGCGCTGGCGGCACAGCGCGCGGTGAACGTGGCGATGTTCAGTTCATGGTCGGCGACCACGATCAGCAGGGTCTCCAGTCGTTTCCGATCGGCTTCCCATGCGCTAGCGAGGGTCGAGCTGACGCTACCGTGGTACGTGCGCCCAGTGCTCAGATAGACGAGGTAGAGCATCAACTCGATGGCACTCGGTGTCAACAGTGCTGCCGTCGTACCGTAGGCCCGTAGGTTCCGGTGCTCGAGGACGGGGAGGATGGTCTGCATGCGCTCGATCGGTGTCATGCTCTCGTCCAACCGATCGACGAGCGTGAGGTCGATGTCTCCCAGCCACTGCTCCCGGGGTGGGGGCAGCTGGTCGCCTTGCCGGTCGCCTGTCCACAGGAACTGAGCGACCTGCTCGAAGCAGAAGTTGCGCGACAGCTCGCGTGAGCTGATCCCCCGGTACGAATGCTCCGTCTCGGTGATCTGGGATATCGCCGTGGTCAGGATCGGCGTGCCGAACTCGATGACCTCGGTCGCGGCCCGATCGGGGTCTTTGCGAAAGCTGGTCCTATGCTTGAACGCCAACAACTCCCCCTTGTGGTACACGCGCGCGCGGCTGCGTGGCGAGACCGCTCTGGAGTGCAGCATGCCGCGGCTGACGTACGAGTAGAGCGTGGCCTTGCTGACACCGAGGAGCTCGGCCGCCTCGTCTGCGCTCAGGCTGTCGTCGTTCATGGCACAGGGTACCAGAAAACGCATGGATCACTTGATCATCAATCAAGATTGACAGCACTTCTGGGCCGGTGCAATCCTCTCGCAACATGCAAGCCAACATGCACGCGACAAACTTGATGTTCGGTGCTCGTCGCCTGGCTAACGAGGTGGCAGGCGTAGAAGCGGGCGAGAGGGCGTTGGTGATCATCGATTCGGCGACGGACGAGAGCATCGCTGCGGCCCTTGAAGCAGCCCTTCAGGAGGTCGGTGCCGAGGTCACGGTGTTGGGCACCGAGCGCGCCAAGACCGACTCCGGCGAACCGCCCCCGGAGGTCGCACGGGCGATGGTTACGGCTGACGTCGTGTTCCTCGCCGTGCAAGTGTCCCTCACCCACACCGAGGCGGTGAAGGCGGTCTGCGCCTCGGGCGGGCGTGTGGCAGCCCTGACGCAGTGGGTGCCGGAGATGCTCGTAGGCGGTGGCATCGAGGCCGACTTCCGCGCCATCGAACCGACCGTCCTGCGCATGGCGGCGATCTGGGACGAGGGCTCCAGCGTGCGGGTGACGAGTGAGGCGGGCACCGACATCACGTTGAACATCGAGGGCCGGTTCGGTACCCCCCATGCCAAGACCGGCGTGGTCCGGCCGGGGACGTTCCACCCGATACCCGACATCGAGTCGCCCGTATCACCCGTCACGGGCGACGGCATCATCGTCTGTGACGCGAGCATCCCCTACCTTGGCATCGGGGTGTTGACGGAGCCCGTGACCTTGATCGTGCGAGGCGGCAAGGTGGTCGACATCTCCGGCGGCTGGGCGGCCGACCGCGTACGGGGTTCCTGGCAGGCGCTGGAAGATCCGAACGTCTACAACCTCGCCGAGATCGGCATCGGCATGAACCCGCACTGCCGTCTTACGGGTCGCATGCTGGAGGACGAGGGGGTCGCCACCACCTGCCACTTCGGCATAGGGACCAGCAACACCTTGGGTGGGACCATCAAGGCCAAGTGCCACTACGACTTCATCGTCCAGCACCCCACCATCTCCGTCGACGGCCGCGTGGTGATGGACGCCGGCTCACTTCACGTGTGAGTAGGTAGGAGGAGAGATGGCCATGCCCCCAGCCGAGTTGGGCGTTCCCCAAGCGAGGACGGCGCGCTCCCGTTCCGCCGTCAGCGCCTTGCTGAGGCAGTTCGCCAGGAGCAGAACGGCTGTCATGGGGCTGGTCATCTTCTCTGTGATCGTGCTTGTCTCGGTCTTCGCACCCTTCATCGCTACACATCCACCGCAGCAGATCGTGCCGGCCGAGAGGCTGCAGGCTCCCTCCAGAAGCCATCTGCTAGGCACCGACAACCTAGGCAGGGACGTCTTCAGCCGCGTCGTGTACGGGGGGCGCACGTCGTTGTCCATAGCCGCCGTCGTAGTGGTGATCACCGGTGTTATCGGCACGGCGCTGGGCCTCATCTCGGGTTTCTATCGGCGCATCGACGGCGTCCTGATGCGGTTCATGGATGGCCTGATGGCGATCCCAACGCTGCTCCTGGCGATCGCCCTCATCGGCGTGCTCGGCCCCAACTCGGTCAACCTCGTCATCGCGCTCAGCGTCGTGTACGTCCCACGGGTCGCCCGCATCGCCAGAGCCACGACCTTGCAGGTCCGAGGTCTCAGCTACGTCGAGGCGGCCCGTGCCTTGGGCGGCCTCGACCGCCGCCTCGTGTTTCGCCACATCGCCCCGAACGCACTGGGTTCGATCAACGTGCAGCTGACGTTCGTCTTCGCGTACGCGGTCTTATCCGAGGCCGCGTTGAGCTTCCTGGGAGTGGGCGCGCCACCGGAGGTCCCGACGTGGGGCAACATCCTCAGCGAGGGCCGGGCTTACATGATCCTGTCCCCATGGATCGCGTTCTACCCCGGCGTGGCGATCATGCTCACCGTGCTGGGCCTGAACCTGATGGGAGACGGCTTGCGTGACCTCCTCGACCCGCGACTGGTCCGCGGCACGGGAGGAGGTGGGGGCTGATGTGAGGCGTGAGACGGCGGTTCCGGGCGGCCGAGCCGATATGCGGGAACCAGAAGAAGCGCCGATGGCCTCAACCACGACGGATCGACACCACGCGGTAACGACCACCCCAGCTAGCGATTCGCGGGAACGAAGGGAAAGCGATGAAAGCAGCATCTAGCCCACCCACACTACGCACGACGGCCAGCGGGTTGCCGGGCCGGGCCGTCCTCTTCCGCCTCAGGCTCCTGATCGCGGTCTGCGCGCTGGCCTGTACTTGGGCTCTCGCGCAGCCGCCGCAGCGACTCATCGACTACGCCGCTGCCGTCGGCGTTCATCCGGAAGACCCACGCATCCCGAACGTCGGAACGCCGCGCTTCGGCGGGGTCTTCACCTACGCGCATAATGAGACCTTGGCGTCGCTCGACGCTCACAAGAGCGCGGCGGCTACCACCGTGACGCTGAACATCCATTTCGCCGAGGGCCTGTTCGCGCTCGACGCCACCGGGACCAGCCGACCCGATCTGGTGGACAGCTACACCGTCAGCGATGACGGCACCGTCTACACCTTCTCCTTGCGTCAGGGGGTTCCGTTCCACAACGGTGAGATCCTCGGTGCCGCCGACGTGGTCGCGTCGCTGCAGCGCTGGTTCGGCGGAACGTTGGGCAGCCAGGCCGCGCGCTACATCAGCGAGCTCAACGTCGTGGACCAGTACACCGTGGAGATGGTGCTCACCGAGCCATACCCCTTCATCATCTACCAGCTCACCGTGCCCCAGACCAGCGGGGCGTACATCTACCCTCGCTCACAGATCGAGGCGGTGGGCGACGGGACCATCGACACGCCGATCGCCACCGGACCCTACTACGTGGCCGACGTCCGAGAAGGCGACTACGTGCGCTTGGTGCGCTTCGACGACTACGTAGGACGCGTCGAGCCCCCCTCCGGTTTCGCGGGTGGCAGAGTCGCGTACCTAGACGAGATCATCATCCAGACGGTCCCCGACGCCATCGTTCGCATGGCCGGTGTCGAGACGGGGCAGTTCGACAAGGCGCACAACGCCACCAACGACATGTACTCGCTGTACGCCAACCGTCCTGACATCAGGCCCCGTATCGCGATGGGCAGCTTCGCCACCGCGCAGTTCAACAAACGCCAAGGTCCGATGACTGACCAGCGGCTACGCCTGGCGTTCAACTACGCGATCGACGTGCGCCAGATCGTGGCGGCTGCCGGACCGCCCGAGTTCACCGAGGCCAACTCCTCGTTGGCGCCGCGGGACGATCCTTGGTACACCCCCGTGGGCGAGGAGGTATACCTCGGCTACGACCCCGAGTACGCGAGGGCCCTGCTGGCCGAGGCCGGATACAACGGCGAGCCGATCAGATGGTTGGTCGACCCGTCCGTGGCGTCCTACTACACCTCGGCCCAGGTAGCCGTGCCGATGCTCGAAGCGGTCGGCTTCAACATCCAGTTGGTGCCGATGGATGCGGCCACGCTCCGCACCATGCGCAACGACGAGACGGCGTACGAGGTCTACGCCCAGGGGCTCGGGTGGCGTGCCGACCCTGCGGCGCTGACCAACCTCTCAGACAGCAATCCGGGCTGGTGGGTCACCGAAGAGAAGACCCGCATCCTGGAGGCGATGAGGCTCGAGCAGGACTTCGATAAGCGCTACGCCCTCTGGGAGGAGTTGCACGCGCACATGTATGACTACATGCCTGCAGTGAAGTTCGAGACCTTCGGATCGCTGAGCCTGGAGCGCGCTGCCTACAGTGGGGCCTTCCAGGCCTGGGCCTACGTCGACTTCATCAACACCTGGCTGAACGACTGACACGCCGAGCGTGCCCGCTCCCCCGCACGGGGAGCGGGCACGTCTTCCGCCGCTACCGGGGTTCCACGTGGAGAGCTGCTGAGATCAGATGAGCGTGTACTTGCTACGTCGCCTCGTGGCGCTGCTACCGGTCCTTGCCGTGGTCGGCCTCGTCGGGTTCAGCCTCGTGCATCTCGCGCCGGGCGACCCAGCTGCGACTCTTGTCGGCGACGACGCGTCCGAAGAGGTCCTGCAGCAGATGCGCGAGCGTCTCGGCCTCGACCGGCCGCTGGGAACCCAGTTCTTCACGTGGGTGGGTAACGCCATCACGGGCAACCTGGGAACCTCGCTATACACCGGACGTCAGGTCCTGCCGAGCATCGTCTCGCGGCTCGAGCCTACGCTGATGCTCACCGCCATGAGCCTCGTGGTCGCCCTCCTCAATGGTGTGGTCGCGGGCGCCGCCAGCGCCATCTATCGCAACACCGTGCTCGACCAGGCCGTTCTCGTGGTCTCGCTGTTCGCGGCCGCGATGCCTAGCTTCTGGCTCGGCATCAACCTGATCCTGCTCTTCTCGGTGACCCTGAGGCTCTTCCCTGTCGCGGGGTACGTCCCACTCTCACAAGGACTGCTCGGAACCGTCCACTCCCTGATGCTGCCGGCCCTCGCGCTCGGCTTGAGCCAGGCCGCGATCATCACTCGCATGACCCGCACGACCATGCTCGAGGTGCTCGGGCTCGACTTCGTGCGCACCGCCAAGGCCAAAGGGCTCAGACAGCGGTCGGTGATCTTCCGCCACGCTCTGCGCAACGCCCTGGTCTCGATCGTCACCGTCGTCGGCGTGGCGGTCACCGTACTGCTCAGCGGCTCCATCGTGGTCGAGAGCGTGTTCGGCCTTCCCGGCCTCGGACGCATGATGATCGAGGCCGTGCAGAGGCGCGACTACCCCGTCATCCAAGGGATGCTCGTCTTCGTGGCCGGGGTCAACGTGATCGTGAACCTGGTCGTCGACATCCTCTACGTGTTCATCGATCCACGTATCGAGTACGTGTAGGCCGTACGGACCTCCCGTTCGGCGTGCCCCGAAGGAGAGTCACCAGATGAGCAGGATCCTGAGCTACTTCCAGGAGCGCAAGGGCGCTCTCATCGACGGTCTGCGGCAGATGGTCGAGATCGAGTCGCCGACCCTCGAGCCGCAGCGCGTGAACGCCATGGGAGAGCATGTCAAGGAGAGGCTGCGCTCACTGGGGGCCAGCGTGGAGGTCGACACGCAGACCGAACGCGGTCACAACGTGATAGGCAGGTTCGGGGACCCGGCCATGGGCGATCCGGTCCTGATGATCGGGCATACGGACACGGTATGGAAGGTGGGGACCCTCGAGGAGCGCCCGTTCCGTGTGGACGGCAACCGCGCCTTCGGGCCCGGAGCCGCAGACATGAAGTCGGGCTTGATCATCATGCTCGCCGTCCTGGAGGCCATCAACGACCTCCAGCTTCCGCTGCCCAAGCCCCTGACCCTGATCTTCAACTCCGACGAGGAGATGCAGAGCCTCTACTCGCGCGAGCTGATCGAGAAGGAGGCCCGCAAGAGCTTCTGCTCGCTGGCCTTCGAAGGTACCCGCGACCTTAACGCCTTCACCACCAGCCGTAAGGCGTCGGGCCGCTTCACGGTGCGGGCGAAGGGTAAGTCTGCGCATGCGGCCAGCGGTCTGAGGGAGGGTGTCAACGCCATAGAGGAGCTGGCCCACCAGGTCACCAAGGTTCAGGGATTGACGGATTTCGGCACCGGAACCACCATCAACGTCGGCACTATCGCGGGGGGTGACAGGCCGAACATCATCCCGGACTGGGCCGAGATGGTGCTCAGTGTGCGTGCGGTCACCACCGGGGAGATGGGACGCATCGAGCAGGTTCTCAGGAGCCTCGAACCGCACTTGGCAGGTGCCGAGATCTCGGTCTCGGGCGGCTTCCATCGCCCACCTCTCGAGGAGACGGAGGCCAGTAAGCGGTTGCTCGGGCGGCTGCGCGAGGTGGCCTCCGAGTTTGGCATCGATGCTAGAGGTGAGCTAGGTGGAGGCGCCGGCGATGCGAACCTCACGTCTGCAGTCGGTTGCCCTTCGATCGACAGCATGGGCGCGGTCGGGTTCGGCGCGCACAGCGTGGACGAGCACATCCTCATCGACGAGCTACCGGCTCGAGCGGCGGTCGCAACGCGGTTCATCACGTCCTTGTGAGCTGACTGCGAGGTTCGTTCCGCCTGGCCGGCCGATCTCCGCTACTCCCGACCCTTCACGTACCGATCGAACCACTCGAGTTCCTCCGCAGCGACGTGCAGGACCGACTCGTATGCGTGGAGGTAGTGGTTCTCATACGGCAGCAGGATCAGCTTGGACGTCTTCCCAAGGCCGCGCAGCGCGTGGAACATGGCGAGCGATTGGGTCGGCTTGCTAGTCTGGCTGTCGTCCGATTGGCCGTGGACCATGAGCAGCGGAGCGGTGATCTTGTCGGCGTGGAAGAGCGGGGACACCCCAACGTACGTGTCGGGTGCCTCCCAGAGGCTGCGACGCTCACGCTGGAAACCCCATGGGCTCAAGGTCCTGTTGTATGCGCAACTATGCGCGATCCCGGCAGCGAACAGGTCGCAATGGGCCAGCAGGTTGGCGGTCGAGAACCCACCGTAGCTATGGCCGATCATCCCGACGCGCCCTGGATCTACGATCCCCCGTTCATCTAGGTGCCCGATCGCGGCCGCCGCGGAAGCGACGAGCTGCTCGAGGTACGTGTCGTTGCGCGTCCTACTGTTGCCCACGACCGGCATCTCGGCCATGTCGAGGACGGCGTAGCCCTGAGTCGCGAACAGCTGTGGCGCCGCCGCGCGGCGCGGCAGGCTCGGGAAGAAGTTGAAGCTGCGCGGGGCGATGCGCACCTGAGAGGCGATCTCTGCCTGCACGTAATCGGTCGGATAGGCCCAGATCACCAGGGGCAGTCGCGCGCCGGGCTGGAACCCCTCGGGCAGGTAGAGGATGCCAGAGAGCCGGACCCCGTCACCGCGGAGGTATCGGACCATCTGCCTGCTGATCGTCCGGAGCCGCGGTGCTGGAGCCGGTGACTGGGTCAACCGGCGGGGCAGCGGGCCTGCCCCGCCGACCACGTAATAGTCTGGCGGCTCGTCGGGGCTCTCGCGGCTGATGACGAGCTCGTGAGCGTGCGGTGACGGCATGCCGATGGGCTGGTCGTGATGGTCGGGGCTCGATTGGAACAGCCTCTCGCGCTCGAGCGTGTCCGGGTTGAAACGGTCCAGGAAGGGGCGGTCGCCTTCGTCAGAACCTCCGGGGCCGGTGAGGTAAAGCCAACCTTCGTCTTGACGAACGACGAGCTCACCCCTGCTGGTCAGGGTGGTGACCGGCGTTCCGGGATGACCGTAACGGTCGACCTGGCTGTAGCTGAAGACCTTGGACGGGGCCCCTCGGGGGAGGTCGACGAGTAGGACGTCTATCCACTCGTTCTCGCTGTCGAACTCGTACACGAGTGCGAAGCGAGGATCGGCGAGCCACCTGATCTCCTGGGCAGTCTGCCCCAGGCGCATCAGCACTGTGGGCGGCCCATCGAACGGTGCGGTCAGCGAGAGGACCCTGTCACGGTACTGCGTACCTTCAGCCGTCATGGCGGCGCCCTTCTCGGCAGCCTCGGCCCAGACCAAGGTCGCGTCTTCGTGAGCCTGCCACTGAACCAGGCGCGGCCGGGGCGCGTTCTTCAGGCTGTCGGGCGCTGTGTCCGTTGGCAGGCGATCGGCGACCACGTGCGCTAGCGAGCCGTCCCTGTGCCAGACCTCGATCGAAGTGCCGAACCCCCTGTAAGGCACCCAGTAGGAGTAGGGGCGTGTCACGCGGTGGACGAGGACGTAGCGGCCATCCGGGGAGACGGCGGGCGGTTCGCAGTAAAGGCCCGGTGGGCCCAGGGGGCGCCGCTCACCGGAGAGGACGTCTATCTCGACGAGCTGCGAACTACAGTAGTGCTCGAATAGCTGCTCGTCGTACGGCGAGGTGTTGAGGTCCTCCCACCGATGCTCCCTGGAGAAGCGGCCAACGGTGACCATCTCGATCGGACCGGTCGGGACGGTAGCCCGCTGGGGTGCTGGCCCCCGGCCCTCGGGGATGACGTGCACAAGCACCCCCTTCGAGTCAGGCGTCCAAGAGGCGTTCAGCACATGCTCCGTCTGGCGGTAGCCGGGGCTCAAGGTCGCGTTGACGACCGGGCCGGTCAGGTCGCGCACCTCCCCTGTGCCGGTGTCGGCCACCCAAAGCTCGACTCCGCTCGCGGCATAGCGCGGGAAGGCGACCTTGCTGCCGTCGTGCGCCCAGATCGGCAGCCCGAGCCGCGCGCGCTCGTCGAGGCGCAGCGTGACGGTCTTCCCGGTGAGCACGTCCACGACCTGAGGCCGGCGGTAAAAGCGGGTCTTCACCTGACTGTTGTCGTGAGCGAAGATCCGCATACCTGCTACCGAGACGGTCGGCTGAGCCAGGTACGCGAGGTCGAACAGGTCTTCGAGTTCGGCGGTGAGCACGAGCCTGCCGTCCGGGCTGGCGAACCCGGCCCGCGGCTGCGGCGCGGTGACGAGTTGGGCGACGGCGGCAGGAGGAAGGCGGTAGCTTCGGCCCTCTTCTGGAATCGCCGCGGCCGGGATGGCGTCATGCGAGGTCATACGAAGGCTCCCTGGGGAAGGCGGCAACACCCTCGGAGGCACGATACCTGACCGCCGCCCTGCACGTGACCGTCGCGACCGGCGCCACCGAGGACGTCGCACGGAGGGGCGGGGCGGCAAGCCCTGCCGGACCCGTGGCGGGATCGGTAGCGAAACGCAGGCGCCAGAACTGAGGATCGACACCGCGCTTCCCCGGGTTCTCAGCCTTACTACCAGGCACGGGAGTGCGGGCCGAACGGCCTGAACCACTGTCATGGTTAGCCAGCCTGTATTACGCAGGCTGCGAACGTAGACTAGGTCCTCATGGACAGCTCCTCGAACCGCAGTGGCGCATCAGGCAGCGAGGGCGCTGCCCCCGAGCTCGGCACCGAAGTCTTCGAGCGCTCGATCGCCGACCTCGGCGCAGCGCTGACCGCCGGCAGCCTCACCTCCGAGGCGGCGGTTCGAGCCTATGTAGAGCGCATCCGAGCCCTCGACCAGAGCGGCCCCCGCCTCGGCTCGGTCATCGAGATCAACCCGGACGCCGCGAGCATCGCTCGCGAGCTCGATGCCGAGCGGCGCGCCAAAGGGCCGCGCGGGCCGCTGCACGGCGTGCCCATCCTGCTCAAGGACAACATCGACACCGCCGATCGCACTCGCACGGCCGCCGGCTCCCTCGCCCTCGCGGACTCGACCCCACAGCAGGACAGCGGCGTGGCCGCGCGGCTGCGTGCGGCGGGCGCCGTGCTGCTCGGCAAGGCGAACATGTCGGAGTGGGCCAACTTCCGGTCCAGCCGCTCCACCTCCGGTTGGAGCGGCCGTGGTGGTCAGTGCCGCAACCCGTACGCCTTGGACCGCAACCCGAGCGGCTCATCGAGCGGTTCGGGCGCCGCCGCGGCCGCCAGCCTCTGCGCCGCCGCGGTCGGCACGGAGACGGACGGCTCCATCGTCAGCCCCGCCTCGGCGAACGGGGTGGTGGGCTTCAAGCCCACCGTCGGGCTGGTCTCCCGTGCGGGCATCATCCCCATCGCCCACAGCCAGGACACCGCCGGCCCCATGACGCGCACGGTCGCGGACGCCGTGCTGCTGCTGGCCGCCATGCAGGGGCCGGACCCGCGGGATCCCGCCACCGCCGAGATCCCGCCGGGCGCACTGATCGATCCGACCGAGGTGCTTGGGCGCGACGGTCTGCGGGGCGCGCGGCTGGGGGTGGTGAGGAACCTCGTCGTCGGCCACCCCGAGGTGGAGCGCCAGTTCGAGGCGTTGCTCGACGTGCTGCGGGAGCAGGGCGCCGAGGTCGTGGACGGCCTCGCCATGCCGCGGGCCGGGGAGTGGCGGACTGCCGAGAACGAGGTGCTCCTCTACGAGTTCAAGCACGACCTGAACGCCTACCTCGGCGGCTTGCCCGACCGCGGGCAGCCGCGCGACCTGGCCGAGCTCATCGAGTTCAACCTGGCCAACGCCGAACGTTCGATGCCCATCTTCGGCCAGGAGCTACTGCTGGCCGCAGAGGCCAAGGGGCCGCTCAGCGAGGCCGCCTACCTGGAGGCGCTCGCAAGTAGCCGGCGCATGTGCCGCGAGGAGGGCATAGACGCCCTGCTGGACGAGCACGGGCTCGACGCGCTCGTCTGCCCGACGACCGGCCCGGCGACGCTCATCGATCATGTGCACGGCGACGCCAGGTGGCCCGGCAGCTCTTCGGCCGGCCCGGCCGCCGTGGCCGGTTACCCGCACGCGACCGTGCCTGCCGGGATGGTGCACGGGCTGCCCTGGGGGCTGTCCATATTCAGCACGGCGTGGCGAGATGCGCGGGTGCTGCGCTACGCGTACGCGTTCGAGCAGGCGAGCAGGGCGCGCCGGGCGCCCAGGTTGTTGCCCTCCGCGGAGGTGTGGTCAGGGACGGCGGTCTGAACCACGGAAGGCTGCCGCCGGATGGCGGTCCGCAAGCGCGCCCGCGCCGAGCTCAGCCGCCCCAGACGGTACTGAAGACGCGCAGCCAGTTCCCGCCGAGGATCTTCCCGACCGCCTCGCCGTCGTAGCCGCGGCCGCCCAACGCGGCGACGAGCGCCGGCAGGTCGCCGTAGTCGTCGAACCCCTTGACCTGCCGCAGCTTCGAGCGGGGAGAGCTCTCGATCGCGTCGCCGTACTCGGTGCCGCCTAGCGCCTTCCCGCGCACGTGCTCGCCGTCGGGGTAAGTGCCGATGCTCATGTCCGTGCCGATGCCGACGTGATCGATCCCGATCAGGTCGACCAGGTAGTCGATGGCGTCCAGGTACCGCTCCACCGTCGGGCGAGTTCGTGAGCCCGGCTCGTAGTTGAGTGGCCCCCAGTTGGTCGGGGCGACGAGGCCGCCCGTCCTGGCGGCGCCCTTGATCTGCTCGTCCGTGATGTTGCGGGGGTTTTCTACGAGCGAGCGCGGGTTGGAATGGGAGAAGACCACGGGCTTCTCGCTCGCCTCGATGATGTCCAGCGAGCTCCGCTCCCCTACGTGCGTGAGGTCGATGACGATCCCTAGACGGTTGCACTCCCTGACCCAGTCGCGGCCGAACCTGGTCAGCCCGGAGTTGGCCGGCTCCAGGCAACCGTCCGCGATGGCGTTGCGGTTGTTGTAGGTCGGCAGCATCATCCGCAGCCCGAGCGTATGGAACAGGGGCAGGCGGTCGAGGTTGGCCGCCAGGAAGTCGCCCCCTTGGGCTGTGAGCACCAGGGTCGTCCGCCCGTCCGCCTTGGCGTCCACGATGTCCTGCGCCTGGAGCGCCAGGGCGATGGTGTTGTGCCGCCTCGCCGCGCTTTGCCACGTGGCCATGGCGTCGAACGCGCGGCCGGCGTCATCGCGCGGATCGAACGCCGTGACGCACCAGGCCGCCACCCCGTACTCGTGCAGCGAACCCAGGTCGGCGTCTTCCCAGATCTGTACGCAGGAGTCGATGAAGAGCTGGTCTAGCTGGACCTTGCGGTGTACGCCCTTGGCGAGCGGGTTGGGTGGGTAGCTGTCGTAGCGGGTTCCCTGCATCGTTGACCTCCTGATGACGGTGGGGTTTACTTCCAGGTTCGCGTATACAGGTCCAGCATGTTCCCGCCCAGGGCCCCGGCCACATCCGGCTCGCTCCAGCCTCGCCGGCGCAGCGCTTCCGCCAGCTTCGGGAAAGCGCTGATCGGCATGGGATAGCGGTGCTTGATGTTCGGCCCGAACTTGTCGACGAAGGCGCCCGTCACGCTGCCGTAGGCGGCGTTGATCTCCTGGAAGTGGGCGAGGATGTTGGCCATGTTGTGGCTGATCGGCCCGTCGGTGGCGATTCCGACGTGCTTGGGTCCGACGAGGTCGGCGATGTAGCTCACGTGATCCGCGACGGTCTCGATGGACGGCGGCTCGTCGGAGCCGGTCCAACTGATGGGCCCCCAGCCGCAGGCGCCTATCACGCCCCCGAGCGCGGCGCAGGCCTCGATCTGTTCGTCGCTGATGTTGCGAGGGTTGTCGGCCAGCGCCCGCGCGTTGGAATGGGAGAACGTGACGGGGGCACGACTCGCTTCCATAGCCTCCATGCTCGTCCTAGCGCCGACGTGCGTGAGGTCTACGAGGATGCCCGTGCGGTTCAGCTCCGCGATCAGCTCCCGGCCGAAGGCCGTCAGACCCGTGTCGTCGGCGACCAGGCACCCGCAGCCGACGTCGTTCACCTCGTTGTACGTGATCTGGACCACCCGCACGCCGAGCTCGTGGAAGCGGCCGACGAGCGATAGATCTCGCCCGATGGGTAGCGCGTTCTGGAAGTGGAAGACGATCCCTACCCGCCCTTCCTCGTGGGCGGTGCGGATCTCATCGACTGTGCCGACGACGCAGAGCTTCTTCGGATCGGCGGCCACGATCTCCTTCGCCGCCTGGATCTGCCGGCTGGCGGCGGCCGCGTCCTCGGTGGCCGAGGCGACGGTGAGCTGCAGGACCGTCAGGCCGGACGCTTCGAGCTTGTCGTTGTAGCCATCGAACTCCCAAGCGCAGTTGTCGATGGCGATGAAGGGTAGCTGAGACATGGGAACCTCCGACTGCTTCCGAGGGTCGGCCCTCGACAAAGTTGACACCGTCTCACCTGCTTAGTACACTCTAGCGCATCGGTAGGCATTGGAGCAATGAGGTGCGTTGAACGAGTTCTGGACGCAGTTATTCGTGGATCGCGAGAGCCAGGTGCCGCCCGTCCGTCAGATATCCGATGCCATTCGGCACGCTATCGCGACGAACCGTCTACAGGGGGGTGAGGCGCTTCTATCGGTTCGGCAGTTGGCGGCGCTCCTCGAGGTGACCCCCGCCACGGTCGGTCGAGCCTTCTCGCTGCTCCGCGCCGAGGGGTTGCTGCGCTCTAAGACCGGATCGGCCACGGTCGTCGCCGACATCACGAACGTGGACGGCGCGGCCCAAGAGAGAGCCAAGGCCGTGGCGCGCGGCATCGTCGACAGGGCCATCGACACCGTCGTCGGCATGGGTCTGAGCATCCGTCAGATCCGGGCCATAGCCGACAGGAAGCTCACGCAGTTGGAGGCGTCGCGTAACGTGATCTTCGTCGCCGGTGCTCGACCGGTCGTAGACAAGTACCACGGCATCGTCGAGGCCGCCGTCGGACCGGCCGGCTACAGCGTTCACTCCTACACCGTCGCGGAGCTGTCCCACCCGGCCCCCGAGCAGTTGGCGATCCTGAACTCGGCGGTGCGGCTCATCTGCCTTCTGAGCTTCAAGCAGACCGTCGAGGCGACCCTGCGCTCCGCTGGGTTCAGCGTGCCGGTCTCCGTCCTGCTCACGGAGATCACGATCGGGACTTCCGCGAAGCTCGCGAGCCTCTCGTCGGACGAGACGGTCCTAGTGGTCGCCGAACCGGAGTACCGCAACTCTGCCGTGGGGTTGGTGCGTTACTACGTGCCCGACGAGCGGATCGTAATCGCGACAGAGCTCGACAGGGAGTCCTTGTTGGCGTGCTTCGAGCGCGTCGACATCGTCGTCCACACCCTCGGCTGCAGCATGCTCATCGGGCCGGCGGGTGAGGTTGGCAAGAAGGTCGTCCAACTGGAGTACTACCCGCGCGCCGACGCCATCGAGCGCATCGTCGCGACCCTCGGTGAGCCCGATCTTCGTCAAGGCCTGACCGACCTTGCTCCCGGCAGTGCGGCCAAGGAAACGTCATCGATTCGGAATGTGGAGGTAAGTTGATGTTGAACCGAATGAAGCTCGTCATCCTCGCGCTTGCCGCGGCCGTGGTGCTCATCGGCACCGCGGGTGCTCAGCGGCTCGTCATAGCCCAGGGCCAGGACATCGTCTGGCTCAACCCCATGAAGACGACGGCGCAAGTCAACCTCAACGCTTCCACGCAGATCGTCGAGACCCTCATGGACTACAGCTACGAGGCCGGGGCCGTCGTCCCGCTCCTGGCCACGAGCTGGGAGCGACTCGACGATCTGACCATGCGGGTCAGTCTCCGCCAAGGCGTCACCTTCACGAACGGCGAGCCTTTCAACGCCGAGGCTGCGGCGTTCAGCCTCACCCTCGCCGCCTCCGAGCCTGCGATGTCCGGCTCCCTGTCGTTGGTGGAGAGGGTCGATGTTGTCGACGAGTACACCATCGACGTAGTCACTTCGAAGCCCGACCCGCTCCTCGACATCTCCCTTTCCAGGGCGTCGTACATGGTGCCGCCCGCCTACTTCCAGGAAGTAGGGGCGGAGCAGTTCAACGTAGCGCCCATCGGCACCGGCCCGTACGTGCTTCAAGAGCGCGTCCCGGGCGAGCGCGTCGTCCTCGGCAGCAACGCGGACTACTGGGGAGGGGCTCCGGAGATCGCGGAGGTCGAGTTCCGGCCGATCCAGGAGGACGGCGCTCGGCTCGCCGCCCTGCAGGCCGGTGAGGTGCAGATCGCCACGAACATGCCTCACGGGCTTTACGACCGGCTCGCCGCCTCGAACGGCGTGGCCGCCGTCACCGTTCACGGCGCCAGGACGATGTACCTGATCCTCGATTCGCGAGAAGGCAGCGTGCTCAAGGACGTCCGTTTGCGGCAGGCCATCAACTACGCGATCGACAAGGAAGCCTTGCTCGACGTCCTGTTCGCGGGGCGGGGCACGGTGCTGCAGGGGCAGATGGTTACCCCCGACTACAACGGCTTCAACGACGCCCTGTCCGCCTACCCGTACGACCCGGAGCGCGCGCGTGAACTCCTGGCCGCCGCGGGCTACCCGAACGGCCTCACGCTCGACTTCAAGTACCCGTTCGGGCGTTACGCCGGCGACCGGGAGACGTCCGAGGCCGTGGCGGGGATGCTCGAGGAAGTCGGTATCAAGACCAACCAGATCGTCCTGGAGGGCGGCGAGTTCCTGAGCCAGCTCACGACACTGCAGCTGACGCCGATGGCCTTCGTCGGGTACGCCACCGCTCCGGACGCGATCTACCAGTACAACATCAACATCACTGGCGAGCGCTACGCCTACTACAGCAACCCGGACTACGATGCCCTCGTGAACGCAGCGGCCACCGAGATGGATCCCGCCAAGCGTCTTGACCTCCTCAAGCAGATCGGTCAGCTCGGCTACGACGACCCGCCGTACGCCTACCTGTTCGCGCCCGACGACCTCTACGGGGTGTCCGACCGCGTCGGCGGTTGGGTCCCGAGACCCGACCAGGGCATCGACCTAGCCGGCGTGACCCTCGACTGAACGAACGCCGTTCGCCGGGGGCCTGACCGCAGGTCGGTCAGGCCCCCGGCGTTCAATTAGTTGACCAGTTCCCGAAGCGTCATCAGAAAATGATCGAGTGAGCGTCTACCTCATCCGCAGGGCAGTGAACACCTTGGTGGTGCTGGTCGGCGTGGCGACCTTGGCGTTCTTCCTGGTGCGCCTCACGGGTGACCCGGTGACCCTGCTGCTGCCCCTCAACGCAACGCCCGAGGCCATCGCCAAGCTGCGTTCGACGCTCGGCCTCGACCAGCCACTATGGGTACAGTACCTGCGTTACTTGGAGTCGATCGTCAAGGGCGACTTCGGGAACTCGATGCGCTTCAGCCTCCCGGCATTCGACCTGTTCAAGGCCCGCTTCCCGGCGACCCTGGAGCTCGTCGGCATCGCGACCGCGGTCGCGGTCCTGCTCGGCATCCCGTTCGGCGTGGTCGCCGCGGCGTCGAGGGGGAGCGTGCTCGACGCGCTCCTGATGGGCCTGGCTGCGCTCGCCCAAGCCGTCCCAGGGTTCTACCTCGGCCTCATGCTCATGCTCCTGTTCTCGGTCGAGCTGGGATGGCTGCCGACGGGCGGGCGGGGGAGCTGGCAGCAGCTCGTCATGCCGGTGGCCGTGCTGAGCAGCTTCCTGATAGCGCTGCTGGCGCGCATGACCCGGTCGGCCTGCTTGGAGGTGGCGGGCCAGGACTTCATACGGACCGGCCGTGCGAAGGGGATCGGCGAAGCACGGCTGCTCCTCAAGCACGTGCTCAAGAACGCGTTGATCCCGATCATCACGCTGATCGGCCTGCAGGTGGGGACCCTCTTCAGCGGGGCCGTGGTCACGGAGACCATCTTCAGCTGGCCCGGGATCGCTCGCCTGGCTCTCGACGGCATCTACAGCCGCGACTACCCCATCGTGCAGGTCGTGGTGGTGATGAGCGCCTCCATCTTCGTGTTCATCAACTTGCTAGTTGACATCATCTACATCGCGGTCGACCCGAGGATCAAGTATGGGTAGCCCGCCTTCGAGCCCCTCGCTAACGAGGCGACGCAGAAGCAAGCTCGCGAAGCTCCTGCGCAATCCCAAAGGGGTGATATCGGCCGGCGTGGTCGTGCTGTTCCTCGTCATGGCGTGCCTGCCGAACTTCATGCTCCCCGGCGACCCCTACAAACAGACGCTCAGGAACAGGTTCCAACCACCCGCTTGGGTGGAGGGCGGGAGCTGGGCGAACCCGATCGGCGCGGACAACCTGGGTCGGGACCTGCTCTCGCGCACGCTTCGTGGCGCTCGGATCTCGCTGTTGACGACGGCGGCCAGCGTGGCTCTCGGCGCCCTCCTCGGTGTGACGCTCGGCCTGCTCGCAGGCTTCTACGGGGGTTGGTTCGACGAGGTCATCTCGCGACTGATGGACATCCAGCTGGCCTTCCCCCTGATGCTCTTGATGATCGCGATCGTAGGCGTGCTTGGCGCCAGCCTGCCGGTCCTGGTGTCCGCGCTCGCGGTATCGGCCTGGCCGAGGTACGCGAGGCTGATACGAGGTTCTGCCCTGGCGCTTCGTGGCAGGGAGTTCGTCGAGGCGTCGTACGCGCTGGGTTCCAGGAGCCTCGCCACGCTCTTCAAACATGTGGGTCCGAACGCCATCTCTCCCATCATCGTCTTCACGACGTTCGAGCTCTCGAGGATCATACTCATCGAGTCCTCGCTCTCGTTCCTGGGCCTTGGTGTGCCGCCGCCGACACCTTCCTGGGGTTCCATCGTCGCCGACGGGCGCACCTACTTGCTCGATGCCTGGTGGATTTCGGCGTTCCCGGGGCTGATGATCGTCGTCCTCGTGTTGGCCTTCAACTCGCTCGGTGACGTCCTGCGGGACCTGCTCGATCCGCAGGTCCGGGGCTGAGGTAGCCGCCGGGCAACAGTCGATCCGCTGGCTGGTGTACCGGTTCGCCTGCTGGTCCGTGAGGTGGTGGTGCCGCGCCAGAGGCCTTACGCACGCCCCTACCGCGCGGTACCGTCCGCCATGTCACCGAGCCCGCTGGGCGACCGACCCGTCACGAACGCCACCCTCATGCAGCCCATCAGGCCGGACCTGTGGCTACTCGATCCGGAAGTGGCCCACCTCAACCACGGCTCGTACGGCGCCGTGCCAAGACCCGTGCTGGAGGCCCAACGCCGCGCTGCCGAGGCCATAGAGCGCAGCCCGGAGCGGTTCTACCGAGCCGAGCTGGCGCCGGCCATCGACGGGGTGCGACGGCGCGTGGCCGAGTTCCTCGCCACCGACCCGGACGGCCTCGTGCTCCTGCAGAACGCTACGGAGGCGGTGCAGGTCGTGCTGAGCAGCTTGCCGCTCGAGCCGCTCGCCGAGATCGTCTACACGGACCACACCTACCCGTGGGTGAAGGCCGCCATCGAGCGCGCGCGCGCCGAGCGTGGCGTGGTGCCCCGCTGCGTCGCGCTGCCGAACCGTAGCTGGCTGGCGGACGTGTTGGGGCCAGGCCTTTCGGACGGCCTGAGCGAGGCCGAGTTCGCCGCCGCGCTCGTCACCACGCTCAAGGGTGCGCTGAACGAGCGCACGGCGCTAGTGGTCCTGGACCAGATCACTTCGGCCTCCGCCCTGAGGTTGCCGGTGGAGGCGGTATGTGCCGAGCTGGGTGACCAGGTTCCCGTCCTCATCGACGGCGCGCACGCCCCCGGCCTGATCGACGCGCCGGTGCCTAAGGGCGCCGCCTTCTGGCTCGGCAACCTGCACAAATGGGCGTTCGCCGCGCGCACCGCTGCCGCGCTCGTCGTGGCGCCGGCCTGGCGCGAGCGCGTGCGGCCGCTCGTGGCCAGCGCCGGAGCGGCGCGCGGTTTCCCGGGCTCGTTCAGCTACTTGGGGACGCAGGACCCAACGGCCTACCTGGCGCTCCCCGCGGCGCTCGCCTTCCCCGCCGACCACCTCGGCATGACGTTCAGGCAGCTCCGGGAGCGCAACACGGCAGTGCTAGAGCTCGGCCTGGCGCGGCTGCACGACGCCCTCGGATGGCGGCTGCCGCCCGGCAACGGCCTGCCCATGCGAGCGGTGCCGCTCGGCCGGGCCGGGGGAGACGCGGAGGCGGGGGAGCTGGGCGGCCGTCTGCGCGAGAAGGGGGTCGAGGTGGCGATGACCTCGCCCGACGGACAGTTGCACTTGCGCCTATCCGTGCAGGCTTACGTCGGGGTGGAGGAGTTCGCTAGGCTGGCCACGGCGTTGGCAGAGGTCGTGTAGCTGGGTCGTCGGTCGTATGACCAAGGTCGGTCGGGCCCCGCTATGCCGCCCCTGCCCCCGCGCCCAGCGGCAGGACGACGGTGAACACGGCCCCGCCTTGAGGGTGGTTGGCGGCCTCGAGGCGGCCGCCGTGGCTCTCGGCGATGGCTTTGGCGATGGCGAGGCCGAGCCCGGAACCCGCTTCGTGGCGGGTACGCGAGGGGTCGCCGCGGTAGAAGCGCTCCAGTACGCGCTCCTCGTCGCCGGGAGGCAGTCCTGGACCGTGGTCGCGCACGGCGATGCGCAAGCGGTCGCCTTCCCGCTCGGCGCTCACGGTGACGGTCCCGGGCGTCGCGTAGCGGAGCGCGTTCTCGAGCAGGTTGCCCAGCACGCGAGCGATGCGGTCCGGGTCGAAGGTGGCGCTCAGGCCCTCCGGTATGGGGTCCAAGTCTAGGGTGGCGCCGGCTTCGGCGGCGCGACCGGCGAGGCTGTCCAGCAGCGTGCGCAGGTAGTCCGCCACCTTTACCGTTCGCGGCGTCAGCTCCAGGTGGCCGCTCTCCGCGGTCGAGAGGGTCCGGAGGTCGTCGACGAGGCGGGAGAGCAGCATGACCTCACGGTGTAGGCGCGCGAGCCCCGCGTCGTCGAGGGGGCGCACGCGATCCTGCATGGCCTCGAGCTCGCTGCGGAGCACGGCGAGCGGGGTGCGAAGGTCGTGGGCTATGTCCGCGACCATGCCGCGCCGCCACTCCTCCTGCCGCTCCAGCCCGCCGACGAGGGCGTTGAACGCTCCGGTGAGGCTGCGGAGCTCGTCTCGGTCGGGAGGGAGGTCGAGCCTCAGCCCGCGCTCGCCGGCGGCGAGGCGCCGCGCGCCCCGTTCGAGCGCTACCAACGGTCGGGTGAGGCGGCGCGTGACGAGCCCCGCCACGGTCGTGGCCAGCAGGAAGGCCAGGAAGCCGGCCAGCATGGCGGTGCGGGTCACCGTGCGGAAAGCGTTGCGGGCCGTACCAGGAGAGCCGCCACCGACGGTGTGGTCGGTGGCGGACCAGTCTTGGAGAGCCGGCTCGCTTGCCGGTGTCTGCGCGAACAGGTCGCGTTGCGCGTTGAGCACGGCCCCGAGGGTGAGCCAGGCGGTGAGCGCCACCGCGGCGAGCGCCACGAACGCGAACGTCACGGTGAGGCGGCGGCGCAAGCCCCAGTGACGTCGGTGCGCTCGCCAGCCTGGGTGGTGCCTCGGCCACCGCTGCCCGGGGTGGCGTCGGCCCCAGCCGGTTCCGGCGTGCCACTCGTCCCACGGGGGGCCGGGTGGGCGATGACGTCTCACCGCCGATCTCGCAGGCGGTAGCCGACGCCCCTGACGGTCTCGACCATCTCGCCGCACGCTCCGAGCTTGCGACGGAGGTTCTTCACGTGCGCGTCGACGGCGCGCTCGTCGGCGAAGCTCTCCCCGGCTCCCATGCTCGCGAGCAGCTCCGTCCTGCGCTTCACGCGGCCCGGCTCGCGCGCGAGCTCGGCCAGCAGGCGGAGCTCGCTGGTCGTGAGGTCGATCCGCTCGCCGTCGCACTCGACCGCGTAGGCACCGAGGTCGACACTCAGCTCGCCTACCGTGAACCGGTCAGGGGCGGCCATGGTGCCGGCCGCTCGACGCAGCACGGCCTTGACGCGCGCCACGACCTCGCGCGGGCTGTACGGCTTGACCACGTAGTCGTCCGCGCCGATGCCGAGGCCGACGAGCTTGTCGACCTCCGCGTCGCGAGCGGTCAGCATGATGATGGGCACGGACGACTCGCCGCGGATGCGCCGGGCGACCTCGAGCCCGTCCACGCCGGGGAGCATCAGGTCGAGGAGGACCAGGTCGGGGCGCGCGGCTCGCCACAGCTCGAGCCCGCGCGCGCCGTCGAACGCGCTCTCGACCCGGTAGCCCTCGCCCTTGAGGTAATCGGTGAGGATGCCCACCAGGTTGCGCTCGTCTTCGATGATGAGCACCGTGCCCGTTGCCATCGTCTCCACTCTAGCCGCACCCGACGGGGCTCCCAAGGGTGTGTCGGGCCGCGCGGCGCGGCGGGTCGAGCATCCCAGCTGCCAACGCCGAGATGCTCGACCCGGTCCCGTGCCGGCTAGGCCTGTGCCAGTGCCCGCTTGATCGCCTCGAGGTCTTCGAGGCCGATCTCGCCCTTCGCGAAGCGCATGCGCGCCACGTTCAGCGCCTTGTCGAACCGGGGCTGGCCCTCGCCGTAGTGCGCGAGGCCGCGCTTCAGGGTCTCGAACTCCTGCGGGGTCACCTCGCCGTTGGCCAGGCGCTCGCGAGCCGTCTGCCAAGCCTGGTCATGCCCGGGTCCGTGCGCGTCGGACGCTCGGAACCGTGCGTCCGACGGTCCCCACCTGAACCCAGAGGCCTCGTCTTCGGCGCGTTCCCAGCGCCTGCCGGGCCACCCACCGCGCCAGCCACCGCGCACCACTGCCTTGATGAGGAACACGATGAAGAGGAAGAACAGCAGGGTGCCGACGAGGTTCAAGAACCCCAGCCCGAACCCCAAGCCGGCTCCGTGGCCGAATCCGAATGCGTACGCCATCGACGATCAACTCCTTCCGCCAGTCGGGCCGCTCGGCCCCTGGTCTGGAGCGAGGTTAGGGCGGGGGCCATGAAGGCCGGGGGTTCGCCGTGTGAACGTCGTGTGAAGGACGAGCCGGTCTGGGAGAAGTGGTATCGGTCGACGCAGTGACGTCAGTGCGGAGCGCTCCCCCACGGTTCTGGGCTAAGGCCGGGCCGGCCGCGACCCCTTGACAAGCCCTGCCACCCTCCGGATACTGAACCAGATGGTTCAGTATCAACCCCAAGCCCCCATCCACGAGACGTTCGCCGCCCTGGCGGACCCGACCCGTATCGCGTTCCTCGAGAGGCTGGGTCGTGCCGACGCGACCATCACCCAACTCGCCGACCGGGCCGGCATCTCGCTCCCGGGAGCGAGGAAGCACGTCAGGGTGCTGGAAGACGTCGGGCTCGTCAGCACCCGCAAGCAGGGCAGGGCGCGCGTCTGCACTCTCGGACCGCGCCGGCTGGAGCGCGAGGCTGCGTGGCTCGAGGGCTACCGGCGAACGCTCGAGGAGCGCTTCGACCATCTCGCCAAGTTGCTGGACCGCCTGAAGGAGGAGTCATGACCGCGCAAGGAACGAACTACAAGCACACGGCCACGACCATCGACGAGCGCACCATCCGCGTGGAGCGCGTCTTCGATGCCCCACGCGACCTCGTGTGGCGCGCCTACTCCGAGCCCGAGCTGGTGGCGCAGTGGTGGGGCCGCGGCAATCAGGTAGACATCGAGAAGTTCGAGTTCAGGAAGGGTGGCCACTGGCGCTTCGTCGAGCATCACGAGGGCGGCTCGGACGGCTTCGAGGGCCGCTTCCGCGAGATCGAGCCGAAGACGCTCATCTCGCAGACGTTCGAGTGGGACGGGATGCCTGGTCACCCCAGCATCGACACCGTGGAGCTCAGCGACGAGAACGGCGGGCGCGCCACGAAGATCTTGGCCACCTCCTACTTCTTCAACCAGGAGGAGCGCGACGGCATGGCCGCGGCCGGAGCCGAGGCGGGGATGGCCCAGAGCTACGCGGCGTTGGATGCGTTGCTCGAGACCCTCAAGTAGGGGCCTCGAGAGGACGGGGCCCCGGCCTCCACCGGTTGGAAGTCGGGGCACCGCTGATAGGGTCGGGTCGGACCCCTGTTGGGCATCGTCGCGGCGGCTCGCGCTACGGCGCCGCGTCCACCTATCGCGGCCCAACGCTCAAGGCAGCCAGGCCATCACGGCATCCACGAGGTTGGCCCTGTCCAACACGTACGCCTGGGTCATGGAGTGGTCGTTGATGTTCACGACGTACGGACCGGTCCCGTCGTTGGGCAAGACCATGGTGTCGCTCAAGCCGTAGCGCCGCACGCCGGCGAACGCGATGAGGGAGCCGTCAGGCGAGAAGGCCGGGCCCGCGTTGCCCGTCGGGCCGGTGGTCAGCTGGACCGCTGGGGCGGTGGTGGTGAGGTCCTTGACCCAGATATCGCCGTTGCGGACGTACGCCAACTGGGTCTCATCGGCGGAGAGCGCTAGGTCGTACGTGCCGGTCAGCCCCCACTCCGCCTGGTTGAAGGCCTCGACCACCTTGATCTGGAGCGTGTCCCCGCTCGCCTGAAACTCCGCGACGGGCACTGCGACCACGCCCGCGTACACGTCCTCAGTGGCCTGGTCTCCGAACTCCATGGTGAAGAGCAGCTCCGACTCCTCGGTCCAGAGCAGGTTGCTGGAGACGGCGTCTGCGAGCCCCGAGAACACGAACTCCTCCGTCTGCGTATCGAGGACCTCGAGGAACGTGCCACCGAAGCCCTCCAGCACGCTGGCCAAGTACCTGCCGCCTGGAGCGACCGCGAGCCCATGGACGCGCAGGAGGTCCTCGGTCAGCGGCCAAGTGAAGCTGTGCTTGGTTTCGAACGTGGCCAGGTCGTAGACGGTCACGAACATGGGGTCAGCCATGTTCAGGTCTGCCACGTACAGCTCGTTCCCGGCCAGGTGCAGGGCGGGAACGTCGTAACCGGTCGCGAGCGTGATCTGTTGCTTCCACTCGCCGTTGGTGCTCAGGTTCATGGTGTGCATGTAGCCGGTGCCTCGCGCGATCAGGCGCCCCGCGAACGGGTTACCGCTCGGAGGAGGCCCGTCGGGTCCGCCGCCGCTGCCGCAAGCACTCAGGAACAGTAGGGCGCTCAGGACGAGCGCGATCGACTTGTAGGGCTTCATGCGAGGCTCCGATCCGCGACCGGCGCTGGGCCGGTCGGCTACCGTGGACGATGATCGGCGGACGAAGGGGGTGCCGACGGTCGCGGTTCTACCGAAGTGGAGCGCCCCAACGCGGGCGTGTTACCCACCGGCAACGGTCGGCATGCTAACAGGCCGACGCCAAAAATCGCACCCATGAGATTGAATGGTAAGGTCGGGGCGTGGCCCTCGTGCTGCGCATCGTAGACCCCCAGGTGGCTGCCTTCATCGGTGATCGTAAGCGGGGCAGGCACCTCGACCCTTTCCTAGCCAACGACTCGAGCGTCGCCGAGGCGGCCACGGCCCTTGGGATCGGCCCGCAACGCATGCACTACTGGGTCAGGCGGATGGAAGGGCTCGGGCTGGTCGAGAAGGTCGGCACCGAGCTCAGGGGACGTAACCACACGGCCGTCTACCGGTCGAGCGCCGACGCGTACAGCCTGCCGCTCGAGCTCCTGCCAACAGGGGACATGGAGACCCTCGAGCTTCACTTCCAGCCGGTCTGGCGCCGGTTCCTGCGGTCGCTCGTGGCGGCGGGGCGGAAGTACGCGGACGGTTGGGTCATCAGTTACCGCCGGACGAGCGGACTGCCGGCTTTCCATATCGAACCCGCCACGGCACCCGTCACCGACGCCCCCATCGCCAACGCGTGGGTTCGCCTGGAGCTGACACACGGCGCCGCCATGGAGTTGAAGCGCGAGCTGGAGAGCCTGGTCGGCCGGTACCGCGCCCAGCCCACGGATCCGAACGCCAAGCCGTTCCTGGCGCACGTCGGGTTGGTGGAGGCCGTGGAGTAGGCCGCCGCACCACTTACCCTAGACGTCGAGGGGAGGCCGCTCGGACCCAAGAGCGAACCGACCCGATGTCAGTCGAGCACCGGTCCCTGGTCCGCGAGCGTCACCTTCACCTCGCCGTCCACGACGAACGCCTCGCCACGCACCCGCACGGGCACGGGCGCGCCATCCAGGAGCCGGAACCCTATGGAGGCACGCGAGAGCTTCACGCGTAGCGCCGAGCCGCGCCAACCCAGCCTGAACTCGAGCGCGCTCCACCCCGCCGGCAGGCGCGGGTCGAAGCGCAGCTCGCCCGCGTCGTCGCGCAGGCCGCCGAAGCCGCACACGAGCGCCAGCCAGGTCCCGCCCATCGCGGCCACGTGGACGCCGTCCGCCGTGTTCGCGTGCAAGTTCGCCAGGTCCGTCCACAGCATCCGCCTGAAGTGGCGGTAGGCGCGCCGCTGGTAGCCGACCTCGGCGGCCATGATGGACTGCACGGCGGCCGATAGGGTCGAGTCGCCCGTCGTCAACGGGTCGTAGTACTCGAAGTCCCGGCGCTTCTGCTCTGCCGAGAAGCGGCTGCCCAGCAGGAACTCGGCGAGCACGAGGTCCGTCTGCTTGAGCACCTGGTGCCGGTAGATGACCAACGGGTGGTAGTGGAGCAGGAGCGGGCGCTTCTCGCGCGGCGTGGCCGCGAGGTCCCAGCGCTGCCGGCTCAAGAACTCGGCGTCCTGGGCGTTGACGCCGAGCCGCTCGTCGAACGGCAGGGCCATCGCGGCGGCGGCGCGGCGCCACTCCGCGACCTCGGCCGGCGTCGTGTCGAGCAGGCCGGGCCTTCGCTCGGCCACGTCCGCAGCACGCTCCAGGTTGAGCCGCGCCATGGCGTTCGTGTAGAAGTTGTCGTTCACTACGGCGCTGTACTCGTCCGGGCCGGTCACGGAGTGGAGGTGGAAGCGTCCGTCGCGTTCGGAGAAGAAGCCGAGCGAGCGCCACATGCGGGCCGTCTCGACGAGGATCTCCGCGCCGGGCCCAAGCAGGAACTCCTCGTCGCCGGTGACGCCGGCGTAACGGAGCACGGCGTAAGCGACGTCCGCGTCGATGTGGTACTGCGCCGTCCCGGCCGGGTAGTAGGCGGAAGCTTCCTCGCCGGCGATGGTGCGCCAGGCGAAGAGGGCGCCGGCCAGGCTCATGACCGCGGCGCGCCGGCGGGCGGCGGGGAGCAGCGCGTGGCGCAGTTCCAGCGTCGAGCGCGCGGCCGCGGGCATGGCGTACGCCAGGAACGGGAGGACGAAGACCTCCGTGTCCCAGAAGTAGTGCCCCGAGTAGCCGCTGCCGCTCACGCCCTTCGCGCTCACGCCCCGCCCGTCCGCGCGCGCCGCGGCCTGGGCGAGCTGGAAGACGTTCCAACGGATGGCCTGCTGAAGTGCCCGCTGCATGGCGGAGACCGGCATCGGCCTGGGGGCCGGTTCGGTCGCGGTAGCCGGTGTAGCTGCCGTGTCATCCGCGGCCCCCGCCCCGTAGCCGTCGTCGCCTCGCTCGCCCTGAGGCCCTGCATGCACCCGGACGTCGGCGCGCTCCCAGAACCCGGCGCACCAGGCACGCTGTTCCTCGATGACGACCGCCACGCCGGGCACCCCGTCCATGAGCTCGCCGGCGGCCGCGAGCAGCTCGTCACCGCCGAGCCCCACGCCGTCCAGGTAGACGGCCTTCTTCACGACGGTCACGCTCTCGCCCGCCGGTAGGTCGAAAGCGAACCGGGTCACGCTCCGGTCGGGGTGAACGGTCGTCTCGCCCGCCGGCGTGTGCTCGACCAACGCCGCTACCCCCAACCGCGACCGGCGCGTCTCGAACGCGAGGCCGACGCGGTCCTCTCCTAGCGTCTGGGCCGTCGGCACGAGCACGCGGCCCGCGAGCTCGTCGCTCCTACGGGGGTCGAGGCCCGCGGCCCGGCGGCGCGCGGCGAACTCCCCCTCGCCGTCCTGCCGGTTCACGAGGAGCGACTCGAGCTCCACGTGCGCGGGCGCGTCAAGCGCCGTGACCCGGTACGTGATGAGCGCCAGGTTGCGGCGCTCGAACGACGCGAGCCTGGTGGAGGCGACCTCCAGGCGCTTGCCGGCGGCGGTCCGCCAGACGAGGCGCCGGAGCAGCGTCCCGGAACGTAGGTCGAGGCTGCGCTCGTACTCCTCCAGGTCGGCGGTAGCGAGATCTAGGCGCTCGCCGTCGGCGCTCAGGCGGATCGTCTTGGCGTCCGGCACGTTGACGATCGTCTGACCGGCCGTCGCGAAGCCGTACGCCGCCTCCGGATACTCGATCTCCCAGGCTTCGAAGAAGCCGTTGATGAAGGTGCCGTGCTCGTGCGCCGGTCCGCCCTCCTCCGAGTTCCCGCGCAGGCCGAGGTAGCCGTTGCCGAGGGCGAACAGCGTCTCGCCGACGCCGTCGACTCCGGTGGGCGGCCGCTTCTCGACGAGGCGCCACTCGTGCGCCGGCCAGCGTTCACGGTCGACGCCCCCACCGGTCACGCGCTCGGCGAGGGGAGCGAGGTCTGCCACCACGATGTCGGCGCCGGCCTCGCGGAGCGCGGGAGCGGAAGCGTCGGTGCCCACGCCGACGATGAGGCCGAAGCCGCCGGCCCTGCCCGCCGCCACGCCGGCGATCGCGTCCTCGATCACGACGGCGTGTGCCGGCTCTACTCCGAGGACGGCGGCGGCGTGCAGGAAAGCGTCGGGCGCCGGCTTCGAGGCGAGCGAGAGCTCCGCCGCCTCGATCCCGCCCACCACGAGCGGGAAGCGTGCGGTGAGCCCGGCCGCCGCGAGCACCGTGCGCGCGTTACGCGATCCGGACACCACCGCCACCGTCACGCCGGCGGCGATCAGGGCATCGACGAGCGCGACCGCCCCGGCGAAAGGCGCCACGCCTTCCTCGTCGAGCACCTGCTGGAACACCGCGTTCTTGCGGTTCCCGAGGCCGCACACGGTCTCGGCCTCGGGCGGGTCGTCCGGCGCCCCCCTCGGCAAGCTCAACCCCCTGGAGGCGAGGAGCGCCGCGACGCCGTCGTAGCGCTGGCGGCCGTCAAGGTGCTCGAAGTAGTCGCTCTCCTGGTAGGGTGCCGCGCCGCGGCTCGCGAGGTAGGGAGCGAACAGCTCGCGCCACGCCGCCCGATGCACCTCGGCCGTCGGCGTGAGCACGCCGTCGAGGTCGAACAGGACCGCGTCGTGAAGACCCAGGTCCGGGATGTCGTTCACGGCTCGCAGGATACCCGCGGCGCGGGGCTCAGGGCCAGCAGGCGCAAGCCGCATCCCGCGCACACCAGGCCGGGCCGGAAGGGCAGTAGTCTCAAGCGATGCGGCGCTTCCTCAGGAGACTGCTCGGCGCGGTGCTGGTGGCCGCCGCCGCCGCGCTCGTGGTCGGCAAGCTCTGGCTCGTCAGCGGAGGCCCGTACCTCGAGGCCCTCCCCCTGTACCCGTACTGCGCCGAGGCCGGCGCCGCGCTCCAAGACGGGCGCCCCCAGGACGCGCTGGAGCTTGCGGAGGCCGGCGGTTGCGACGAGGAGACGGCGGCGGCGCGGGCGGAGTGGAACCGGTTCGGCGCCGTGGTCGGGCGGTGCGCGCAAGGCATCTGGACGGGGCGCGGCGAGGACGGCTACGGCATCGGTTGCGCCATGGCCAGCGACCTCGTCGTCCTGGGCGACGTTCGCGACCTGGTCAGGCAGGGCGTCACGTGGATCCAGGGCGGGCAGACCGACCCGGTGCTCGTGGCGTTGTCGGCTGCCGGCGTGGCGCTCACCTTCACGCCGCAGATCGGGGCGGGTGCCTCGCTGTTCAAGTCGGCGAGGCGAGCCGGCTCGATCGGCGAGCCCCTCGCCAGGAGCGTAGTGAAGTTGGCGGGCGAGCGGGCATGGAAGCCGCTCGCCGGCATGCTCGGCGACGCCGGCCGCATCGGGCGGAAGCTGCCCATCGGCCGGGCCACCAAGGCCCTGGCTTACGCGGACGATGCCGACGACCTCGCCGCGATCGCCCGCTTCGTCGAGGTCGCCCCGAACCCGCTCCTCGGGCTCAAGTGGGGCGGCAAGGGCGTTACGCGCTTATCGGACGAGGGGCTCTACGCCCAGGCGGCGCTGAGGGGCCCGGCCGGCATCCAACTCGCGCTGGAACGCGGCGGCAAGGCGCTTCTGGTCAGGCAGCCGCTCATGGTGTTCGCGGCCAAGACGCTCTACGTCAACGGCGACCGCCTACTGCCGCTCGTCCTCGGCGTGCTCGCGTGGCCCTGGGCGTGGGGCATCGCCGCCGCCCTAGCGCTCGTGGGGTCGGTGCTCGTGGCTTCCGGTCGCAGGCGGGGGCGCAGGGAGGCGGTTGCCTAGGTGCATACTCGCTTGGCGATCGCTGCGGTAACGGAGGGTCGACAGCTACGCTCCCCGGGTCAAGCGGGTGCGTAGAGGTCTTCGAGGGTCCAGAGGATGACGCGCTTGCCACTGCCCTTGGCATACTTGGCGAAGCTTGGATCGAACCCGCCTGCCGCCGCGTACAGCAGCGGGGAGCCTTCCTCCAGCGCTGAGTGGGCCCACGCCTGACCGGCGTGCGCCGCTCGCGTAAGCATGTCCAGATGGGCGTAATGGACGTCGGCGCCGATCGGCGTCTCGTTCCACTTGATGCTGCCGGTCAGCGTTCCAGAGCTTAGGAGGGGGGCGACGACATCGATCTCGAGCCCGCGACCAGCGCGGTCCATCCCTTGCCAAGTCCCCCACTCCTTCACGATGGGCAACTCGTGCACCAGGCCGAGGCGACCGTACGCCTGCCTGACGATGGACTCGAACTCGAAGCCCATGTAGCTCGGGAGCGAGTTACGGATGGCTTCCGCCCAGACGAGCGCCGGATCCTCGCGTTCGAGCGCGGAACCGTTAGGTTGCACGAAGCGTTGATAGAAGCGCAGGGCAGGGTCGTTGACGCCGTATCGGACAGGGCTATTGACCTTGGCTCCGATGTTCCTGCTGGACCTCAAGTAGCCGAGCCCCACCAGCCTGTCGAGCTTGTCGCGTAGCCCCGTGTCGTTCGTCAACCCGGCTTGCTGCGCGATCTCGTTGCGCAAGGTGGCGCCGCGGGCTACGGCGCGCAGGATGGCGTTGTAAGTAGATACGTCCCTCAGGCCCTCTTCCTGATCCAACGCCGTTTCGACCAACAGCCGGACCTCACCTCGCGGTGATAGCAGCTGCCTGATGATGTTGCTCTCCAACGGCTCGGAGGTCGCTAGGGTGGAGAGGTAGCGCGGCGTGCCGCCGAACACGCCGTACACGGTCGCTCGGTCGCGAAGGGATTCATATGGGGCTAGCTCGCCTGCATACCAGTAATCGAGTGGGGCTAGTTGGTGCTGCCAGTTGAAGCGCCCATAGAGCGGTGCGCCTCCCGCCGCTAGGCCACGCATCGTCCCGACGGCCGATCCTGCAAGGACCATCAGGAACGGTTTCGGCGGTCGCGGTCGCTCCCAGGCGGCGTTCAGCTCGGAGGCCACCCTAGCGAGCCCGGCGTCATCTTCGGCGAGGTACTGGAACTCGTCCAGCACGACCGCGAGCGGCTCGCTCGTCTTCAGGTCCAGCAGCAGATTGAACACGGTCCGCCAAGTGGGGAAGTCCTCGGCGGGGAGGTCCTGACCCGTGAAGCGCTCCAGGTCCGCGAGCAACTGCCGGCGGTTGAGCTCGGGGGAAGTTCGTGACGCGGTGAACAAGAAGTACTGGTTCGGTGGCCAGATGTGGGTCAGTAACCAGGTCTTCCCAACGCGCCTGCGCCCCGTGAGCAGAGCCAACTTCGGCGCGCCGGCGCTTAGCAACGCTCGCAGTTCCGCGGTTTCCAGCTCGCGGTCTACCAGCGCTTCCGGGTCTAGGTAGCGTCCGACCATGCCTGCAACCATACTTGCATACAAGTATGGTTGCAGGCAAGTACGATCGCGGGGAGCTGGAGATGGTTTGACTCCACGCGCTACCGCTCCTGCCCGAAGAGCGCCCCGGTGAACCGTTGCGCGAACTGCTGCGCCATGGCGTAGATGGCGTCGGCGTACGGCGGCTCGTAGAGTCCGTCGAGCGTCTGCCTGAAGAGCACGAGCCAATCATCGAAACGCTCGGGCGCCATGCCGGGAACGCCGATGTGCGCGCCTAGCGGGTAACCGCTGTAGCGCCCGCTCCTGAGCAACACGCTCGACCAGAAGTCCTTCATCTGGGACATGTGCCGGTCCCAGCGCCCTTCCAGACGCGGGTTGAAGACGGGTCCGAGTGTCGGGTGCTCCTGCACCGCGGCGTAGAAGCGCTCGACGAGGATGGCGATGTTCTCGTCGGTGACGTTGCTATGCAGTTCGTTGGCCGTGACGACGGCGGCATCGCTCATGGTGGGAGCGTAGCACCGGGCCGTCGCCGGCCAGGGGCCACGGTGGACCGGAAGCGGGCGACCCGCCGCCGCTACGTCAAGCCAACATCAAGAACAGCTTCTCGAACTCGTCGAGCGTGAGCTTGCCGCCCCGATCCGGAGCGTCCGGCTCGGCCAGGCACTCCTGCATGGTGTTGCTGATCAGCACGACCCCGGCGCGGTCGAGGGCCTTGGACACGGCGGCGAGCTGGGTGATGACGTCGCGGCACGGCTTGCCTTCGTCTACCGCCGCTATGACGGCGGCCAACTGCCCCTGCGCGCGCCGGAGCCGGTGGACGATCCTGAGCCGCGCTTCGGGGTCCCTCGTGCTCACGCGGTCGCCCCTTCGGCCGCCTCCGACTTCTCGGCCTGGGCGGCCACTTCCGCGTGGACCTCCGCCATGTTCAGGTCGCGCACGGCCGTGATGACCTGCTCGAGCTGCGCGCCGTTCAGCGCTCCCGGCTGGGCGAACACGAGCACGTTCTCCCTGAAGGCCATCAAGGTCGGGATGGACATGATGCGGAAGGCGGCGGCGAGCTCCTGCTGTGCCTCGGTGTCGACCTTGCCGAACACCACGTCCTGATGGGTCTCGGAAGCCTTCTCGAACACGGGCGCGAACGCGCGGCACGGGCCGCACCACGACGCCCAGAAGTCGAGGAAGACGATGTCGTTGCCGGCGATGGTCTCGTTGAAGTTTGTTGCGGTGATCTCTCTGGAAGCCATGGGCGCAGCATACCCCTAGGGGTTTGATGGTCGCGTGTCCTATGTGGCGCGGCGGCGTCCACGGCCTGTCACCTGCCGACGCCGCGACTCCGCGAGCCGACAGCGCGGGGCTACCTGAGCGCCACGGACGCCAGCGCCAGATCGACTTCGGCTTCGGCCAGGGTCTGCCCTTCCCAACGGAAGCGCACGAGCCAGACGGACTCCCCGATCTGCTCCGCCTCGGAGACCCAGCCGTCGAGCCCGCGCACGGCCGCCGCCACGCGCGCGTCCGTGAAGGCGAGGGCCGCGGCGGCCGAGCCCCGCATGGACCGCCATTCGTCCACCGAGACGAGCGCCGGGACCTCGATCTCGACGACGCGCAGGTCCTCGAGCGAGCGTGCCCACTCGTTGGCCGAGCGCAGGGTGACGACGAGTGACTCAGGGCCCCGCTCCACGTACACGGTCCACGTGTCACGCGAGTCGTCGTAGCCGACCCAGGTCCAGTCGTTGTCGTCCACATCGCCCGCGAAAGCGAGGAACTCGCTGTCGTAGCGCAAGAAGCCGAGTAGCGCTTCCTGGATCGCCTCGTAGGACTCGTCGGCTATGCCGAAACTCGAGTCCCAGGCGAACACTCGCTCGTCGCTTAGCCGAACCTGTGCCCAGCCGAGGGCAGCGCCGTCCGCGGCGAAGAAGTCGACACGCCAGAGCCCGTAGCGGTCCTGGGAGCCGTACGCGCTCGCCGTCCAGCCGGCGTGCTCGGCCAGGCCGGTGGCGAACATCGGCTGGCCGGCCGCGATGGCGATGGCGCGCTGCGCGTCTGCGCTGCCGTCCTGTGCGACCGTCACGGCACCGAGCCATAGCGCGACCAGCGCATAGAGGGTCGTGGCGAGCCGCGCGACGGTCGCACGCGAAAGGGCGCCCGTTCGTCCGGCACCGGGTCCGTCACGCCGAGCCTTGCCCATCACGCCCCCGGCCGCACGATGCCGCGGTAGTTCGCCCGGTAGCCGGGGAAGACGCTCTTTACCGAAGGGTTCTGCAGGCGCTGCACGAGGATCTCCGAGAGCACGTCGCGGAAGTCGGTCGTGATGGCCAGGTCGCCGTCGTCGAGGGCCCCGGGCGCCAACGACGGCCATACCGTGTGGACCCCGCCGCGCACGCCCCCGCCCATGACGAGCATGGAGCCGCCCCGCCCGTGATCGGTCCCGCCGCTGGCGTTCTCCTCCAGCTTGCGACCGAACTCGCTCATGGTCACGACCGTCAGGCGGTTGGAGCGATCCGCCACGTCCTCGTAGAAGGCTGCGAGCCCGGCGCCCAGCTCCGCGAGCAGGTCGGCGAACTGGCCCTCTACGCCGCCCTGCTCCTCGTGGGTGTCCCAGCCGCCGAGGTCGACGCATGCGACCTCGAGGCCGACGTCGGCGCGGATGAGCTGGGCCACTTGCCTGAGCGCCTCCCCGAAGCTCGTCTCCGGGTACCCGAGCGAGCCCGAGTTGCCCCGCTCCAAGCCGCCGTCCGCCGCGACGCGCCTGAGGTCACGCATAGTGCTGAACACGCTCTCGGCCTCGCGCTCGAACGCCGAGCCCGCTCCGACGCTCCGGTAGAGCTCGCGTAGCCCGACCTCGAGCTCGGGCCTGAGGTGATCGGGGACGTTCAGCTCGAAGCCGTCGAGCGACTCGAGCGCGAGCGCCGCCTCAGGCCCCTGCAGCGAGGAGGGGAGCAGGGTGCCCATCGCCACCGCCCGGAAGGGCGAGTCGTTCGTCCACGGGACGGACTGCAGGTGGCGCGTGAGCCACCCCGTCTCCGTGACGCGCACCCCCGGCGTGCCGCGCTCCATGTACTCCATGGCGTCGAAGTGCGAGCGCGACGGGTCGGGCGAACCGGCGGCGTGGACGACGGCCAGGTGACCGGCGCGGTAGACGTCCTGCAGACGCCCCAAGGCAGGGTGGAAGCCGAAGAAACCGTCGAGGTCCAGCACCCGCCCCTCGGGCACGGCGGTCTGCGACCGCCGGTCGTAGAAGGCGGCGCCCTCGCCGACGGGGACGATGGCGGCCAGGCTGTCCATGCCGCCCCGCAGGAAGACGACGACCAGCGTGTCGACCTCGCGCGGCGTCTGGGCGAACGCCACGAACGGCAGGTTCGGGAAGAGCGGTCTGGAGAGGAGCAGCGCGCCGGCCCCGACCATGCCTCTCAGGAAGGTGCGGCGGCTGGCGCCGCGCTGGTCGAGGGTGCGGTACTCGTTGCAGCCCGAGGCGGTGGTGGCTGGCGGCGGCGTGATGATGCGGCGGGACATGGGATCTCCTCGAGCTCGAAGGCTCAGGTGAGTTGGAACGCAGGCGAGGCCAGGACCAGGCCGACGAGAGAGGGCAGGCGCTCCTCGCGGAACTCTTGCGTCACGCGCTGGGTGGGGCGCGGGTCGCCCAACGCGGCCAGGAGCGTCGAGCGCGTGCCGCGGTCGAGCTCCTGACCGACCAACCGGCGCCAGGTCGTCTCCACGAGCTCGCCGATCGTCGGGGCGGCGGGGATGACGGCGCTCAAGTCCAGGGTGATGGCCCCGTCCGTCCACCCTTGACTGGCGTACGCCAGCACCATCGCGGCGTTCCAGCGCTGGAGGAGGCCGTTGACGTTGAACCACGGGTCCGCGCTGTCGGGGTAGCCGTTCGGCGGGAACCAGTTGTACGGGAGGTGGCCCATCTGCTCCAGCGTCCAGGTGGCGGCCCACTGGTCGTGCACTTCTACACCGGGGCTCAGCGCCCGCAGCATCGCGACGACGGCCTCCATGGGGCGGCGGAACTTGGTGCCGCGGGCAGCACGGAAGCCCTCCGACATGAAGAGCGTGCGCAGCACGGCCCGGATGTCGCCATCGGTCGCCAGGAAGGTGGCCGTTACGGCGGCGACGAGCTCCTCGGGGGGATCGTCCGAGACGAAACGTCGGCATAGCTTCCTACTCACGAACCGCGCCGTCGACGGATGGGTGGCGAGGATGTCGATGACCTGCAGCCCGTCCTCGATGCCGCGCCCGGCGGCGATCCTATGGCCGAGGACGACTTTCTCGCCGTCGTCGTGGCGGTTGCGGTCGAACACGAAGGCGCCGCGCCACTCCTGGTCCAACGTCCAACCGGTGAAGCAGCGCGCCACCTCGACCACGTCCTGCTGCGTGTAGCCGCCGTCGACGCCGAGGGTATGCAGCTCCATCACCTCGCGCGAGTAGTTCTCGTTCGGGTGATCGCGGTTGCTGAACGTGTTGTCGAGGTAGATGAGCATGCCGGGGCTGCGCGCGGAGGCCATGAGCAGGTCGCGGAAGCGCCCGAGCGCGTGCGCACGCGCCACCTCCCGGTCGTCGATCACCTTCTCGGGGATCATGTCCGGCAGCGGCACGTTGAAGTGGTCGGTCCAGAACTCGACCATCTTCTCGTAGAGCTGACGCTCGCTGTAAGCGGCCCGGAACAGGCGCCCCCAGACGACCTGCTGGTAGACGGCCCCGTAGTCCTCGTCCAGGGCCCGGCGCAGCCCGCGCACGTCCTCGAGGAGCACGGGATGCTCGGTCAGGAAACGGTCGACTACGGGGTCGTCTATGGCCTCGTGGTCGAGCTGCCACTCCAAGTAGCCGGCCTCGCCGAGCTCGCGCACGCGCTCCAGGTCGTGAGGCCTTGCCCCCCAAGTGAGGCGGTTGACGAGGTGCAGGTCGGCGTCGACCGAGAGCGACGGTTCAAGATGCATGGGCAATCATTAGCTCTACGTGGGAGAGGTATGTGAGAGGTTGTAAGGTATGGGCCCGAGCGAAGGCGGCAGCGCCATGCACCGTATCTACCTTGTCGAGGACGAACCCAAGCTGGCCACCATGCTGGCCGCGCACCTGGAGCGCTACGGCTATGAGGTCGTCATCGCGCGGCGCTTCGACGACCTCAAGTTGCCGCGATGCCAAGGTCGTGCAGGCGCGTTGAGAGTGCGAAGGCGACGTTCCGGTTCCCCCTATCGATGTGGTGAATGAGCGCGTCGGCGGAGAGTCCGGTTGCTTTGCTGGACGCAGTGGTGAGGATGCGCTTACTACTCCGTGCTCAACGAAGGCGGTGCAGACCATGCCGCTGCTAGTTCCTGTTCGGCGCACATGTGCCCGGCGCCACCCATAAGTAAGACGCTCATTCGTAACAGGATTACTCCACGGGTCCTTCTTCGACGTTTGTGGAATCGAACAGGGGAGCCACTGCCGACGTAGTAGCGAGGGCCGATTTCCGGGGCGTTGAGGGGAACCGTGCGCCAGGGCCGTACTTCACAGCGATGCCGCGACGCTGCTCCGATGTCCTGACGAGAATCTTCCGATTCACTAGTTTCCTAAGGACATCTCGAGCCGCATACACATCGACGTCCAACATCCGTTGTACGGCCGCACTGTTAATAGTGCCGTACTCGCGTACGTGGTCTCTTACCTTGCGGTCGATGTCAGCCTGGGGTCTCGATTGATAGGCCAACGCCGGCCCAAGCGCCGCCACGGCTTCGCTCCTCAGGCGGTAGTCCGGATGCTTGCGCCCATGGGTTCTCGGCGTTGGTTCGAGGAGTTGTGCCGATCCTTGCGCGAGTCGCATCAGCACGGCTTGGGCCGCTTCAGGACCGCGTTGAATCGTGCCGGCAAGCTGTTTCGCGTTGACGGTCCGCCGGCTGGCAAGGGTAGCAACCACGAGCAGAGTATCGGTGTCATCTTGCTCGTTTACCGGCAGAGTTGAAATGAACTTCGTGATGCGTGAGTTTGGAGGCCCGCCCAGGAAGCGGACCGTTGTCTCGGGCTGATCTCCCGCGGCGACTTCAACTATTGGTACGCTTCGGCCACTTCGAATCATCTCCTTGTACATTCGGTCTATGCCCTGACCCCAGCGTTCCGCGAGCCCGCACGCACGCATGGCTTCTGCGAGCTTCGGGAACCTCGGCTTGGGCGGGTGCGTGAGGATGTTCGCAGGGGATATCCCTGAAACAAGTGGCCCCGGCGACCTCACGTCCAGGAGTTGGGGGGAGTGTTCCACGTACACCGGTTGTCGGTCCCTATGGTCACCATGAGTCAGCGCGTTAGCTATTGCCTCCCTCACCGCAGCCACTGGGTAGTCTTGAATCTGCAACTGCTGACCATTTGGAAGACTAACCGGGGTCGTGCCGATCCTTGCTTCGATGGTCGAGAGGGTTTCGGTGAACGCAACGAGTAGTGGAGTTTGCCAGCGACGCCCCGCCTTGACCTCGCCGCCGGCCGTTTCCCTGTACTGATACACCAAGAGCTCGGTTTGGTCGCCGGTCTTGGGTCGACACAAGAGAAGCTCTCCAGCGCGCGTCAGAGTGCCCGACGAGGTTGAAAGCGCTAGCAACGTTAGCAGGTCGGACAGGGCTGTACCGCTAACGTCTCTAGGGTTTGAGGGGGAGGTACGGAGCATCGATCTGAGGAGCAACTCTGCGGCGTCGTCGACATCCTCAATGGGCCTTCCGCTTTCGCCATCACTCCAGTCCGTTCCTCTGCGCTCTTCGTGCAGGCGAGCTAGCTCGCCTGTTGACATGGGAACACATGTGTCTTCGAGTCGGCGCTTTGGGGCCTGGCCGTCGGCCAAGTACACGTCTAGGCCCTCCTGAACAGTGATCTCCAGAAGACGCGTGCCTCTGTATATGAACTCTTTGACGATGACGTCGAGGCCAGGTTTCGTCTTCTGATATATGCGCTGCCTTACCCAAGCTGGCTCCAAATCAGTTCCCACGAGGGCTCCGATGCCGGGCTCGTCGTCTTTAACTCCTACGACTATCTTGCCTCCTGCGGCGTTAGCGAAGCATGCGGCAGTGGCCGCTAGTATTGAGATGGTCTCCTCGCGAGAGCGGCCCTGACGCTTGAAATCAAGGCCTTGGTGCTCCTGTTTGTCGGCGCGTGTACCTGCTACGATTTTGTCGAGTGCGTCGTTTGAGTCCACCACCGCATCCTTTGGGGCGCGCGCCAACTTGCGCTTCCCCCAAAGTAAGCCAAAGCCGTCCGCAATGCAAGCCAGGGTTCACGGCTAGTAACCGTTGTGAGAAGCGGCCCTAGCCTCTATGCACCTCTGGTCGACACCAAGTGGACGCGGTGTTTCGAAGTCGATGGTAGTACGTCGACCCCAAGAGGCCACGGCGCACGCCACGCTGTAACCTCATGACCCAGAGCGAGCCCGCAGACGCCATGCACCGTATCTACCTTGTCGAGGACGAACCCAAGCTGGCCACCATGCTGGCCGCGCACCTGGAGCGCTACGGCTACGAGGTCGTCATCGCGCGGCGCTTCGACGACCTCAAGAACGAGTTCCTCGCCTCCGGCGCCGGCCTGGTGCTCCTCGACGTGAACCTGCCCTGGTACGACGGCTTCTACTGGTGCCGCCAGATCCGGACGGCCTCCAACGCGCCCGTGATCTTCATCTCGGCGCGCTCCAGCGGGATGGACCAGGTGCTGGCCATCGACAACGGCGGCGACGACTACATCGTCAAACCGTTCAACCTCGAGGTCGTCACGGCCAAGGTGCGTGGCGCCCTGCGGCGCGCGTACGGCGAGTACTCGAACGCCAGCGAGCAGACCGTGACGTCCGCCGGCCTAGCCTTCGACCCCCTGCGGTTGGTAGTCGCCTTCGACGGCCGCCAGGTGGAGCTGAGCCGCAACGAGGGGCAGCTCCTCGAGGTCCTGCTGAGGGCCGACGGCAAGGTCGTCGGGCGGGAGGCGCTCCTCGAGGCCTTGTGGGACGACGCGGCGTTCGTCGACGACAACACGCTCACCGTGAACGTGAACCGCCTGCGCAAGAAGTTGGCGGAGCTGGGCCTCGGCGACGCGGTCCGGACCGTGCGGGGCGCCGGTTACGCGCTGCAGCCCCCAGGGGGCCCAGGATGACGCGCCGGGTGACATGCGGGGTGAGGCACCGGCTTACGTGCAGAGTTACGCGGAGAGTTACGCGTCGGGTGACGCTCGGTGTGCCGTGCAGTGCGAAGCGCAGTGCGACGCACAGTGCGATGTACCGCTGCGTTCGTGCATGGGTCCGAAGCGGGCCCCGCCGGCTATGAGGCCTCGCGACTATCTGCTCGATCGCCTGCCCCTCATCCTCGGCTTCGCGGTCGCGCTCCTCTTCCTCCTGCTGGTCGTGCACCTGGCCGTCGCGCGGTTGCGCGCGGTCGATGCCGGCTACCTCCTCCTGCTCGGTGCGGTGAGCGGCGCCGTCTGCCTGCTCGTCGACCACCAGCGGCAGCGTCCGTTCCGCAAGGCGGTAGCGCGTGCGCTGGGGGCCGACCGTGAGGCGGACGCGAAGAACGGTTTCGCGCTCCTCCAGCTCCCTCCCGCCAAATCGCGCGAGCAGCGCGCGCTCGCCGAACTCCTGACGCACTCGCAGCGTTCGGCGCTGGAGGCGTTGCAGCGCCACCGGCGCAGCGCGGAGGAGCATAGGGCGTTCGTAGACCTCTGGGTGCATCACATGAAGACGCCCCTTGCCGTGCTGGAGGTGACGGTCCAGCAACAGGACGGCCAGGGTCAGGACGCCGACAGCGAGTGGCGGAGCGTCCGGGAGGAGGTCGACGAGCTCGGGCGCGGCTTGGAGCTGATGCTCGCCGCCTCCCGACTCGAGCGGTTCGAGCTCGACTTGAGGCTGGTCACCGTGGACTTGGTCGGGGTAGTCCGGGCGAGCGTGAACGAGCTCAGGCGGGCCTGGATCCGCAGCGGCGTCTTCCCGAGCGTCGATGCACCAAGCGGGCCAGTCGAGGTCGAGACCGACCCGAAGTGGCTCCAGGTCGTACTGCGCCAGCTCCTCACCAACGCGATGAAGTACAGCGAGGCCGGGCAGAAGGTCACGGTCGGCATCCGACCGCTTGGCGGCGGCGGGGCGACGGTCAGTGTGTCGGACGACGGCATCGGTATCCCACCGGAGGACGTGCCGCGCGTGTTCGATCGGTTCTTCACGGGTGCCAACGGCAGGCGCACGAAGGCGTCGACGGGCATGGGGCTCTTCCTGGCCGCGGAGGTCTGCAGGCGCCTGGGGCACGAGCTGTCGGTCGAGTCGCGCGTCGGGCAGGGTTCGACCTTCACGGTCGAGCTGAGGCCGGAGGGGATCCACAGGTTGCTGTGAAGCCCGGGTGACAGCCTCGTAAGGTTCGCCCGGCGCATGTAAGGTCCGGCGCTGGCAGGCCTCGGCGGTGCGCGGCTACGCTCCTTCCATCACGAGCGGGCCCCGCCGGAACGGCGGACCGCGTCACCGGAGGTAAGCATCCTGATGTCTCAGACTGCAAGCGCCACTACGCACGGCCACCGGGCCGTCCTTGAAGCGGCCGGTCTCACGAAGGTCTACGGCTCGGCGAACGGCACCGCCCATACCGCGCTGGACGGCTTCGACCTGCGCATCCTCCCCGGCGAGTTCCTAGGCGTGATGGGTCCGTCCGGCAGCGGCAAGACGACCCTGCTGAACATGCTAGCCACCATCGATTCGCCGACCGCAGGTAGCCTGCGCATAGCCGGCGCGGACCCGAGCGGCATGCGACCGACCGACCTCGCGCTTTTCCGCCGCCGCCGGCTCGGCTTCGTGTTCCAGGAGTTCAACCTCCTCGACACCCTCACCGTGCGGGAGAACATCCTGCTGCCACTCGTCCTCGACAACGTCAAGGTCGACGAGATGGAGCGCCGCCTCGCCAGCGTGACGGAGCGCCTCGGCATCGGCGCGCTGCTGGAGCGACGTCCTTACGAGATCTCGGGTGGTCAGCAGCAGCGCGTGGCCATCGCCCGCGCCATCATCCCGGGGCCCGACCTGGTGTTGGCCGACGAGTTGACCGGCAACCTCGACTCCAAGAGCGCCCTCGACGTCATGCGGACGTTGCAGGGCCTCAACGACGACGGCGTAACCGTCGTGATGGTCACCCACGACCCGTTCGCCGCGAGCTTCTGCAAGCGCATCGTCTTCATCAAGGACGGCAACCGCTTCGGGGAACTGGTGCGGGGCGTGAACCGGCAGGCGTTCTTCCAGCAGGTCCTGGACGCGCTCAGCGTGATGGGAGGGGGCGTCGATGACGTTCAGGCAGCTCGCACTTAGCAACATCAGGGGCAGCGCCCTCCGCTACGCGGCCTTCTTCCTGAGCAGCACCTTCTCCGTCGTCCTGTTCTTCGTCTACGCGCAGTTCATCATGCACCCGGACGTGGCCGGCGGCTACATCTACGGCGGCGACGCGACGCGGGTCGTGCTCACCGTGTGCGAGGTGCTCGTAGCCGTCTTCGCGTTCTTCTTCGTGCTCTACTCCAGCGGCGCCTTCCTGCGTGCCCGCAACCAAGAGTTCGGTCTCCTCTCACTGATGGGAACGACCCGCGGTCAGCTCAGGCGGCTCATCTGGCTCGAGAACTCCATCCTGTCGGTGGGCGCCATCGCTGTCGGCATCGGCCTGGGGCTCCTGCTCTCGCGCCTGTTCCTGCTTGGCATCAGTCGGATCCTCGGCCTGGACGAGCCCATCCGGTTCCTCTTCGTGCCGAACGCCATCCTCCTCACCGCCGTCAGCTTCCTCGCGCTGTTCCAGCTCGTCACCTTGGTTGGCGGCCTCAGGATCGGCCGGCAGGAGGTCGTCGAACTCATGCGGGCCGCCCGGAAGCCGCGCACCGTGCCGCGCGCCTCGCCGCTGCTAGCGGTTTTGGGAGCCGCGCTGGTCGTGGCCGGCTACGTCGTCGCCATGCGGGTGGAAGGAGCCGGGGTCGTGCTCGCTTTCGTACCCGTCGTGACCATCGTAGTGCTGGGCACGTTCCTCCTCTTCACGCACGGCAGCGTCCTCGTGCTGCGCCTGCTGCGTGGGGCCAAGGCCAGTTACTTGAGGGGCACGCGCATGCTGGTCGTGTCGCAGCTCATCTTCCGGGTGCGCGACAACGCCCGCCTCCTGGCCACCATCGCGACCCTGAGCGCCGTGGTCCTGGCTGCTGCCGGGTCGTTCTACGTCTTCAACCGCGGTTTCGAGCAGGGCCTCGAAGGCATGTACCAACAGGAGCTGGCGTTCGTGGAGAGGTCGGATGGCAGGCCGAGCCTCGCGTCGTCCGAGGTCGACAGCGTCCTGGCTCGCAACGAGGTCATTCCGACAGTGAAGGCTTCAGCAGTCATCCACGAGCTGCGGTTCAGCGACCTGGACGACGGTGCGGACGACGGTTGGCTCGTGCTCGTAGGTGCGAGCGACTACGCGGCTCTCGCCCGGGCGGCGGGGTTCCCCGCTGAGGCCGTGGCTGAGACCGCTGCTGACGTCGCGTCCGAGACCGGTGCCGAGACCGCTGCTGGGGCCACAGCCGGGACCTCTGCTCCTTCTTGCACTGCTCTGCGCTTGTCGGACGGCGTTGCTGTCCTGGGTGACGGCGGGGTCGAGGCTGCTCGCGTAGCCCCGCCGATCACCATGCCCCCCGGCCTGCAAGGCCGGTGGTACGTGGTCGACGACTCGGCACTCGCCGGCCTGCCTACCGGGGGTCGCGAGTACGCCCCGGCCACGCTCTGGTTGTACGACTGGCCGGAGGGCGCTGCAACGCGGCGCCTGGAGTCGGAGCTGCAGCAGGCGGTCATGGCGGCTGCGCCCCGCCAGGACGTCGATGCCCGCTTCATGGGGGTGCGCCAGATCAGGCAGACGCTCGGGCTGTCGATGTTCGCCGGCGTGTTCGTGTCCCTACTCTTCTTCATCGGAGCGGGCAGCCTGATCTACTTCAAGCTGTTCACCGAACTGGGCGAGGATCGCCGGCTGCATGGGCGCCTGCGCAGGATAGGCGTGACGCCCGGCGAGTCGGCGAAGGTCGTCACCGCACAGATCGCCGTCATCTACCTGCTGCCCTTCGCGCTGGGAGCGCTCCATGCGGGCTTCGCGCTCGACGCGCTAGGCAGCCTCCTCATGCAGGACGTGACGCGTTACACCCTCGTGGTGATCGGCCTCTTCGCCGCCGTCCAGGGCGCGTTCTTCCTGCTCACGCGCTGGACTTACCTGCGCGCCCTCAGGCCGGCGGGGTGAACTGCCTGTGGTTAGGGTGCGGGTCTTCCGTACGGCACGTGCCGGGGGTGGTCACGGTTCGGGTACGCGGCCGCGCCTTCGCACGGGTCGTCCACCGGGTCCGTGCCGGGGATGGCGGTCAAGTTACTCGACTCCGGCCGCCACCGCGTAGGCTCCCGACCATGGCCTCGCGCCGCCGCCGCGTATAGCCTTAGCGCATGACGACCGAACCGGATGGCTCCGCAACCAGGCCCGCTTGGGCCGAGCAGGACGACATCATGCGCGCCTACTACGACCACGAGTGGGGCGTGCCCGTCACCGACGAGCGCGGGCTGTTCGAGGCGCTGAGCCTGGAGGTGTTCCAGACCGGGCTCTCGTGGTCGACGGTCTTGCGCAAGCGTCCGGCGTTTCGCGAGGCGTTCGCGGACTTCCGCCCGGAGGTGGTGGCGAGGTTCGAGCAGTCGGACGTGGCGAGGCTGATGACGGACGCCGGCATCGTCAGGAACGAGCAGAAGATCCGCGCCACCGTCCGCAACGCCGCCGCCACGGTGGCGCTGCGCGACCACGGCGGGTTGGTGGACCTCGTCTGGTCGTTCAGGGCCGAGCCGGGGGCGGATGCCGCGGCGGTGTCGCCAACGCGCTCGCCAGAATCGGAGGCCCTCGCCAAGGCGCTCCGCGCTCGCGACTTCACCTTCGTGGGTCCGACGACCATGTACGCGCTCATGCAGGCGATCGGGGTCGTTGACGTGAGGGGCGAGAGGACGACTGGTTGAAACCTAGCGGAGCGGTGGTTAGGAGACTATGTCCAAAACCCCACCGGTCGCTTGTCGTTTGGCCGCTACGGATGAGGGCTCCGCAGCAGCCCCCATGCCCCCGAAGACCGTCCTCAGCTTCGCCACCGAGTCTTGGGCGATGTCGAACCCCAGCTCGAAGCATGTCGCTTCGATCCCCTTGGCCGCCAGGTCCAGCTCTGCCAGAGCGGATCCCGCCCCGAACGTATAGAGGATCACGTCCGCTTCGCGTGCGGCACCGATGAACCTGTCCAGTGCGTCGAGCGTGAACGCTTCCGCGTCGTTGGGGTCGATGCTGCTATAGAGGGAGAGCAGGTTCAGAGAGCTGTACAGGTAATGCTCTTCGGCCAGCACGACCGTCGACTTGCTCGGGTCCAGAGCGGCCAGCATGCGGACCGTGCTCGGAAGCGGCTCGGCGACGATGGTCAGGACCTCGTGAGCGGGGGCGAAGCGCGGCAGCTGCTGCTCGAGCCACGGCACGTTCCTCGCTACCGTCACTACGTAGAACGCCTCGGCGAGAGCGGCCTTGGTTTCCTCGGTCTCCGCAGCGATATCGTCGAACGTCAGAGGGGTGACTCTCACGGCCCGGCCCATATGATGCTCCAGGCGCCTCGCGTACTTCCTGGCTATGTGCGGCACGCGGTCCACGTACACCACGTGACACGGCACGTCGTCGCGCTGCGTTATCGAGGTGAGGCGTTGGATGGTCTCTTGATCCGAGAAGCCGAGGGCGCGTGCCCGGTGGCGCGCCTGCTCCAACGCGTCGTTCAGCAACTCGTGGCGAGTGGCGTTCACGCGGTCGAGGTCGCTGAAGCGCCTGACGAACGAGCCCCTGCCCACGGTCGAGTCGATGAGGCCGTCGTTCTGTAGGGCTCGGTAAGCCTGGGCGACGGTGTGGTGATTGACCCCTAGGTGTTGGGCCAGGTTCCTCACCGCCGGCAGTCTGGACGCCGGCAGCAGCTTCTCGGTGGTGATCAGATAGCTCAACTGGTACTTGAGCTGGAGATAGATCGGAAGGTCGCCGGAAGGGTCGATCCTCAACTGGTGTAACGCGTCGGCGTCGTTCACTAGATTAGTGTCACCCACCTACTGGCTGCGAAGCAGACCCTTCTTGACGATACGAAATCGGTTCGAGCGTGTTTGCCCCAGGATAAGGTTTCGCGATCGCTCTCGCCAACAAGCCGATCGGTGATCGCGGCTTGGCATGCGAGGCCGCCTCATGGCGACGCCCCTCCACTTCCCCCGGGCCATCCAGGACCATTCGTGCTGGTTGACAATGCTATCACAATGCCCTAGTCTACTACCACAATCTTATAGAAGGGTCGAAGCGCAGAGGGTCACGACAAGACCGCAAGGCCAACCGTAACGTTGCTCGCAATGCACTCTGGAGGAGCATGTGCCGCGTTTGAACACCCCCTACCGCTGGTTAGTGATGCTCGCCCTTGCCGTTCTAGGCGGCGCCGTTCCCCTGGCCATGGCCCAGCCCGGCGGGTCCGGAAGCGTCCGGATCGCGCTCCAAGCGATGCCCGAGACCTTCAACCCGGTGCTGCCGGCGGAGTTGAACGCCAACATCGTCACGGGCGCCATGTTCGCTCCGTTGGCCGCCGTCAACCCGACGACGTTCGCTACGGAGCCCTACCTGGCCGAGAGCTGGGAAGTCTCGGACGACCTGCTCACGTGGACGTTCCACCTCCGCCAGAACGCGAAGTGGCACGACGGCGTGCCCATCACGGCCGACGACGTGAAGTTCACGTTCGACAAGATAAAGGACCCGGCCGAGTCGGCGAGCGCCTACGTGGCCGCCGGCAACTTCGCGTCGATAGACGTCATCGACGAGCACACCGTTCGGATCGTCCTGACCGCCCCGAACGCCCTCCTGCCCGACACGCTGAGCTCCGGCGGGTTCGAGCCGTTGCCCAAGCACGTCTACGAAGGCTTCGCTCACTTGGCCGACGCCGTCGACGCCAACACCCGCAACCCGGTCGGCAGCGGCGCGTTCCGCATGGCCAGCGTGCAGCCGGGTGCGCAGATAGAGCTCGTGGCCTTCGACGACTTCTTCCTCGGGCAGCCGAAGGTTCCGGGGCTCACGTTCAAGATCGTGCGCGACCAGAACGCTGCCGTCGCCCAGATCCGCGCCGGTGAGCTCGACTACGTTCCCATCGAGGCCGTGCACAGGCAGGCCGTGGCCGCCGATCCGCGCATGGAGATCTTCTCGGTCAACGGCACCAGGTACGTGATGATGGCCATCAACATGTCCGACTACGAGCCGTGGCACACCATGTTCAGCGACGTGCGCGTCCGCAAGGCCATGATGTACGCGGTAGACCGCGTCGAGATCGCCGAGCACATCGGCCAAGGCCTCATGCCCGTGCTGGACGGCCTGATGCCGACCACCCTCACGTGGATCCCCGCGCCGGACATCGTTCCCTACCGCTACGACCCGGAGCTCGCGATGCAGCTGCTCGACGAGGCGGGTTGGGTCGACACCAACGGTAACGGCATCCGCGACAAGGACGGCATGGAGCTGAGCTTCTACATCCTCGTCGACAGGGGCAACGCGGTCCGCGAGCAGATCACCCCCGTCCTGCAGGCCGCATGGCAGGCGATCGGCATGGAGGTCGAGTACTTCGCCACCGAGCGCACGGGCAGGTGGCTGGAGGAGACGAGGGACGGGACGTTCCCAACGCGCGTCTCGACGTTCCCCATCCCCAACGCCGACTGGGCGTACCGCCTCTTCCACAGCAAGGGTCTGAACAACAGCCAGCATTACGTCAACCCTGAGGTGGACGAGATCCTTGACACGATGCTGGCGAGCCCCGACCTCGAGGTGCGCGGCCAACTCCTCAAGCAGCTGCAGGAAGTGCTGAACGAGGACCCGTACATCATGCCGTTCTTCCTCGAGCCCACGCTGCACGCCATCGACAAGCGTCTGGTCGACGTTCCGCGCAGCGAGCTCCAGCGCGCCATGCCGTACGCCTACCTCATCAGCTGGGCGCAGTGACGAGAGCCTCCTGAGCCCTAGGCGCCATGCATCGACGTCGAGCTTGTGGGGTCGCAGACCGCGGCCCCACAAGCTTCGGCTAAGGTGCCGCTAAGCTTCCATGTTCTCCTACGTTCTCAAGAGGTCCGTGTCGGCCGTGGTCGTCGTCGTGCTCGTCGCGACGCTCACGTTCCTGCTCATCCAGGCCGCGCCGGGTGGGCTCTCGATCCTCATGGACCCGAACATGTCGTCCGCCGAGGCGGCGCGGCTGAAACACAACCTCGGGCTGGACAGGCCCATCCATATCCAGTACCTCAACTGGCTGAGCAACGCCGTGCAAGGCGACCTGGGCGCGTCGCTCAGCTACGGGGGCCGCTCCGTCACGTCCATGATCATGGAGCGCGTCCCGGCGACGGTGAAGCTGGGCGTGGCCTCCCTGCTCCTGACGCTCGTAATAGGCATCCCGGCCGGGGTCGTGGCCGGGCGCCGACCGAACGGCCTGGTGGACCAGGTCATCGGCTTCCTGTCGTTCGTAGCGCTGGCCGTGCCGAGCTTCTGGCTGGGCATCATCCTGATGATCGTGTTCGGCGCCGAGCTCCGCTGGCTCCCGACCTCCGGGATGGGGCCGAAGGGCGACCTCGTCCTCGGTCTCAAGCATCTGATCATGCCCGCCCTCGTGCTCGCCTCTTCCAGCGCTGCGGCGGTCATCCGCTACACCCGGTCCAGCTGGCTGGAGGTCGCCAGGTTGGACTACGTCCGTACGGGCCGCAGCAAAGGCCTGACAGAAGGTCAACTCGGCCGGAGGCACATCCTGAGGAACGCGCTCATCCCGGTCGTGACCATCATCGGGGTGCAGCTGCCGAGGCTCGTGGGCGGGGCCGCGGTCATCGAGACGTTGTTCAGCTGGCCCGGCCTCGGCCAACTGGGCGTGGACGCAGCCCTCAGGCGTGACACCCCGCTCATCCTCGGCGTCACCCTGCTCGTATCGGCAGCCGTCGTCGCCAGCAACCTGCTCGTCGACATCCTGTACCCCGTCATAGATCCGAGGATCCGTTACTCATGACGACGAGCGCTGCGCAGAAGGGCTCGACCAGGCGGGGTGCGCTCAAGGGGATCGTCCGAGCGCTCAGGCGCAACCCACTCGCGGCCTGCGGCTGTGTCTGGCTGGTCGTCCTCGTCGCCCTGGTCCTTGGCCAGCCCTACCTAGGGCTACCCTCGCCGACCAAGCTGTCCCTCTCCAACCAGTTCCAACCCCCGTCCAAGCAGCACGTCCTCGGGACCGACGAGAGCGGGCGCGACGTCTTCTCCCGCCTCCTCTCCGGCGGCCGGGTGTCGCTGGCGGTGGGTTTCGCCGGTGCGCTGCTGACCGTCCTGATCGCCTCGGTCCTCGGCCTCGCCGCCGGCTACTTCGGCGGCACCGTCGACGAGGTCCTGATGCGGCTCACGGACACCCTCATGGCCATACCCACGTTCTTCCTCATCATGGTGATCGTCGCCATCTGGGGTTCGGGCCTGGTCGTCCTGATACTGGCGCTGGCCTTGACCAGGTGGATGGACGTCGCTCGGCTCGTCAGGGCGGAGGTCCTACGCACCAAGGACCTGGAGTACGTATCGGCCGCCACCGCCCTCGGCGGCTCCCACTGGCGCGTGATGTTCAAACATCTGCTGCCGCAAGCCTTGCCGTCGTTGATCGTGGCCACCTCCCTGAACGTCGGCTACGTGATGCTCGTCGAGGCGGCGCTCTCGTTCCTCGGCCTCGGCGTCCTCCCGCCTACACCGAGCTGGGGCAACATGCTGAGCGACAGCCAGTACTACGTATGGTCGGCGCCCCAGTTGGCGGTGTACCCGGGCGTGATGATCACCCTCACCGTCCTGGCGTTCAACTCGCTTGGGGACGTCGTGCGTGACCTGGTCGACCCGAGGATGTCCTCCTAGAGGGCCGCGCGGCGCGACCGCCGACTTCCCCGATCCCCCTAACCGTCACAAGAAGTAAGGAGCTAACCATGGCCGGCTACCCCCACACCACCCTCGACGACGTTCTGCCGCACCCCCTGCAGAAGGGTCACCACACGCCGGGCACGACCCCGTACATCTTCATCGACAGCTGCGTCCAGATCTGGGAGGACACGGAGTACGGCAAGCTGAGCGACTACTCGGCCGACGCGTACTGCATCACGACTTTCAGGCCGCACGACGACGCCGGCAACGCGCTCGACGCGATAGCCGACTGGTACAAGGTCGAGCGCAGCTACCCCAACATCCGCATCGCTCGCACCGCCCAGGACATCGTCGACGCGAAGGCCAACGGCCAGACGGCGATCGTCATCAACTCTCAGGGCGGCGACTTCCTGGGCAGCTACATAGAGCGGCTCGACGTCTTCCACGCCATGGGCTTGCGGATGATGCTGCCCGCGTACAACAACCGCAACGCCCTGTGCGACGGTTGCCTGGAGCCGAACGACGCCGGGCTCTCGACGATGGGGCGCGAGTGGGTGGACGGTTGCAACCGCCTGGGCATCGTCATGGACCTCACGCACGTCGGTGAGCGCGCCACGTTCGAGGTGATGGAGCGCACCACCCAGCCCGTCGTGTTCTCGCACTCCAACCCGAAGGGCGTCGTCGCCAACGCGCGCAACGTCACCGACGAGCAGATCAAGGCGTGCGCGGCCACGGGCGGCGTCGTCGCGCCTACCAACTGGGGCCCTCTCAACCTCAAAGCCGGCTCCATCACGCGCCCGACCGTGAACGACTACCTCGACGCCATCGACTACGTCGTCGATCTCGTCGGCATCGACCACGTCGGCATCGGCACGGACATGTCGCACGGTACCTACCCCGACGGCGACAAGATCCGCGGCCTGCCCTCCAAGCGCTCGGTGGGCGGCGCCTACGCCGATCACATCGAGCGCGCGCCGCGCTCGCGCCTGCGCTACGTGGAGGGGTTCGACGACTACGGCCAGCTCCCGTCCGTCATCGAGCTCATGAAGCGACGCGGCTACAGCGAGGAGCAGGTGGGTAAGGTGCTCGGAGGGAACTACCTGCGCGTCTTCCGCGCGGTATGGGGCGCGTGACGCGTCGCTCGCATACCCTCCTGCTGTCCCACCGCATCGGAACCGAGACCGAGGGCGTCCTGACGGCGCGGTTCCCCGAGCTGAGGGTCGTGAGGCTCCCCGCGAGCGGGGACGTCCCGGAGGACGCTCGCGACGCCACGGTGCTCTACCGTGCCGGCATGTCGCACGACGCGTTGCGGACGGCGTTGGCCCAGCTCCCCGATCTCGACTGGATCCATACGGCGTCCGCCGGGTTCAACTGGGTGCTGATCCCGGAGGTGGTCGCGCGGCCCATCCGGCTGACGCGTACGGCCCGCGTGCTCGACGTTCCCATCGCGGAGTACGTCGTCGGCACCACCCTGGCACTGCTGAAAGGGCTACCGGCGTTGCTCGAGGCGCAGCGCGCGCGGCGCTGGGAGCGCGAGGTGAGCGCCCGGGGGCTGCTAGGCGCGACCGTTGGCATCATCGGCGCCGGCGCCATCGGCTCGGCCGTGGCCGCCAGGTTCCGGCCGTTCGGCGTCAGGGTCCTTGGGATGAAGCGCGATCCGAAGCCGCTGGCCGACTTCGACGAGATCCTCGCCCCCACCGAACTGGACCGCCTACTGATCGAGTCCGACGTCGTGGTCGTGGCGTGCCCCCTGACGCCCGAGACCCGCCACCTGCTCGGCGCGCGGGAGTTCGCGCTCCTGCGGACGCACGCGGTCCTGGTCAACATCGCCAGGGGTGAGGTGCTGGTGGAGTCCGACCTGGTCGAGGCGCTGCGCCAGCGGCGCTTCGCCGCCGCCGCACTGGACGTCTTCAGCGAGGAGCCGCTACCGGCCACGAGCCCCCTGTGGGATCTCGACAACGTCATCCTCACGCCGCACATCTCCTACGTCGACCCGAACAACTCGCTTCGCGGGGTCGTCGAGTTCGCCGACAACCTCGAGCGTTACGTCGCCGGAGCCCCGCTGCTCAACGAGATCAAGTCGCGCGAGCTGGGGTACTGACCCCGCACCCCTCGCCACGACGCCAAGGAGTACACATGCCGCCTTACGAGAACCTAGACGACCTGCCAACGGCTCCAGGCCGCTACCACGCGCATCTGCCCGTCGCTCGCGACCTGTCCGGTCGCGGCGTCGGCATCGACGTCATCGTCCACCAGGGGGCCGAGCCCGGCCCCACCTTGACGGTCCTGTCCGGCATGCACGGCGACGAATGGCTACACCTCGAGTTCTTCCGGCGTCTCGACTCCGAGCTCGCCCCGGACGCGCTGCGGGGACGCCTCCTGTTGGTGCCCATGGCCAACGCGGCCGCGTTCGCCAACCAGATGCGCAACGTCTTGCACGAGGCGGACGCGCCCGACATGAACCGTGTCTTCCCCGTGACGGCTCGGCCGCAGAACGGTCTGCCGGAGCAGCTCGCGGCGAAGCTGGCGCACGAGGTGTTGGCGCGCAGCGACGCGCTCCTCGACTTCCACTTGGGCATCTGGGGTTCGACGCTCGCCTCCAGCATCGTCGGTACCGACTTCACCGACCCGAGCGTGAGCGCCCGTAGCCAGGAGCTGGCGCTCGTGTTCGGCCTCCCCCTCGTGTACCAGGCGAAGATGATGAGCGTGTTCCCGGGGCCGCGCGCCGCGCAGGCCTACGTGGGCGAGGTCCTCAAGATCCCCAGTTGCGGCAGCTTCCACGGCGGCGCCGGCTTCGACTCCGACCTCGAGGACGACTGGATGAACGCCAACTACCGGGGGATCCGCAACGTCATGCGTCACCTCGGCATGGAGGACGGCGCCATCGAGCGCCCCGAGCGCTACCTCGTCTACGAGACGGTCCAGCGCGTCAACCCGAGGAACGGCGGTTACTTGAGGCCGGAGAGGCGTCGCGACACCTTCGGCCGCGAGGTGCGTGCGGGGGAGTTGCTCGGGAAGGTCATCAGCCCCTTCACCTTCGAGACCGTAGAGGAGCTGCGCGCGCCTGTCGACGGCTACCTCGGCTACTGGGCGAGGAACTACCCGGTGCATCCGGGCGACTGGGCCTTCGCGGTCGTGCCGCGCGACCACGCCGGAACGCGTTGGATCGAGGCGGGATGAAGCCGGTCGCGCGCCGGCACGATACGAGACGGGCGGTGGGCGATGGTCGGGGAGACTGAGCCGAGGCCCGTCGAGTTCACCACCGCCGAGGTCGCCGCGATGCTCGCGGCGCAAGGCTACCGGGTCCCCGAGAGCGACCTGGAGGAGATCACGGAACGTCTTCGGGGGCTCGTCGCGGGCCTCATGGCGTACGACGCCTACCGACCGTTCGACGTGGAGCCGTGGAGCGAGTGGCCGAGGGTGGTGGCGGATGAGCGCGAGTGAGTGGGTCTACCGGGGCGTGACGGAGCAGTCCGACGGCTTCGTGACCGGCGAGCTCGATCCGGTCGAGCTGACGGAGGCCTACCTCGCGAGGATAAGGGCGGTGGACGGCCAACTGCGCAGCTTCATAACAGTGCTCGAGGACGAGGCGCGCGAGGCCGCTGGGCGCTCCGCCGAGCGCCTGCGCGCCGGCGAGCGCCGATCCCGGCTCGACGGCATCCCCTTCGCGGTGAAGGACCAGATGTTGATCGAGGGCGTGCGCGTGACCGGCGGGTCGCGCGTGCTAGCCGACTTCGTCGGGTCGCGAGACGCCACCGTCGTCAGGCGCCTGCGCGAGGCCGGCGCCGTCTTGCTCGGCACCTTGAACACCCACGAGTTCCACTCCGGGATGACCCGCGACCCGCTCTTCGGCAAGGTCAGGAACCCGTGGAACCTCGAGCGCTCGCCCGGCGCGTCGTCGAGCGGCTCGGCGGCGGCGGTCGCCGCGGGCTTGTGCTCCTTCTCGCTGGGCGGGGACACCGGCGGGTCCATCCGCGCCCCGGCGTCCTACTGCGGCGTCGTCGGCCTGAAGGCGACCTGGTCGCGCGTCAGCCGCGACGGTGTCATACCGCTGGCCTACTCGATGGATTGCGTCGGACCGCTCGCCCGCCGGGTGGAAGATACCGCCCTCGTACTGGAGCACTTGGCGGGCGCAGACCCAGCGGACCCGACCTGCAGCCGCCTGCCCGTCCCGCGCTACTCGGAAGCCCTGTCGGGCGAGCTCTCCGGGCTCCGCGTCGGCGTGATCGCCGAGATGCTCGATCCGTCCGTCGTCCAGCCCGCCGCCATCGCGACGACGGAGGCGGCCGTGGCCGTGCTTCGTGAGTTGGGCGCCACCGTGACCACCGTGTCGGTCCCGTTGCTGCACCAGACCCGCTTCATCTCGGTGGCGCTCGTCATGGCCGAAGCGGCCAGCCATCACCGTAAGTGGTTGCTGGAGCGTTACGAGGACTACGACGTGAACACGCGCACCAACTTCCTGACGGGCGCCCTGCTGCCCGCAGGCGCGCTTGGCCAAGCGCAGCGCATGCGCGCCCTGGTGGCGCGGCAGGTCGTGAGCAGCCTCGAGGAGGTGGACGTGCTCGTCGGCCCGACGGCGGACGCGGCGTTCCCGCTGCGACCTCGCGACCCCCTGCCTCTACGCGAGGAGGTGCGCGCCTCCCTGAGGATGCCGGCCATGGCGAGCGGCCCGCAGACGAGGGTGTTCAGCCTCTCCGGGCACCCGTCCCTGTCGGTCCCGTGCGGCTTCGACCCCGACGGGTTGCCGCTAGGCCTGCAGTTGGCAACGAGGCATTTCGACGAGGCCACCCTGCTGCGCGTCGCGCACGCTTACGAGGCGCGCACGCCGTGGCACACGCGCCGGCCCGCCTTCACTGCCTCAACGTGGGGTCCAGGAGGTCCCTGAGCCAGTCGCCTAGGAAGTTGACTCCCATGACCGTCAGGAAGATCGCGAGGCCTGGCAGGGTGGTGACCCACCACGCCGTCGTCATGTAGGCCCGGCCGTCCGCCGCGATGCTGCCCCAGGTCGGGATGCTGGGCGGCACGCCGAGGCCGAGGAACGACAGCGAGGCTTCGGTGAGGATCATCGTGCCGACCTGCACGGTCGAGATGACCGTGAGCGGCGGGATGGCGGCCGGCAGCACGTGCTTGAGGAGGACGCGGAGGTGCGGTACGCCGAGCGCCCTCGCCGCCGCCACGTACTCGCGGCTCTTCACCGCCATGACCTGCGCTCGCATGACCCTCGCGTAGACGACCCAGCCCGTTATGACCAACACGAGCAGCAGGTTCGTCAGGCCCGGCCCGAGCGCCGCCAGGACGGCGAGCGCAAGTACGAGGAACGGGATGGCCATCTGGAGGTCGACGAGGCGCATGATCACGGCGTCGACCTTGCCGCCGACGTAGCCCGCCACGGCCCCGAGGATCAGACCGATCGTGCCGGCGCCCAGGACGGAGGCCAGACCGAGGAGGATGGAGATCCTGCTGCCGTAGATGATGCGGCTGAGCAGGTCGCGGCCCAAGGGGTCGGTGCCGAGCGGGTGCTCGAGTGTGCCGCCCAGGAGCACGGGCGGCAGCAGACGGGCCTTGGTCGATTGCGCCGCGGGGTCGTGAGGGGCGATCCACGGGGCGAGGAGCGCCATGACGGCGACGATGGCGACGAGCCCGAAGCCGATCACGAAGGTGCGTTGGGTGAGGTGGCGTCTACGCATGTGGCCCTAACCGAGGGTGATCCGCGGGTCGATCGCGGCGTAGACGACGTCCACGACGAGGTTGACCACCAGGACCCCGATGGCGGTGACGAACACGAACGCCTGCACCACCGGGTAGTCGCGGTTGAGGACGGCTTGCGTGGCGAGGCGGGCCATCCCAGGGAAGGAGAAGACGAACTCGGTGACTATCGCGCCACCGAGGAGGGCGCCGACCTGGAGCCCGAGGATGGTGACGGTGGGGATGAGCGCGTTGCGCAGGGCGTGCTTGCCGAACACGCGCAGGTCGCCCAGCCCCTTGGCGCGGGCCGTGCGCACGAAGTCCTGCCTGATGACCTCGAGCATGGACGAGCGTACGGTGCGGGCCACGATGCCTACGGAGTAGGCGCCGAGGGTCACGCCGGGGAGGATCAGGGCGGCCGGGGACGTGTACCCGAACACCGGCAACCAGCCGAGGGCGACGCCGAACACGAGGATCAGGATCACGCCGAGCCAGAAGGTGGGCATGGACTGCCCGACCATGGCGAGCGCCATGACGAGGCTGTCCACCGCCGTGTTGCGCTTCACGGCGGCCAGGATCCCGAGGGGGATGCCGACGAGCACAACGATCCCCATGGCGACGGCGGTCAGGTGCAGCGTGGCGGGCAGGCGCTCGAGCACGAGCCCGAAGGCGGGCTCGGAGAAGCGCACCGACGTCCCCAGGTCCCCCTGTAGGACGTCGCGCCAGAACGTCGCCAGCTGCACCAGCAGGGGCCTGTCGAAGCCGAGCTCGTGGCGGATCCGCTCGACGTCGGCGGCGCTCGCCCCCACCGGCACGAACAGGGCGAGGGGCTCGCCGGACAGCCGCGTGAGGAAGAACACGACGGTCAGCACCCCGGCGAGCACCAGCACGCCTTGCGCCAGCCGCCTGACCACGAACTGCAGCATCGCCGGGCCTACTCCGTGGTGCGGGTCAGGTGCGCCAGCAGCGTGCCGTGGTGTTCGAGGAGCTGAGTGATCGTGCTGCGCAGGTTCTTGGTGGCCTCGGAGACCATGGTCTCGCCCTTGGCCCTGGTCGCCAGCTTCGCGAGGCCGATGGTCCCGCTCGCGCTGAGCGCGTCGGTCTTGGGGAGCCCCAGGTCCACCTTGGTGGCGAGGAGCGCCTCCTCGGTGAACTTGAAGAACGGCAGGTCCCTCGGCCGCTCGTCTACCGCCTTGCCCTCGCGAACGAGCTCGGGCGCGAACGCCAGCATCAGCGACGTCTCCGACTCGTCGGCGTGCCAGGAGATGTCGCCCTCCAACACGTTCCACGAGTCGTGGATCGTGGCCGTCCACATGAGCTGCGCCACGACCTTGCCGCTGCGCTGCCGCAGCTCGTGGGCCGCCGCCGCCACGGCCTGGGTGTTGCCGCCGTGGCCGTTGACGATCAGCAGTATGTCGACGCCCTGGCGGAACAGGTCGAGGCCGATGTCGACGATGAGCCTGACGAGCGTGTCCAGGCCGACGCTGACGGTGCCGGGGAAGGCGTCGTGGTTCGCTGAGGTGCCGTAGTGCAGCCCCGGCGCCACGACGACTTGCTCCAGGCCGGCGGCGGCTAGGCCGCAGAGCGCGTCCACCATGATGGAGTCGGTCCCGAGCGGGAGGTGGTGCCCGTGCTGCTCGAGCGCGCCGACGGGCAGTATGACCAGGTTGGGGCGCCGCTTGAACACGGCGCCCACTTCCGGCCACGTCATCCTTGCCATCTCGGCGGGGGGATGATCGTGCGAGTCGACCATGGTTACTTGACCGTCACGCCCCAGAGGTAGATGGCCTCGTCAGGGCTGGGTGTCCAGCCGGAGACGCGGGCCGTCACCCCGTAGACGTCGACCTGCTGGTAGAGGAAGATGAACGGCGCCTGCTCGTGGACGAGCTCCTCGGCCTGTTGGTAGATGGCCAGGCGGGCGGCCCGGTCGACCGTCTTGGCGCCCTGGGCGACGAGCGCGTCGAACTCCGGGTTCGTGTAGACGGAGTAGGCGGCGCCGGTGCCGAGCATGGCACCGAGCCAGGCGTCGGCGTCGGGAACCGTCGAGGCACCCCAGAAGGCCGCGGTCTCGAACTCCTTGGCGAGGAGCCGGTTGATGAACAGGCCCCACTCGAGGACCTCGACCTCGGCGTCGATACCGGCCTCGCGGAGCTGGCCGCCGATGGCTTGGAGGATCTCGCTGTCCCTCAAGTAACGACCTTGTGGGCCGTAGATCGTGATGCTGAGCGGGTTCGCGTCCGTGTAGCCGGCTTCGGCGAGGAGCTCGCGCGCCTTCGCCGGGTCGTACGGGTACGCCTCGACGTCGGGGTTGAAGCCGAAGTACTCGCTCGAGAGGGCCTGCCCCTCGAGGACCTTGCCGTAACCGCCGAGGATGTCGTCGACGAGGGCCTGCTTGTCGACCGCGTAGTTGAGGGCCTGGCGCACGCGCACGTCGTAGAGCGGGGTGCTGCCCGGCTCTCCGTCGAGCGTGATGGCGATCATCATCAGGCGCAGGCCGGGGACCGGGGCGATGACGATGCCGGAGCGCTCGAGCATCGGAGCCTGGTCGACCGACACCTGGGTCACGATGTCGGCCTCGCCCGTCTGGAGGGCGGCCATGCGCGTGGCGGTCTCGGGGATCGACACGAACGTCACCTGGTCGAGGCTCGGGGCCCCGCGCCAGTAGTCCGCGTTGGCGGCGAGGACGACCCGGTCGTCCTTGACCCAGCGGACGAGCTTGAACGGGCCGGTGCCGACCGGGTTCTGGCCGAAGGCGTCGTCGCCGACCTCCTCGATGTAGGCGGGCGGGACCATCGCGATGCGTGTGAGGTAGAGGGGGAGCGCGGGGGCGGGGCCGTCCGTGGCGATGCGCACAGTATGCTCGTCGACGACCGCGACGTCCACGATGGGACGCACGTAGATCGTGGCCGGCGACTTGAGCTCGGGCTTGCTGACCCGGAGGAGGCTGTACCGCACCGCCTCGGCGTCGAACGGCTCGCCGTTCGTGAACGTAACGCCTTCCTGCAACTCGACTTCCCATGTCGTATCGTCTACGGCGACCAACGACTTGCCGAGCAGCGGAGTGATGTCGCTCGTGGCGTAATCGAGCTGGAACAGCGGTTCGTTGATGTGGTACGAGACGTTCAGCGTCTGCTGGACCGTGCTCCTCTGGGCGTCGAGCGTGTCGGGCGCCGTACCTTGCGCGACCGTCAACGACCGTTGCGCCAACGCGCCCGTTGCGGCGGCGGCGAGGAGCGTGACGACCACCGAGAGTGCGAGCTTAGATCTCATGTTCTGTTCCTCCTGGCCTTCCTGTGTGCCGTTGCCCTCATGTCTTCGAGGGTCCTTCGCTGGCTCCGTACGGTGCCGCCTACCATCGGCCTAGCCTTCCACAATATGGAACGCGCACAAGGATAGAACGACGAACCGAGCGTTGTCAACGCGCCGCGATCGGCTGCTGCGTTGATCAACGGCCTTCTACAGCGGTCTTCTGCTGATAGCGCGAATCAAGGAGTGTGCATGGCGCCGCGGCATGGCTTATAATGGCGTCGTTCAACATAATGGAACGCATCCCGGAATCATCGACCATCACGAAAGTAAGCGACCTTCTGGAGGCCCTCGCGCGCATCGGGCGACCGGCCAGCCTCAACGACCTGGCGGAAGTGTTGGCGTTCCCGAAGCCCACCCTGCGGCGCCTGCTGCTACAGCTCAAGGGCGTGGGCATGGTCATGCAAGACGAGGAGACCCGGCTCTACCGGCTCGGCAGCCGGCTGATCACCCTCGCCGCCGCCGTCCTGGAAGAGATGGAGGTCAGGCGCGCGGCGTCCGACATCCTCTACGACCTCATGAAGGCGACGGGCGAGAGCTCCTACCTGGCCGTTCTCGACCAGATCAACAGCGTCTACGTCGACTTGGTGGAGTGCGACCGCTCTGTGAAGGTGCTCACCAAGGTTGGCGCAAGGCGCCTCGCCTGGACCACGGCGACAGGGAAGGTGATGCTGGCCTTCCTGCCGAACGAGGAGCGGAAGCGGCGCCTCGCGGCGGCGCTGCGCGCCTCCAGCGCCATGACGCTGCCCGACCCGGCGCTGCTCGCCGCGCAGCTGCGCGGCATCCGCGAGGCGGGCTTCGCCGTCTCCAGGGACGAGGCCGAGATCGGCGTGACCGGCGTGGCCGCGCCCGTGCTCGACGCATCCGGTGAGTGCGTGGCCGCGCTTGCCCTCGCCGCACCAACCTACAGGTTCACCCCGACGCTCGAGCAGCGGTCGGTCGAAGCCACCGTCGCCGCCGCCGGCAGGTTGTCGGAACGCATGAAGGGGCTATCCAGCCACGAGCTGGTCCCCACTTGAGGAGGAACAGATGAAGTACGTAAGCAGCAAGGTCGCTATCACCGCGGACGGTCAGGTCATCGACGACGCGGTGATCGCCGTCGGCGACGACGGCAAGATCACCGCCATCCTGAACGCGGTTCCCGAGGGTGGGGAGCATGTCGATTGGTCTGCTTACGCGGTGATCCCGGGGTTGATCGACACCCACGATCACCTGAGCATCGACCTCGGCGACGAGGAAGCGCAGTCCAGGGAGAGCGTGGCCACGCACATGATCCGCAGCGTGCGCAACGCGAAGAAGATCCTGCATGCCGGGATCACGACCGTCCGGGACGTCGGCGCACGCGACTACATCGACGTGGAGCTAAGGGACGCCTTCGCGCGCGGCGAGCTCGAAGGTCCTCGCCTCGTCGTCAGCGGCCAGTTCATCACGCGCACCGGCGGGCACGCCTGGTACTTCGCCGACGAGGCTGATGGGCAGGACGCCATCGTCCGGGCAGTGAGGAAGCAGGCCAAGCACAACGTCGATCTCATCAAGCTGATGATCACCGGCGGCATCGGGACCGCCAACTCGGACCCGTGCCAGGCCGGCTACTCCAAGGCCGAGATCGCGGCGGCGGTCACGGAGGCCCACACCCTCGGCTACAAGGTGGCCGGGCACATCCACGGGGGCCCGGCGGCGAGATGGTCGATCGAGAGCGGGCTCGACACCCTCGAGCACGGTCTCTACCTCACGGACGACGACCTGCGCGCCATGGTCGACCACGGCACGTACCTCGTCGTCACCTACGGTCTGATCGACCTCGCGCTGGCCCTCCCCGACGTGCCGGCTTACTACAAGGCGAAGGCGCGGGCCGCCAAGGCCTCGTACGACGGCGTGTTGCGCAAGGCCGTCGAGTACGGCGTGAAGATCGCCGTCGGTGGGGATACCTACCACGCGGACATGCCCGAGGAGCTGAGCGCCCTCGTCAAGGCCGGGATGACGCCGCTGGAGGCCCTGGCCGCCGCCACCCGGAACGGGGCGGAGGCCAGCGGCATCCTCGATCGCACCGGGACCATCACAGTCGGCAAGGACGCCGACCTCGTGGCGTTGGCGCGCGATCCGCGTGACGACGTCGCGGCCGTCGGCGAGGTCAGGGGCGTCATGAAACAGGGCACGCTCGTCCGGCTCTGACTTCGCTGCCGGTCTAGCGGCCTCGCGGGCGCGGCGCCGCGGAGGCCAGGGTCCGCGGTGGCCGCTCGGGCCGAAGCCGGCGCTTTACGTTGGCTCCGGCCCGAACGGACTATCCTATAGCCCTGACACCAGAAGGGGAGGAACGAACGCCATGTCCAAGCCCACTGTCCAGATCCAGTACTGCGTGCCATGCGGCCACTTGCCGCGCGCGCTCGACGTGCAGAAGTCGATCCTCGAGCGCTTCGGGCAGCGCATCGAGGGCGTCATGCTCAAGACCGGCTCCGGCGGCGTCTTCACGATCGACGTCGACGGGGAGCGCATCTACACGAAGCCGGACGAGTTCGAGCTGGACGCGATCATGCAGTCCATCGAAGCGCGCGCGGCGCAGCCCGCTTAGGCAAGAGGGGCGCGCCACGAAGGTCCTGTTCCCTACCAACGCCGCCTTCGACTTCTCCAAGGGGGCCGAGGGGGTCGAGTACGTCCCTTACGACCCCCTGCAGCGCGTTCCGGCCGAGCACCGCGACGCGGCCGTCCTCGTCGCCTGGCTGAACCCGCCCGCGCAGCTCGCCCAGGCGGCGGCCGACCTCGGGGGCGTGAAGCTCGTTCAGGGCCTCATGGCCGGCGTGAACACGCTCGTGACGGCCGGCTTCGGCGCGGGCGTGACCATCTGCAACGGTCGCGGGCTGCACGACCAGCCCGTGGCCGAGCACACGGTCGCGCTCCTCCTGGCGGCCGCCCGCCGCTTGCACCTCATGCGCGACGCCCAGCACGAGCGCCGCTGGCCGGGCGAGTTCGGCGGTGCCCAACCGGACCGGGACCCGAACGTCTTCATGACCTTGGACGCCTCGAACGTGACCGTCTGGGGGTTCGGGAGCATCGCGGCCAGGCTCGCGCCCATGCTCTCGGCGCTCGGCGCCAACGTGACGGGCGTCGCCACGGCGCCGGGCACTCGGCACGGTCATCCCGTCGTCGGCCCCGACGGGCTCGACGGGCTCTTGCCGAGCACCGACGCCCTGGTGATGATCCTCCCGGCCTCGGAAGCCACGTCCGGCGCCTTGGACGCCAGGCGGCTGAGGCTCCTCCCGCGCCACGCCTGGGTCGTCAACGTCGGCCGCGGCAACAGCGTGAACGAGGCCGACCTCGTGCGAGCGTTGGCGGCCGGCGAGCTGGGCGGCGCGGCGCTCGACGTCTTCGCCGAGGAGCCGCTCCCAGCCGCCTCCCCGCTCTGGGACCTGCCGAACGTGATCATCTCGCCCCACGCCGCCGGCGGGCGACCGCTCGGCGCGGACGCGTTCGTGCGCGAGAACGTGCGGCGGCTCGTGCGCGGCGAGCAGCTCCTCAACGTCGTGGACCGCGTCAAGGGGTACTGACCCCAGGGCGGCGCGCTACGATGCCTTGCGGGGCACGGTCGGCCGGACCGCCTTACCGCTCCAACTCCAACTCCAACCCGACCTCTTCCCACAGGTGGACGCCGCCGTCCAGGTTGGCGACCTCGCCGAAGCCGCTGCGGTCCAGGTACGCCGCTGCCGAGGCCGAGCGCGAACCGCTGGCGCACACGAGCACGAGCGGGGCCCGAAGCTCGTCCAGCCGAGCCACGAACTCGCTCAAGGGGATGTTCGTGGAACCGGGCACGTGGCCGGCGGCGAACTCCCACGGCTCGCGCACGTCGACCACCTGGGCGCCGCGTTCGCGCCACGCGGCTACGTCTTGGGGGAGGATGTCTTCGTACATCACGTGATTCTAGTATCGCGGCGATCTATTTATTAGGAAGGGTCAGCACGCCCCCGTCGATGAGGCTGCGCGAAGACCTCGGCCAGCATATCCGCGGACCGTCCGTCGGACCGCTGGTGGCGACGCCGCAAGAGCGTGCCGCCGGGGGCGGATGGTCACTCAGGTAGGGCGATGGGTGATGATCAGCCGGCCGCGCCCCGGCGCCTGATCACGACATCGACGAAGATCGACGCGAGCAACACGACGGCGGTCGCGATCAGCTGGATCGCCGCGCTGAGGCCGAGGAGCGCCATGCCGTTGACGATGGCCGCGATGACCACCCCGCCGAGCACGGCGTGCAGCGGGTGGCCGCGCCCACCGAAGAGGCTCGTGCCCCCGATCACGGCCGTCGCGACGACGTACAGGACGATGGTGCCGCCGTCGAAGCTCGTGGACATGGAGCGTAGGCGCGAGGCGTAGACGATGCCGCCCAGCCCGGCGGTCATGCCGGCGCACGTGAACGCCAGCGTGCGCACCCAGCCGAGCGCGATGCCGGCGCGCCGCGCGGCCTCCGCGTTGCCGCCGATGGCGTAGACGTAGCGCCCGAAGCGCGTACGGGTGAGGACCACCGACCACACGAGCAGGACCGCGAAGACGAGCGGGAGCACGTACGGCATCCCGCGCAGCGAGTACGGGCCGACGCCCCGGTCGGCGTTCGTGAGCAGCGCGATGGCCAGCGCTGCCACCGCTACCGAGAGCACCTTGAGGGCGGTGGTGGCGGGACTCGGCGCCGCGATGCCGGCGGCACGGCGTTGCGCGTCGCTGCCTAGCGTGACGGCGGCGTAGACGATGACGACGGCCGCGGCGAGGACCCAGCCGCCCAGCGGGGCGAGGGTGCCATTCGCGATGGCGTTGACGGTCGCGTTGGGGATGGGGATGGTGCCGCCCGTGCCGAGGAGGATGATCATCACCCCCTGCCAGCCGAGCAGGCCGGCGAGCGTCACCACGAACGACGGGAGCCGCAGCCGCGTGATGAGGCTGCCCTGCAGGAACCCGATGGCGCCGGTGGCGACGAGCGCTATCAGGATGGCCGACCACCACGGCCAGCCCGTGCGCACCTGGACGAGCTCCGTGACGATGACCCCGCCGATGCCGGCCACGTAGCCGAGCGAGAGGTCGATCTCGCCGAGCAGCAGGACGAAGACCTCGCCCATGCCGATGAGCATGAAGACGGACGCCTGCACGAAGAGGTTGACTAGGTTGCCGGTCGAGAGGAAGCGGTCGTTGAGCGACTGGAAGATGACGGCGATGACCGCGACGCCGATGAGGACGGGCAGCACGTTGGTGCCGCCCGCGCCGGCCACCCGCCGCGGGGTCTCGACCCTGGTCGCGGCGGTGTCCGGCGTCATGCCGCCCTAGCGTTCCCGGTCGTCATGAGCTCCACGACCGTCTGCACGTCCGTCCCGGAAGCCGGCCCCTCGCTTACGACCTGGCCGAGGCGCATGACGGCGATCCGGTCGGCCACCGCGAAGACGTCCGTCAGGTTGTGCGAGATGATGACGACCCCGAGCCCCCGCTCGGCCAGGCGCCTGACGAGCTCCAGGACCTGGCGCGTCTGGGCGACGCCGAGGGCCGCGGTCGGTTCGTCGAGGATCACGAGCTTCGAGTTCCACATGACGGCCTTGGCCACGGCGACCGACTGGCGCTGTCCGCCAGAGAGGGAGGCGACGGGCAGGCGCACGGACTGGATGGTCGTCACCTGCAGCTCGGCGAGCGTCCGCATGGCCGAGCGCTCCATGGCGTCCTCGTCGAGGAAGCCGCGCCTCACCGCCTCGCGGCCGAGGAACATGTTCTGGACCACGTCGAGGTTGTCGCATAGGGCCAGGTCCTGGTAGACGACCTCGATGCCGAGGGCGGCCGCCTCGCGCGGCGTCCGGGGGTGGACGGGGCGGCCTTCCCAGAACATCTGCCCCTCGTCGGGCAGGTGCGTGCCGGCGACGACCTTGACGGTGACGGACTTGCCCGCGCCGTTGTCGCCTACCAGGGCCGTCACCGCGGCGCTCGGGACGGTGAGGTCGACGCCGCGCAACGCGTGCACGGCGCCGAAGCTCTTGTGAACGCCCGCGAGTCGCATGAGCGGCTCGGCAGCCACCCCCTGAGGCTGCCGAGCCTGTGGCCGAGTCGGCTCGTAGTGCCGAGCACGTGCGTCATTCACGCCGCGGTCCCGCTTCCCGCCACGTCGTGGTCGTGCTCCGGGCCACGCCGCGGTCCTACTGCCCGATCCCGGCGGCGCCGCACTCGTCGGCGAAGCCGGCGCAGAGGTCGGCCGCCTTCTGGAAGCCGTCCTTCACGACCGTGGCGGCCATGTTCGCGGGCGTCACCCAGATGGGCGTGAGGAGGACGGACTGCACGTCGGAGCCGGCCTCCGAGTCCCGCGTGACGCCGTTCACGAGCGTTTCGGGCGGAGTGACCCCGGCGCGCAGGAAGACGGCGAGGGCCGCGGCGGCTTGGGCCTCGAGGTTGATGGGCTTGTAGACCGTGCCGCACTGGTAGCCGGCGAGGACGTTCTGGAGACCCTGCACCGTGGCATCCTGACCGGTCGTCGGGAAGGTCTTGGCCGGCACGCCGAGCGTCTTGAGGTACGCGATCACGGCGTTGGCGTTGTCGTCGTTGGGGGTCACGACCGCGTTGATGTCGGAGTGCGCCGTGTACTGGCCCTCGAACGTGGTGCGGGCCTGCGCCGGGTCCCACGTGCCGGCCGGCTCGCCGACGAGCGTGTAAGTGCCTGCGCTGACGAGCGGGTCGATGACGGAGTGGTAGCCCTGCGCGAAGAGCGTGGCGTTGTTGTCCGTCGGCGCGCCGTTCATGATCAGGACGTGCGGGTCGGAGACGTTCCAGGCCTGCACGCACGAGACGAACCCGTCGCCGATGAGCTTGCCGACCTGGACGTTGTCGAAGCTCACGTAGTAGGCGCGCGACCCGCCGAGCGTGAGGCGGTCGTAGTCGATGACCTTCACCCCGTGGTCGAGCGCGTACTGCTCGATCGAGGCGCCGACGCCCGAGGAGATGGGGTCGACGAGGAGCACGGTGGCGCCCTGGGTGATGGCGGCCTGCGCCTGCGTGAGCTGAGTCGACTCGCTGCCTTGGGCGTTCGTGACGATCACGTCCGCGTCAGGCACGCCCGCCGCGTGGAACGCCTGCTTGAGGAACGGCTCGTCGAACGCCGTGTACCTCGCCGAGGTCGTCGTCTCGGGCAGGAGCACGCCGATCTTCCCCTGGCCCTGCGCCGCCAACCCGGTGAGGGCTTGCATGGCGGAGAAGTCGCTGGTGAACGAATCTACCGCTAGCGACGAAGCGTCTTGTGCCCAGGCGAGGCTACCAAGGACCAGGCCGAGCAGCGCCAGGCGGGCGAGCCGCCACGATGACAGCATGCTTACTTGCATGATCGCCGGCTTTCTCCCTGACGGACCACGTCATCGGGGCCCCGGCCGGTGTCGGCTTCAGTGCTTCGGTGGGTGCGGCGGGCTGCTGGCTAGGCCAGGGTCCGCTGCCTTGGAGCGACGGCACTGGCAGCGCGCCTGTCGGGCGTGGCCGCCCGCCATCAGGGCGACGAGGCGGCACGACCCGAAGCGCCTGTCAGCGTAGCGCCGCCGGTCGGCGAGAGGGTGCCTCAACCGTCACTGCGGGGCGCGAGGTCGTACGTCAACCAGGGCGTGCGCGTGGCTACCCGGTCGTACACGGCGCGCGCACGGTAGTTGTCGTCCGCGGTGATCCAGCGCACGACGGTCCAACCGCGGTGGCGCGCCTCGTCGCGCAGGGCCCCGAAGAGCGCCTGCGCTGCGCCGCTGCCGCGGGCCGCGGGCGCGACGAACAGGTCGTCGAGGTAACCGCCCTTCGACGCGTCGAGGGGGCGGGCGAACTCGCGGAAGTGCGCGAGGCCGACGGGCTTCCCGCCGGCGTCCAGGGCGAGGAGGCACTCGACCTCGCTCGCCGGGTCGAGGATCCAGCCCCAGACCCGGTCGCGCATCTCCTGCGTCTGGGCTTTGCGGTAGAAGTCCGCGTAACCCGCGTACAGCGCGTCCCAGGCCGCGCGGTGCTCGGCGGAGGGGCGCACGACGCTCGCGCTCGAGCCGCTCGCCCGCTCCCGGACCCGCGCGGCGGGTCCGCCACCAGCCGGGCCCGGGGCGCTCATCGCGTCTTCCCCCGCGCCGCGACCGGCAGCACGGCGCACACCACGCCGCCGCGGTGCGCGTACACCTCGTCGTGCAGGTTGGACACCGGGCACACGTGGTTCGGCACCACCCTCAGGCGCTCGCCCACGACCGGCTTGTCGGCGCAGGCCGAGAAGTCGACGGCCCCGTGCTCCTCGGAGAGCTGCCACACGACGGCCCCTGGGTACTCGAGGACGTGGCCGTAGCCGCCGGCCGGGTCGCCGCGGAAGAGGTCGCTCGTGAGGGTCTTGGAGCCGGCGTCTATCACGCCGCGCTCGGCCGTCGGCTTGCTCACCAGCGTCACGTGGACGTGCAGGGCGCAATCTTCCAGCGTGGCCGAGCCGGCGGCGACGCTGTTGCGATCGTTGTAGACGTAAGTGCCCGCGCGGTGCTCCGTCGCCACGCCCGGCACGTGCGACCGCCACACGCCCGGCGTGCCGCCTACGGATACGACCCGCAGTTCGAGGCCCGCCTCCCCGAGCAGCTCGCGGGTCCGAGTCACGAAGCCAGGCACCACGTCGGAGTTGGGGTACGTGAGGAGGCCGAGGAACTCGACGTTCGGCCGGCCGGCGGCGGAGCGCGCCAGCGCGACGGCCTCCTCCGGCGTCACGACGCCCTGGCGCCTCTTGCCGCACTCGAACTCGACGAGCACGCCGATCGTGCGCCCCGCGAGCGCGGCAGCAGCGGCGACGGCGTCCAAGGCGACCTCGTTGTCCACCGCCACCCGCACGGTCGCCATGCTCGCCACTTGTGCCAGGCGCCGCACCTTGTCGGCGCCCATCACGTCGTAGGTGACGAGGATGTCGTCCAGCCCGGCCGCGGCCATGACCTCCGCCTCGCCGACGCTCTGCACGGTTATGCCGCGCGCGCCCGCCTCGACCTGCCAGCGCGCGAGGAGCGGGAGCTTGTGCGTCTTGATGTGGGGGCGGTTGGCTATCCCGTGCGCGTCGAGGTACTCCTGCAGGCGCCGGATGTTGCGCTCCACCACGTCGAGGTCGACGACCAGGCACGGGGTGTCGAGCGTCTCGATGCGCACGGCGGTCGGCATGGTTGATGCAGAGGGGCTCATGTTCCTCCTTGGCCACCCAAGCGTACGCCGCGCAGGTCCGCGCCTGCTTAACCCCGAGCCAGCCGCTCGCCTGCCGTGACGGCGAAGGGGAGCCTGTTCCCCGGCGTCGGCATAGGGCACGTGGCGTACGGCGTATGCGCGCAGGGCGGGTGGTTGGCCCGGTTGAAGTCGAGGGTCACGCGGCCGTCGGTGGGCGCGCCCGTCGTCAGGAACCGCCCGCCCGAGTACGTTGCGCGGCGCTCACGTTCGTCATGGTGGCCGCGCGGGTCTTCGGCCGCAACGCCCTCGCCGGCTGCGCGTCCGTCCGCCGCTTCCTCGGCCGCGCCCAGGTCCTCGTTGCTCGCGTCGCGGAAGTTGATGAAGAGGCGCCCCTCTCCGGCTTCCGTCGCCAGCAGCGTCCAGCTCGTGCCTGCATGTACGAAGCGGACCCGCCCCGCCACGCGGTGCATGCTCACCTGGCCGATGACGTTGCTGACCGGCACCTCCTCCTCCGCCTCGGGCGGGAGGAACTCCGCCTCGATCACCCATTCCGGCGCCGGGTCAAACCAGGCGAGGTCGCGCTCGACGCTCCTCCGTTCGGCCGCGACGGGATCGTGCACCCGGACGCCCCAGAGGTCGCCGCGCCTCACGACACTGACGCGCGCGGGTCGCCGACCGGCGGTCGACGTGGCGGCGCTCGCCGCGTGTGGGCTCGGCGGCGGTAGGTCGTCGGCGACGAAGGCCACGTCGCCGTCCGCCGTGAACTGCCCGGTGAACGGCTCCCCGCCGAGGAGCAGGGAGGCCCCCGCCGCCGGTACGAGCGTCGCGCGCTCGCCGGCGACGTTCACGCGAGCCACCTCGGTCGGGAAGCGCTCGGCCAGCCTGACCGCGCTCCCCTCCGCGCTGCCGATGGTGTTCTCGCCCTCCTCCAACCACTCCAGGCACGTGATCGACCACCAGCCGTGAGGCCCGACGAGGCTCGCAGCACGCTGCTCGCGCCAGGCCATGAGACCGTCCAGCCAGGCTGTCGTCGCGGGGTCGCCGTCGGGGAGAGACCGTCCAGGTTCGCTCATCACCCGTCGATTCTAGGCTCGCGCCGGGGTGGCGCGCGTCTCGCGCCTACGACCATGTAGGTGAAGGCCGCCTCCTGCTTCGAGGCGGCAGACGAGCGCGTCTCGCGCCTAGGGCCGTGGGGCGAGGGCCGGACTAGCGGCGTGGCTACCGGTCCGGCGCCCGCTCATTCCCATCGCCGTCCGTTCGGGGTTACCCTATGCCGGAAGTCCGGCGGTGGGGCCGCGCGTGACACTCGAGCAGTACCGGCACGCGACTTCATTACCGCACGATGCGACCATCTCGTTCGTTCCTCTACCAATGTCTCGCCTCGAGCTTCGTGACGGCGGCCTCCAGCATGGTGGCCGTCATGACGCCCCTCTACGCCGTCAGCCTGGGCGTCGAGGCGCAGTGGCTCGGGCTCCTCATGGCGTTGCCGGGGATCATCCCGGTCCTGCTGGCGCTGCAGGTCGGACGGTGGGTCGACTCCATCGGCGTGGCCAGGTCGTTCTTCCTCGGCATCGCGGGCCTGCTCCTCTCGCCCCTGACGGTGATCGTGTTCCCCGGGATCGCCGCGCTCGCGGCTGCCAGGGTCCTGCTCGGCCTCTTCGTGCTCGTCTTCACGCTCGCGTCGCAGTCGCTCGTGGCATCGCTCACCAACGGCAAGTCGCACGAGAGCAACTTCGGCGTCCAGTCCACCTGGCTGGCCGGCGGGCGGATGGTCGGCCCCATCCTGGTCGGCACCATCATCGACGGCGCCGGTTACCGCATCAGCTTCGCGGCCGTCTTCGCCATGGTGCTGGTAGCGGCGGTCCTCGCCTATGAGGTGGCTAGGGCAGCGCCGCGAGCGTCCGGTGGGCGCCTCCGCCCGAGCCCGCTGCGCAAGGGCGCGGTCAGCTCGACGCTGCGCAACGTCGGGTTGCAGATGGCCGTGCTCACGAGCGCCGGCGTCTTCCTCGCCCTGACGATGCGGGAGGCGTTCCTCCCCGTGATGCTCGAGGGGATGGGCATGTCCGCCACGGTCATCGGCTCGCTCGTCAGCCTCGGCTCGCTCACCTCGGTGTTGATCAGGCCGGCCATGCCCGCGGTCATCCGGCTGCTCGGCGGCGCCGGCAACGCGCTCGTCACCTCCATGGTCGCCGTGGCCGTTGGCGTCGGCCTACTCTCGTTGGCGCAGAGCGTGGCCGGCTTCGCGGCCCTGGCCGTCACGGTCGGCCTCGGCACGGGCATCGCCTTCCCTCTGAGCATCGTGTCGGTGGCGTCGCACGTGCCGCTGCGCGACCGCGGCGTCGCCCTCAGCCTGCGCCTCTCGTTCAACAGCACGGTGGAGATCTTCGGTCCGATGCTGAGCGGGGTCGTCGTGGCCGCGACGTCCTTCCGCTTCGGCTTCGCCGCGGCCGGTGTGACGCTGGGGTGCATAACGCTCGTGTCTCTGGCGATCGTGAAGCGCTTCAACGCCGGCGCCATCCTAGGCGAGGGCGCCGGCACCGAGCGGGCCGGGCCGCAGCCCGAGCCCGAGCGGGGTGGGGCGGTGGGAGCGGCCGAGGATTGACCGGCCGCGAGATCTTCGGTTTCTGGCGGGGCGTTAGCCGCCTGCGAAGTACTCGGCTTCCGACGGGGCGTCAGCTTCCCGCGGAGCATTCGGTTTCTGGCGGGGCGTTAGCCTCCCGCGGAGCATTCAGCTTCTGGCGGGGCGTTAGCCGCCCGCGAAGCTGACGTCCTCCACGCACAAGCTCGGCGCGTTGACGATGGTGCTGCCGTCGGTCGACCACGTCGGGTCGTCGCCGACCGCGCTCACGCGCTCCAAGAGCTCGAAGAGGTTGAACGCGATAGCGAAGTCGTCGACCGGGTGAGGCTCGCCGCCCACCGTCTCTATGCCCATTGCCTGAACGCTCACCTCGCCGCTGATGGGGTTGGCGCCCGCGTGCACGCCCATGAGGTCGGTGACCAGCACGCCGTCGGCCTGGCCGATGCCGGCGCCCGGCAGGAGCAACAGGTTCGTCGGGCTGACGCTCAGGGTGCTCGAGTAGGTGCGGCTGGCATGACCCGTGTTGGGTTGGCCGGTGCGCCGAGCGGTGACGGAGTTGTGCATGAACGAGCGCAACACGCCTTCTTCGACGAGCGTGAGGCGAGCGCTCGCCGTGCCTTCCGAGTCGAAGGGGCGGCTGCCGAGGGCCCCGGGCAGCGTGGCGTCGTCGACGAGGGTGACGAGCGGCGAGGCGATGCGCTCGCCGAGCTTGCCCGCCAGACGGCTCTTGCCTTCGACCACGGACTTGCCGGAGAGCGAGTAGACGAGTAGCTCCAGGAGGGTAGTCACCACTTCCGGCTCGAACACGGCGCGGCGCCTGCCGGTCTTCAACGGCTTGGCGCCGAGCTGCCTCCCGACGCGCCTGAGCATGGTCTGGGCGGTGCGGCCGGGGTCGAGCTGGTGGTAATCGCCGGCCGGGTCGAGATGGTAGCCCTGCTTCACGCTCTCGCCTTCGCGCATGACGATGCCGCCGAGCAGGAGCGCGATGCCGGCGCGGTAGCCGCCGTCGACCCCGGCGGTGGAGCCGATCTCGACCTGTTGTTCCGCCTCCATGTAGCGCCCGAACTGCATGGCTTGCACCCGGGGGTCCGCGGTGACGGCTTGCTCGAAGCTAACGGACGTGGCGATCTTATCGGTGAGGGGGGCCGAGAGGCCCTCCCCGAGCAGGTCCGTGCGTCCGAGGGCCCGGCCTCTCGGCAGGGCGCCGCCGGCCGCCGGCGTGATGGCGGCGTTCGCCACCGCCTCGTCCAGCGCCCACGCGAGGGCGTCCGTCGTCAGCTCCTCCGTCGAGGCGTAACCGGTGCGGCCGTCGTCGACCACCCTGAGACCGATGCCGGCCCGCGTGGACGACTTGACCTCGGACGGCTTGCCGCCGCGCGCCTCGAGCATGAGCTGCCGCTCACTGGTGGAGAGGACCTCGAGCTCGACGCCGCGCTTTGCGGCCGCGGCTAGCAGCCAGGTCTTGGCTTCTTGGACTGTCATGCGCCACCCTTCTTACGTCGTCGGGGCTCGGGTCCCGCTCGGTCCCGAGAGAGGAGTGTGCTCGGCCGCCTCCCGACAGCGGATCGCCATGACGGTACCAGCTTGGCGGGGCGGGCGGCGGGGACCGAGACCCGAAGATGCCCTGGCCGGCGGCAAACGACCGGAGGGGGAAGGCATGATCCTCACGTGTGGGCTCCCGGCGAGCCGGAACCCCACCTTCCGACCCGCCCACGAGCCACAGGACCAGAACGCGTACGTGGCCTTGACGGATGCTGCGTCGGCCCGTAAGCTTCTAACAGAAGTGACTGAGTGGATACTTAACGAAAGAAGGGGTTAGGTGCCGGAGACGAGAAGGACCACGAGGACCACCCGCCGCGAGCAGGCTGAGGCGCGGCGCCTGCAGATCATCGACGCCGCGCTCAACCTCTTCGCGCAGCATGGCTACGCTGGTACGTCGACGAAGCAGATCGCGCAAGAGGTCGGGATCACGGAAGGCCTCATCTTCCACTACTTCCCCACCAAGGCGGAGTTGCTCATCGCCGTGGCGCGGCAGCGCATGACGTTCCTCGCCGAGGCGCTCGAGCTCCTTGCGGGTCTCGAGGACCTGCCGGCGCGCGAGGTGCTCGGCAGCATCGTGCTCGGCTGGGTCGAGGTCATCCAGAGCCAGGCGGACATCGTCACCATGCTCCTCACCGAGTCGCAGACGAACGCGGAGCTGGGAGGGGCGTTCCGCGGGGTCGTCGACCAGCTCGCGGGGGCGCTGTCGGCCTACCTCACGTCGCGCGTCCGGGCGGGCGAGCTGCGCGCCGACCTTCCGGTGCGGGCGAGCGCGTTGATGTTCTTCTCGTCTCTCATGATGTTCTTCCTGACGAACCGCGGCCTGCCACCAGAGGAGTGGCGAGCGCGCGCTTCGCGCTTCACGGGCGAGATGCTGGATACCTGGTTCCGCGGGGCCCTCGCGACCACCGCCGGTCGAACCGCCGAGCCTGCCTGAGCGAGGGGGGCACCGCAGCGGCGAACGACCGTCTCCTGTTAATTGAGCAAGTACTTGGTCATCAGAATGGAGAAGCGCTGAACATGACTCCGGGACCTCACCACCAGCTCCGCACCGGCGCCCGCCCCGAGCGCGCGCGCCGCGCCCGTTCCGCCGAACGTGGCCCCACATGACCCACGTCGCCCGCTTCGCGCTACAGCACAGCCGGGTCGTCATCGGCGTCTTCTTGGCGGTCACGGTGGTCCTGGCCATCAGCGCCACCCGGATCGAGACGGCCGCCGCGACGGAGTCCCTCTATCCGGACGACTCGCGCGTCGACGCCATCGCCGAGGAACTCCAGGCCACGTTCCGGCACCATGACCGTCTGCTGCTCGTCACGAGTGGCGACATCTACTCCGGCCCCACCATGGCGCGCGTCGCTGCCCTCAACGCGGCCCTGCAACGCCTGGCGGGCGTCGAGGACGTCACCTCCGTGGCAACGGCCAAGCGCATGGTCGACGACGACGGCTTCCTGATCGTCGACGACCTCATACCCAGGCAGGCCCCTGGCGTGGAGCCCGACGCGGAGGAGCTGGCAGCCGCCCGTGCCTACCTCGCCGGGTCGCCCATGTATCAGAACGTCACCCTCGTCAGCAGCGATGGGCGCCATGCCAGCTTCATCATCGAGATGGCCGATGGCCTGGACGCCAACGCGTTCGCGAAGAGCGTCGTCGAGACGGTCCGGACCGAATGGGTGGGCGAGTACGCGCTCGCCGGCCAGGCGTTCACGAGCATGGAGCTGCAGTCGATCATCGGTCGCGACCTGCCCGTGCTGGGCGGCCTGGCACTCGTCGTCATCGTGCTGATGCTCTTCCTGAACTTCCGCACGCTGCAGGGCACACTACTGCCGCTCGCGTTGATCCTCCTGGGCGTGGTGTGGGGCATGGGCCTCTTCGGGCTCTTGGGCGGCAAGCTCATGGCACTGACGGTCATCGGACCCATCGCCGTCATGGCCGTGGCGAGCTCGTTCATCATCAACATGCTGGGCCGCTACTACTTCGAGCTGGCGCACGGGGCAGGGAAGAGGGTCGCCATCGACAGGATGCTCGGCGAGACAGGCCTCGGGGTGATCGTGTCCGGCGTCGCGATCTCGGCCGCCATGAGCACCTTCATGCTCTCCAGCCTCCAGATGGTGCGCGGCCTCGGTCTGGTGGCGCTGCTGGGCGTCCTGGCGTCGCTCCTGGCCAGCATGGTCCTTCTGCCGGCCCTCCTCAACGTGCTTCCGGTCCCGAAGCACGTTGGCGACCCGGAGAACCCGGGTGGCCTCGCCAGGGTGCTCGCCAGCCTCGGGCGGCTGACCACCCGCCGGCCCCGCGTCGTCGTCCTCACCGCGGTCGCAGTAGTCCTGGCAGGCCTGGTCGGCGTCCCACGCATAGTCACCGATACCTCCATCCTGGCGTTCTTCCCCGAAGGGGGCGCCACGCGCAGCAGCGTGGCCACCGTCGAGGAAGTGCTGGGGGGCTCCTCTACCATCACGGTGTGGTTGCAGGGCGACCTCGGTGACCCGGCGCTCCTGGCAGCCATGGAGGCCTACCAGCACGACGTGGCGAACCTCCCGGAACTGGGGGCCGGGCAGTCGATCGTGAACGTGATCCGCGCCCTCAACCTCACGCTCACCGGCGAGGACGCGTTGCCCCGCACGCGCGAGGCGGTGGCGCAGGAACTACTGCTCTACCAGTCCTCTGGTGACGTGAGTGACCTGACGCGCTTCATGACCCTCGATCAGCAGCAGGGCGTCATCAACTTCGTGGCCAAGTCGATGTCGACCGAGCGCGTCGCGGCAGTGACGAACGAGATGACTCGTCTGGCCGAAGCGCGCTTCGGCGATCTCGCGACCGTTAGATTCACCGGCAACCCTCTGCTCGAGCGCGAGATCGAGCAGGCCATGCGCCACGATTTCGTGATCAGCCTCACCCTCGCCATCGCGCTGGTGCTGATCATCGATAGCTTCGTGCGGTCGTTCCGTGCGGCTGCGGTGACGATCATCGTGCTCCTCTCCACCGTGGCGTTGCAGTACGGCCTCCTCGGCTGGCTCGGGCTGCCCCTCAACCTCGCCACCATGCTCATGGGCGCCCTCGCCATCGGTGTTGGCGACTACGCCATCCACCTCACCGTGCGCTACATGGAGGAGCGCCGGCACGGCCGCGACCCGGAGCAGGCCGTCATGCACACCCTCTACAGCACGGGCAGGCAGATCCTCTTCACGGCCCTCACGCTCGGCGCCGGCTTCGGCGCTCTAGCCTTCGCCAGCTTCGTCCCTGTCGCTACCCTCGGCCGGCTCATGCTGCTCACCGTAGGCCTCGTCGGAGTGGCCACCCTCACCCTCCTGCCTGCCGCCAGCCTCAGGTTCCTGCGCGACCCTCACGCTCGCGTCCACCTCTCCAAGGAGTTGACCCATGAAGAAGTCTGAACTCCCCAGCCTCGCGCGGACCACCCTCGCGCTGGTCTTGGTACTCGCCACCGTCGGCCTCGGCTCCGCCCAGAAGTACGCGGACGCCGCTGCCCTCACGGCCGCCATCGATGCCCGTCCCGAGCCCGCCACCAGCCAGGCCACCCTCACCATGACCATCACGACCGCCGACGGCCAGACGCTCACGCGTGAGATGCAGACGTGGAGTGAGGGCACCGCTAAGCGCATCATCAAGTTCACGGCGCCCGCAGACATCAAGGGCTCGGGCTTCCTGACCATCACGGCCGCCGACGGCAGCGAGGAGAAGCTCGTCTACCTACCCGCGCTCGATCGCGTGCGGCGCATCGCCGGCGGGCAGCAGGGCGACTCGTTCTTCGGTTCCGACTTCACCTACGAGGACATCACTGGCCTCGACCAGGCCGACTACACCCACGAGCTGCTCGGGGTGAGGGACGGTCCGACGTACGTGGTCGAGGCCGTCCCGACACCCGCGAGCGGTTCGAGCTACGAGCGCCTCGTCATCGAGGTGCCCGAGGCCACGCTGGTGCCGCAACGCGTCGAGTACTACCGGGCGGGCGAGCTCGTGAAGGTCCTCACCGTCGCTGGCCTCGCCGAGGTGGCCGGGTACACCGTGGCCACCGAGCGGCGCATGGAGAGCGTGCGAGACGGCAAGGCGACCACCGTCACCGTCATCACCCAGTCGAACCTCGTGCTCGACGAGGCGCTCCCGGCCGACCTCTTCACCGAGCGCTTCCTGAGGCGCTGACGTGCGCGCTGCCACCATCGCACGCAGGGTGCTGACGGCTGCGTTCATCCTGGCGCCGACCTGGGCCGTCGGCACCGTGCGCGCCGAGGCGCCGCAGCTGAGCGGGCGCGCGTCGGCCCTGTTCGGCGTCGCGGTCGACGGCGGTCTGAGCGTAGCCGCCGCCGACTTGGAACTGCGGCTCCAAGGAGAGGTGGGTTCCGGCTTCTTCCCCGACGCCGCCTACACGGCCGCCATCCAGGCGGGCTACGACGCGGCGACGGGCACCACTCGCTTCGAGCTCGACGAGGCGCATGTCACCCTCTACTTCACCGATGTCGACATCACGGTCGGCAAGCAGCGCAGGGCGTGGGGCTCGACGGACGGCGTGAACCCAGTCGACGTGCTCAACCCCCGCGACCTCACGTTCCCACCCGATAGCGAGAAGATCGCCGTGCCGATGCTGTACGGCTCCGTTCACGCGGGTGACGCGCGCGTGCAGCTCGCGGTTGTGCCGCTCTTCACCCCCTCCAGTGAGCCGGGCACGGCGTGGCGCACCGCCCCGACACCGACCCTACCGCCTGGCGCGACGGTCGTCGGGGTGCTACCGCCCGAGGTACACGTGCCCACGGCCGAGCTCGGCAACGTGCAGTTCGGCGCGCGCGCCACGTTAGCGGCTGGCGCGTTCGACGTGAGCGCCACGTACTTCACCGGTTTCCGCACCGAGCCGACGGCGAGCGCGCGTCTGGTGCCGACCGGCACCCCCGGCCAGTTCCACCTCCAGCCGGTGATCCGTTACGACCGCATGCAGCTGGTGGGGGTCGACTTCTCCGGCGCCATCGGTCCGGTGGTGGTGCGCGGCGAGGCGGCCTACGAGTTCACCGCCGATGCGGACGGCACCGACCCGGCGGTGGGCAACCATTCGCTGCAAGCAGTGCTGGGCGGGGAGTACCTCATCCCCGGCGGCCCGCGGGTAGTGCTGCAGGGCGTGCTCGACTACACCGCTCCCGACGCTGGTGGAGAGGCCGACCCGACCTTCAAGACAATGACCGTGCTCGCGTACCAGTCGGATGCACGCACGAGCTTCGACCTCGTTTGGTTACAGAGCTTGGACGGCAGTGGCCTGATTGTGCCGGGCGTGGCGTACACGTTCGCGGACGGGGTGACGGGCGAGGCGAAGGCCTACGTTTTCTACGGCGGCGCGGGCACCGAGTTCGGTGGCTGGCGGAACAACAGTCAGCTGCGGGTGGCGGTGGCTTACTCCTTCTGACCATCGACCGGGGTCGCCGGCTGTCGGTAGCTACCCGGACGGCCGGCGTTAACCCCCGCCTAACCGTGCCGTCGCAACCTATGCCGCAAGGAGGGTTCGACATGACACGACGCACTTTGATCATCGCCAGTCTCGCCGCCGCGGTGGCCTTCGCAGGAGGTAACACGCTCATGGGCGCCATGCGGCCCGGCACGGCGTCCGGCCCGGCGAGTGACCAGTCCACCGACCCGACCAAGGTCGTCGCTACCCCGGGGTCCGCCCTCGTACCCGTGAACGGTGGTGAGGATGGGTGGATGCTGGTTGGTCCGGATGGAACGGTGCTCGCCGGGCCAGACGGTAGGCCACCGGCGACCCCCAATGTCCTCGACGCGGGGGCGGTGGCCGGGATCGCCGCCGCGTTCGACCCTGCCGTCCGAACTGGACGCGACACGCGGGACGGGCGGGGAAGCGACTGCGATGAGCCGGACCGCAGGCACGATGACGACGATCACGACGACGATTACGACGATCACGACGACGATCATGACCGGGAAGGCTTGCGCTACCGGGTCACCGGCAGCCGGCCCGCGACGACCCTGGTGCGGAGCGAGCGATGAACCCCAAGCCTCGCCGCCCGAAGTTCGACAAGACGGCCTCGACGACCTGGCTGCTGGCGGTGTTGATCGGGTTGGGCGCGGGTGCGACGCTGCGCTTCGCGATGGACGACCGCGACGGGGCGGTAGCCGCGCGCTTGACGAGCGGGGAACGTCCCCCGCTCGCGGCTGCCGGGACGAGCGTGCGCGTCGTGGTCGTGGACCCGAGCGGCCGTGTGATCGGCACCTACGACGGCTCGGACCTCGCCCCTCACGCAACCGTCGCGCCGGCCGCTACAGGGGCAACGTTGCGCCGCGGTGAGTCGCGTTCCGCCGTAGCCGGCACGCGAGCGTCATGACAGCGCACTTCCCCTCGCTCGGCCCACGCCCAAGTCACACCGGCGGCCGCCAGCGCCCCGCCCCCCCGCCGTCTACCGTGCGCGTCGAGTTCAGCGGCATGGGCACGACGATCGCGGTGCAAGCACCCGAAGCGCGGCGCCTGGCGACCGAGCTGCGCCGCCTCGAGGCGCTACTCACGCGTTTCGACCCCGCCGGGGGTGTCGCGGGCCTGAACCGCACCGGGCGGCTGCGCGACCCGGCGCCTGAACTCCTGGCGGCCGTCCGCTGGGCCGTGGAGGCGTGCCACTTGACGGACGGCCTGGTCACGCCGCTGGTGGGGCGCTCCCTCGAGTGGCACGGCTACTCCGGGAGTTGGAGCGAGGGCGTCGACTGGCAGGCTCGGGAGGGCAAGCCACCACCCGTGCCGCCTATCGAGCAGCTCGTGGTGTCTGCCGACGAGATCGTCCTGCCGCCGGGCGCGGCCCTCGACTTGGGCGGCACCGCCAAGTCGTGGGCCGTGCAGCGCGTGGCCACAGGACTCGACCGGGTCGTGATCGACGCCGGCGGCGACGTACTCATCCGCTCCGCCGCGCCGAGCCGAGTGAACGTCATGGGCGCCGCCGAGCCTTGGCACCTCGAGCTGCCCCCCGGCGCCTGGGCGGTAGCCACCTCGAGTGTGGCGCGCCGCGCTTGGCGTGGTGGTCATCACCTCATCGACCCGCGCACCGGCAGGCCCGTGCGTGGACGGTGGACGCAGGCCACGGTGGTCGGCCGCTCGCTCGCCCTGGCCGAGCTGGCCACGAAACTGCTGCTCCTGGGCGTGCCCGTCCCGGAGACGCTCCAGGTCGAGCAGGCCTGGGTCGTCGACCGGGACGGCACCCTCCGGTGACGAGCGTGACTGGACCGTTCTCGTGACCACTACCACCAGCGCCTCCCGCCTGAACCGTTACCTGGTGTGGCTGCCGCTCGCGGCCCTGAGCCTCTACTGGCTTCTGGCCTACGCCGGACTGGCGCCCGGCGAGTGGACCTGGGGGTTCCTCCGCCTCACGGGCGTGATCGGCTACGCGCTCCTGGCCCTGAGCGTGGCGAGCGGCGCTCTCCTGGCCGCGCGTTTCGCGCCACCCGCCTGGCTGGCCAAGCCGCTGCAGTACGGGTGGCACGGTCTGACGGCCGGGAGCGGTCTGGCACTGGTCGGCATCCACGTGGCGCTGTCGCTCGTGAGCGCGCACTACCCGCAGTCGCTGGACGGTGTGCTCGTGCCGGGGCTCGCCACGTTCTCGCCCTTCGCCATGGGTCTCGGCACGATCGGCACTTACTTGCTCCTCGCGCCGTACCTGAGCTTCGCCGGGCGCAGGGTCTTGAGCGGTCGCTGGGTGAAGGTGTTCCACCTGTTCGCCTACCCCGGGTTCGCTGCTGGCACGTTGCATGGGATGCTGATAGGCAGCGACCGACTCGCGTGGCTCTACCTTGCAGGGCTGGCGTTGGTTGCGTTCACCGTCTCGGTGCGGCTCGCGGAGGGGCGGTGCCCGAGGCTGGAGGCCGGAGCGCATGAGGCTGCTGGTCATCGAGGATGACCCGCGTATAGGCGCCCCCCTCGTCGAGGCCTTGGAGGAGGGTGGTCACCGAGTCGCATGGGTCCAAGACGGCCCTGGTGGGCTCGCGGAGGCCCGCGCGGGGGAGTTCGACGCGTTGATCCTGGACGTGATGCTGCCGGGCCTGGACGGTTTCGACGTGGCGCGGACCTTGCGCAGTGAAGGCGTCGCCTCCCCGATCCTGTTCTTGAGCGCGCGGGGCGAGCTGACCGACCGGGTTACGGGCCTCGACCTCGGCGGTGACGCTTACCTGGTCAAGCCGTTCGCCCTGGCCGAGCTGAAGGCGACGCTACGGGCATTGGTGCGGCGCGGCAACGAGCTGGCTCCTGAGCGCATCGGGTTCGGTAGCGGGCGCGGCGAACTCCTCGCCGGTGAGCGCCGCGTTCTGTGGGACGGTCACGAGGTGGCGCTCACCGGGCGTGAGTACGACGTGCTCGAGGCTCTGCTGCGCGCGCCCGAGCGGTGGTTCACGCGCCAGGAGCTGCTCGACCGCGTCTGGGGCCCCGACTTCTTCGGGGAGCCCCGGGTGGTGGACGTGTACGTCAGGTACTTGCGGCAGAAGCTGGCGGACTCGGTGATCGAGAGTATGCGGGGCAGGGGGTACCGAGCCTCATGAGGGTGCGCCTCCTCGCACGGCTTCGGCGTCCGAACCTCCACCGCCGCCTGGCGGTCGCCCTGCTGGCGCAGACGGTCGTGGTGCTCCTCGTCACGGCCTTGGCCCTGTTCCTCGTGCTGCGCCAGTTCCTCGAGGTGGGTGAGGCACAGCGCCTCGAGCGCCTCGTTGGTCAGGTGAGTGTCCACGTGGCCAGCGATAAACATGACGTACTCGAGTTCGACCACGACTTTCCGGATGACGTACATGTGCGCCTGCTGCACCAGGGCGTGGTGCTCGCGGCGACGCCTGGCTTCCCGGCGATCCCCGTCGATTCGAGCCTCGGGCGCTCGAGGTCGGCGCAACACCAGGTGCTGACGCGCGAGTTGCGCGAGGACGGCGTGCGCTACACGCTGCAGCTGGCGGGCGACCCCACAGGTACCCAGCTGGCGCTCCGCGCTTACGTGATGGCGCTGGCCGTCATCGTGCCGGTCGCCGCCGTCCTCGTGGCGCTGCTCAGCAACCTACTTGCCGCCAACATGCTGACTCCCGTTGCCCGCCTCGAGCGCGCCGCAGCGGCCATCTCCAGCTCCCGTGAGCTGCGCACGCCAATCCAGGGTGTAGACGCTACCGACGAGCTGGGGCGACTCGCCAACACGTTGCAGGCGGCATTCGGGCGCTTGGCGGACGGGATGGACCGGGAGGTCGCCTTCTTGCGGGCCGCGGCGCACGACCTCCGGTCCCCCCTCACCGCGCTCAAGACGAGGGTAGAAGGCGTGTTGGCGAACAGGCGCGACGCGAGCGCCTATCGCGCAGCCCTGGTCGAGATCGGGCTCGATGTCGACGGGATGGTGCGACTCGTCAACCACTTGCTCATGCTGGCCAACGACGGGGCGCCGAACGACCTCCGGAGGCTGGACCTCGTGAGCGTGGCGGGAGAGGCAGTCGACTCGGCTCGCGCGGCCCGTCCTGGCGTGTTCCTAACGACCTCGTTCGCCCCGGATACCCCGGAGGTTGCAGGCGACGCGACGCTACTGGCCCAACTACTCGGCAACCTACTTGACAACGCGGCTCACCACGGCGGCGGCGCGCCGACCCACGTGAGTACCTGGCGGTCCCCTGAGGGTGGAGCTGTGCTGTGCGTAAGCGACGAGGGTCCTGGCATCGACGAGGCCAGTCTGCCCAGGGCGGCCGAACCCTTCTTCCGGACCGACTCGGCGCGCACGCGCGCCGGGAGAGGCGGCCCTACGGGAAGCGGCTTGGGGCTCGCGATAGTGAAGCGCATCGTGGAGTGGCACGACGCGCGGTGGGAGCTGAACAGCGCCCCAGGTTCGGGACTCGTCGTGACGGTGAGATTCCCGGCGCCGCTCGGTTGAGGAGCGCCCCCCTTGAACTCACTTGACAATCGCCCGTCGCCCCCCTAACCTTGACCCAAGCATAGTAAGTAACCTGGCCTTACTAACCGACCGGTCTCGTGAGGCCCCGCCTAGGGAGGTGACGAGGAACAGCGACTTGCGACAGTGGCCTGCTCGGAAGGCCGAGCGGCTCAAGGCGACGAACGGGCCTGCCAAGTAACGAGCAGGACCCAGGTACGCTGAACGAAGACCGTGGAGGCAAGCATGAAGAAGAAGTTCCTGATGCTGATCGCGTTGGCCGGGCTGCTACTCGGCACCGTCAACGCGCAGCGCTCGCTCGAGATCTACATCACCGGCCTGACGGACGACACGCTCAACTGGTTCCGCGACACGGCCTTCCCCGAGTTCCAGAAGACCCACCCGGACGTAACGCTCGACATCCTGACGGGCGGCTGGGGCGACTTCGACGCGGCCGTGGCCGGCTGGATCACGACGGGCGACGGCCCCGACATCGTCTACCTCGGCTCCGAGTACGCGGCCACGTTCGGCTCGCTGCTCGCCGACCTCGACCCGTACCTCGCGGACTGGAGCGAGCTCGGCGAGTTCCTGCCCGCCGCCCTCGACGTCGCCAAGTTCGACGGCCACATGGTCGGCCTCCCGCTCCTCATGAGCCCGCGCCCCATGTTCTTCCGCCCGGACCTCGCGGCTGACGCCGGCGCCATCCCGCCTCTCACGTTCGCCGACTCCGTCGCGTTCGTGGCGGCCAACTCCGGCGTCGAGAACAACGCCATGACGAAGATGGGCTTCATGGACATCGGCGGCGGCCTCTTCGACGCCCAGGAGTTCATCGCCTACATCTGGAGCGCGGGCGGCGAGCTCTACAACGCCGACGGCAGCAGCGCCTTCGACAGCGCGGCGACGGCCGAGGCCCTCAAGTTCATGTACGACAGGCGCCGTGCCGTGCTCCCCACCGAGCTGACGGCCGGCCTGCCGCCCATCAGCGGCTACCCCATCGCCTCCGGCCTCGTGGTCAGCGGCATCTTCCCGATGTGGAACATGCCCCCGACGTCCGACCCGCTCTGGGAGAACATCGCCATCGGCCCGTACCCGGCCGGCGAGAACGGCCAGCCGCTCATCCAGGTCTTCACCGACTGGCTCTCCGTCCCCGCCTACGCGAAGGACAAGGAGCTCGCCGTCGACTTCCTGAAGTTCATCGGCAGCCGCGACAACGCCATCGCCCTCAGCAACGTCGCGGGCTTCACGCCCGTGCGCACGGACGCGTGGGAAGCGCTGCGCGCCAACCCCGTCTGGAACAGCATGCTCGACGCCGCCGTCGACTACGGCCGCGCCTTCTCCGACATCCGCGCCAGTGCGGAGCTCCGCCCGCTCATCGTCGAGCAGGTGAGCATGTACCTGTCCGACCAACAGAGCCTCGAGGACACGCAGAACGCCCTCAAGGAGGAGTACGACTCCATCCTCGAGGACAACGGCTACCTCTAGGTCCTAGGCCTCACGGGGCCGCCGTGCACGCAGCTAGCCGGCGGCCCCGCCCTATCTTCCTGACGAGGACGAACCGCGCGTGGACCCCGCAGTCGTAGCCAGACTCCACAACTTCTACTGGTCGCTCGGCACGGTGGCGTTCATCGTCGTCGGGAGCTACCTGGTCGGCCGCCTCGCCCAAGGGGTCGCCGGCGCGCGCGGCGCCGGGGTCCTGCAGCGGCGCCGCGTCTTCTGGGGCTACGCGCTCGTCTCGCCGTGGCTGATCGGCTTCGTCATCTTCGTGGTCGGGCCGGCGCTCCTATCTCTCTACTACTCGTTCACCGATTACAAGCTCGGGCGCTCGATCGAGTGGATCGGCCTCGAGAACTACAAGACCCTGCTCGGCGGGCTCGGCGCGCAAGGGCGCCGCTTCATGCAGGCCATGTACAACTCCTTCTATTACGCGCTCGTCGGCGTGCCCCTGCAGATCGGCACCGCGCTCGCCATGGCGGTCATGGTCGCGCAGCCCCTAAGGGGCATGCCGTTCTTCCGGCTCGTGTTCTACATGCCGGTCATCCTGGCGGGCGGCCCCGCCATCCTGCTCGCGTGGCGCTACATGCTCGCGAGCAACGGCGGCTTCATCAACGTGTCGCTGCAGCGCTTCGCCGAGCTCATCCCGCCGTTCGGCTGGCTCTACCGCTCGTTCATCTTCGCCGTCGAGAGCTTCAACGCCTTCTTCATCGGCGTCACGCGCTCCGATCCCGTCGGTCCCCTCATGTACGTCCTGCCGGCGTTGCTCGGCGTCCTGGTATGCGCGGCGCTCGCGTTCGGCGGCGCCGAGGCCACCAGGCGTCAGGTCGCCCGCACGGTCGTGGAGGTCCTCGGCGCCATCCTGGTCGTGGTCCTCGGCGTGCGGGCCATAACGGGCGGGAGCTTCGTGCCGCACGTGCTCGAGCGGCTCGGCACCTTCGCCGACCTCGTGACGCTGCGCACGAGCGTGCGCGAGGCCGGCAGCCTCGACTACCTGCGCACCGGCTTCGCCGAGCACGCGGCCTCGCCCCTCTGGCTGCTCGGGCTGCTCGTCGCGGCCTGCGCGCTCGTGGGGTACGCGCGCCTCGGCGACAGGGGCCGCAAGTGGCTCTTCGGCGGCTTGGGCCTGCTGTTCGGCCTCCTCGCGCTCGGCTCCACCGTCGACGGGGTGAGGTACTTCCAGGCGTTCGACGCCGCGTCGGCCGCTGCCGGCACCGCCAACCACCACTTCTCGCTCTTCCGGCAGGTCGTCGCCCAGTTCCCGGACGCGAACCGCGTGCCGCTCTGGCTCTCCAGCGAGCTCTGGTCGAAGCCGTCGCTCGTGCTCATCACCATGTGGAGCTCCGGCGCCGGCATGCTCATCTTCCTCGCCGCGCTCAAGGGCGTGCCGAGGAGCATGTACGAGGCGGCCGGCGTGGACGGAGCCACCGGTTGGCAGAAGTTCTTCCGCATCACGCTGCCCATGATCTCGCCGGCCATGTTCTACAACGTCGTCATCGGGCTCATCGCCGCGCTGCAGACGTTCGAGTCCGTCTACATCATCCAGAACACGCAGACGGAGCAGAGCCTCGCCTCGGCCGCCTACTTCCTGTTCGTGCGCACGTTCAGGCAGCTCGAGATCGGTCAGGGCGCGGCGGCGAGCTGGATCCTCGCGGTGCTGATCGTGCTGCTCACGGTCGCGCAGTTCCGCTACAGCAGGTGGGTGCACTATGAATAACGTCTTCTGGCGCCGCGGGTGGAAGGCGACGGCCGTCACGCTCTTCTACGCCGTGCTCATCGCGGCGGGCATCTTCTTCCTCTTCCCGGTCGCCTGGATGGGCGGCACGTCGCTCAAGACCATCGACGAGGTGAGCCAGGCGCAGCTCTCGCTCTTCCCCGAGACGCCGCAGTGGAGCAACTACACGAAGCAGTTGGGCGAGAGGAACTTCTACCGCGCGTACGGCAACAGCATCTACACCGTGCTGGTGGTGCTCCTTGGCACCGTGTCCAGCCTCACGGTGGTCGCCTTCGCCTTCAGCCGCCTGCAGTGGCCGGGCCGCAACGTCGTGTTCGCGCTCATGCTCGGCACGCTCATGCTCCCGGCGCAGGCGACGCTGGTTCCCCAGTACGTCCTCTTCTACGAGCTGGGCTGGTTGCGGACGTTCAACCCCATCACGCTGCCGGGCTTCTTCGCGGGGGGCGCGTCGCTCGTGTTCCTCCTGCGCCAGTTCATGCTGACGCTCCCGCGCGAGCTGGACGAGTCCGCCGCCATCGACGGCGCCAACCCGCTCCAGATGCTGTGGCTCATCATCCTGCCGCTCTCGCGCCCCGCCATCGCGACGGTGACGGTCTTCCTCTTCGTCGGCCAGTGGAACAACCTCGTCCAGCCGCTCCTCTACCTGCAGAAGGCCGAGCTCTTCACCATGCCCATCTACGTGGCGCAGAAGAACAACCTGCAGGAGTCGCCCATCCCGTGGCAAGACATCATGACGGCCAGCGTCCTGTTCGTGATCCCCGTCCTAGTCATCTTCATCCTCACGCAGCGTTACTTCACCGAGGGCATCGCCCTGACGGGCTCGAAAGGTTAGGCGCCATGGCTAGCAGGAGTGCCGCCCCGTGCATGGTCAGCTTCCGCGGCCACACGGCGCCGGAGTGGGTGCTGGATGCGCTGAGGCGCGGCTCCGTTGGTGCCGTCTGCCTCTTTCGGTACAACTTCGCCTCGCTCGAGCAGTTGCGGGCGCTGAACGTCTCGCTCATGGCCGCGGCTGCCGAGGGCGGGTTCCCGCCTCCCATCATCGGCATCGACCAGGAGGGCGGCCAGCTCATGGCCGTGACGGACGGCGCCACGGAGCTGCCAGGCAACATGGCGTTGGGTGCGGTGGCGGCGGGCTGCTCGATACCGACGGGGGAGGAAGCCGCTCGCGCCACCGGCGTGGTGCTCGGGATGGAGCTCCTCGCGCTGGGCTGCAACATGAACTTCGCGCCGGTGCTGGACCTCGCCACCCGCCCGGAGAGCGACGTCATGGGGGTGCGGGTGTTCGGCTCCGACCCCGACCTGGCGGGCCGGCTCGGGGCTCAGCTCATCGTGGGCATGCAGTCGACCGGCGTGCTGGCCACCGCCAAGCACTTCCCGGGCCACGGCGATACCCGCCAGGACAGCCACCACGGCGCCCCCGTCATCGACGTGCCGCTCGCCACCCTGGCGCGGCGCGAGCTGGTGCCGTTCCGCGCCGCCATCGCCGCCGGGGTGGCCGCCGTCATGACCTGCCACGCGTACTACCCGGCCATCGACCCCGACGCGGTCGGCACCCACTCGCGCGCGGTGCTCGGCGACCTTCTCCGCGGCGAGCTCGACTTCGACGGGCTCGTCATCACCGACGCCCTCGACATGCACGCGTTCGGCGCCATGTCCGGGGTGGAGCGTGCCCGTCGTGCCGTTGCCGCGGGTGCGGACCTGGCCCTGCTTGGGCACTTGGAGGATCAGGCGGAGATCGTCGCGAGCCTCCTCGGCAGTGCCGACGCCGCGAGCTCGGCTCGCGTCATGGCCGTCCGCGAGCGCCTGCCGCGCGAGCTGCCGCCGCTCGCGGTCATCGGCTCCGAGCTCCACCGCGAGGTGGCCCGTGCCACGTCGGAGGCGGCCGTCACGGCCGTGCGCGGCGAGCCGCGCCTCGCGTCCCTCGATGCCGTCCTGGTCGTGAGCGTCGATGCGGGCGATCTCACCCCCGCCGAGACCACCTCGGGGCAAGAGCTGGGGTTGGCGGACGCGCTGCGCGCGTACGTCGCAGAGATCACGGAAGTGCGCTTCCCGCGCGGGGCGAACACGGGCGAGGTCGACGCGGTCGTGGCCCGCGTGGCCCGTTGGCGTGGCGCTCGCGCCGCCGCCGGCGATGCGGGCGAGGTCGTCGTCGCCACGGTCAACGCCTCCGGCGACGAGGCGCAGCTCGCGCTCCTGCGGCGCCTGGCCGCGCTCGGGGCCGACCCTGTGCTCGTCGCCATGCGCAGCCCCCTTGACGTCGTGGTCGCCGATCACGTGGGTCGCGCCATCTGCGCCTACGGCCGGCGCACCCCGCAGGCCGAGGCCGCGGCGCGCGTGCTGTGCGGCCAGATCCAGGCCACGGGTGCCCTGCCGGTCTCGTTGCCGGAGGGCGTGGGAGCGCGGGCGTGAGCCTCACCGCCCTGGCCCGCACGCGTATGAAGGCGGCGGGTCTGGTGCTCGCCCTGCTCAGCGGGCCGTTGACGACGGCGGGAGCGCAAGCCGCCAGCTGGTGCGTCGCCGTCTGGTACCCGTCATCGGATCATCCGGGCGGCTTCGAGACGATCGTCGCCAACGCGGACGTCGTGGACGTCGTCTTCCCGTTCTGGTACACGCCCGACGCCGACGGCAGGGTCCTGTCGCGCGCGGGCGCCGACTGGCGCGAGCAGGTGGCGGCGTGGAAGGGCGCCGGGCTGGTCGTGATGCCGAGCGTGTTCGCCACACACTCGGGCTTCCTGGCCGAGCCGCGCAGGAGCGCCCACGTCGCCGCGCTCCTGGCTCTCGTCGACGAGAACGGTTACGACGGCCTCGACCTCGACTACGAGGAGTTCCCACTGAGCACGCGCGAGCCTTTCAGCGAGTTCGTCGAGGCCCTCGGCGCCGGCCTCCGTGCGCGCGGCAAGCTCCTCTCCGTCACGGTGCACGCCAAGACCGAGGCCGAGCCAGGCAGCTACCCCAGCGCCGCGGCGCAGGACTGGCCGCGCCTGGCCGCGGTCGCGGACGTCTTCAACGTGATGACGTACGACTACACGAACCGCAACGAGCCGCCCGGGCCGGTCGCGCCCCGCTCGTGGGTGGCGGACGTCGTTACCTACGGCTTGGGTGCGGTGGGTGCCGGGAAGCTCCAGCTCGGCCTCCCGTTCTACGGCTACGTCTGGAAGCGCGGACGGCCCCCGGCGGCCGCGACCACGTGGGAGGCGACGCGGCGCCTGATCGACCAGTTCAAGCTCGACGCCGCGCGCGAGCCGGACAGCGGCGAGTTGACGGCCGACCTGAACGTGACCGGCCTGCCACGCCAGACCGTGTACGTGTCGGACGCCCTCACGTTGGCCGGGCGCCTCGGCGACCTGGACGGGCGCGGTCTGGCGACGGCCGGGGTGGCGATCTGGGGGATCGGGGGAGAGGACCCCGCCACCTGGCAGGTCTTGCGCGACGCGCGCCCCGCGCAGTGCCGGCTGCGGGCGAGCGCGGCGACCAGGTAGGCTGCGGTCTCGACATGATCTACGAACGGGCCAGCAGGGGCAGACGATCCTAGATGACGCCGAGCAAGGCCACGCGCGAGCAGCTCAGGGAGCACAACCGCCGCTTGGTGCTGCGCATGCTCTACCAGGGCGAGGTGAACACGCGCGCCGCGCTCGCGACCGTCACGGGGCTCACGAAGCCGACCGTCTCGAACCTCGTCGGTGAGCTCATCGACGAAGGGCTCGTCGTCGAGGAGGGTCTCGGCCGGGCGAGCGGCAGCGGCGGCAAGCGCCCGACGCTCCTCGCGTTCAACCCGCGGGCGCGTCAGGTCATCGGCGTGGCCCTCGGTAGCGAGTGCGTGAGCGCCGCCCTCGCCGACCTGGCCGGGGAGACGAGCGCCGTGCACGTCCTGGAGCCGGCTGCCGCGGCGCCGATAGCGCCCGGGCGGGGCGCGATGGACGCGACCGGCACGGCCACGACCGGAGCTTCCGCCGTCCTGCAGGCGGTGGAGGACGCGGTGGTCGCGCTCGTGCCGCAGCTGGACGCGCCCCTCCTCGCGGTAGGCGTCGCCGTGCCGGGGCGGGTGCGTCCGGGGACCGGCGTCGTGAGGCGCTCCGCCGTGCTCGGCATCGTCGACGAGGTCCCGCTTGGCAGGCTGCTGACGGACCGGCTCGGCGTGCCCGTCCACGTGGGCAACTTCGCCGAGCTCTGCGCGCTCGGGCAGTTCAGCTACGGCCTCGGGGAGCGCACCCCTACGGGCACGCTCGTGAGCATGACCCTAGACGACGACCTCGAGCTCGGCGTCGTGCTGCACCCGAGCGGCGCGCACTTCGGGAGCGAGCTCGCGGGTCCGATGATCGATGAGCTGAACCTCGGCTGGAGCGCCTTCAAGGCCCGCGCCGCCGAGCTCGTGCGCGAGCGGCCCGGCGCGCTCCCCTGGGGCGAGCGGTACCTGAACGTGCGCCGGGCGGCGGGCGACGGCGACCCGGGCGCCGCGCAGCTCCTGTCGGAGCTGGCGGCCGCGCTCGCCAGGCCCCTCGCGTGGGTCGTCTCCGTGCTGCAACCGGCCAACGTGTCGCTCGTCGGCGGGGTGACGGACCTGGGCGAGGGGTTCCTCGCGCGGCTCGGCGCCGAGGCCACGGCGCTGCTCGGTGCTGGCGCCTTGGAGGACGTCTCGCTCAGCATGGCCTACTCGAACCGCCTCGGCGCGATGGGCGCGGTCGCCCTGGCCAACCGGGCCGAGCTGGAGCTGATCGCGTGACCCGCTCTCGCCTGAGCGACTCGCGCCGTCGTGGCGACCCGGCGCGCTCCGGTGCCGCCGAGGCGCGCGCTCGGGCCGGAACCGCGTGGCAGGTCGGCGCGGGCCAGCCGGGCGTGCTCGTCGCCCTCCTCAACAACCTGGACGGGGTGTTCCAGCGCAGCGTCCTCCAGGGGGCGGGGGAGGTGGCGGCGGCGCACGGGTTGTCGCTCGAACCGGTGGCGCTCGGCGGGCTGTCCGCTGCCGAAGTGGGAACGTTGCTGGAGCGCGCCTTGGGAACCGCCCGGGGAGCGCGGAGCGCCCAGGGTGCCCGAGGGGCGCTCGTGCTCTCCAGCGCCCTCGGGGACGCGGACCTGGCCAGGCTGGCCGCGGCCGGGCTGCCGGTGACGCTCGTCAGCCACCACTCCGCTGCCCCCGGCCAGCCGACGGTGATGTTCGACAACCACCAGGGCGTCAAGCAGCTCATGCAGCACGTCGTCTCCGACTGCGGGAGACGCCGACCCGTGTACATAGGCGGCGACGCCTCGCAGCTCGACAGCAGGGAGCGCGAGCTGGCCTTCCGTGACGAGCTCCTGCGGCACGACCTGCGCGTGCCAGAGGGGCACATGCTCGTCGGCGGCTTCACGCCGGACCTGGCGCGGCGGGCGCTCCGGGAGTTCGTGGCGGCCGGGAACGACTTCGATGCCGTGGTCGCCGCGGACTACCTCATGGCCATCGCCGCGGCCGAGACCCTCGGGCAGGCCGGCGTGCGGGTACCGGACGACGTCGTGGTCGTCGGCTACGGCGACGGTCCGGAGGCCGAGGCCGCCGGGGTGACGACCGTGGCGGCCGACGTCGTCGAGCTCGGCCGGCGCGCCGCCAGGCAGTTGGTCGCGCAGCTCTCGTCCGAGCGCGCCATCGGCGGGCGCACGCTCCTCAGCACGCACCTCGTCAGGCGCGCGAGCAGCTGCCGAGCGCGAGCGCCTTCTGACCTCGTCTAGGACGCGGGCGGCGGGTCGCCGACGCCTTGGCCCTCAGGCGGCCTCCCCGCCCACGATGATCTCGCTTACGAGCAGGTGCGGTTGGCCCACCTCGACGGGCAACGACCCCGACATGGAGCCGCACATGCCTGGCGCGGTCGAGAGGTCGTCGGAGACGGCCACGATGCGCTTGATGGACTCGGGGCCCTTGCCGACGAGCATGGCGCCGCGCACGGGCTCCGCCAGCTCGCCGTTCCTGATCATGTAGCCCTCGTTGACGGCGAAGTTGTACTCGCCCGAACCGGGCCGGACCTGGCCGCCGCCCATCGACTTGGCATAGAGGCCCAGCTCGACGCCCTTGAACAGGTCCGCCTTGGGCGTGCTGCCCGGGAGGACGAACGTGTTGCGCATGCGTGACGTCGGCGCGAACGTGTAGTCCTGGCGCCGGCCAGAGCCGGTGGCGCGGTAGCCGGTCATGCGCGAGCCCCAGCGGTCGACCATGTAGCTCTCGAGGACGCCGTCGCGGATGAGCACGGTGCGCTCGGTCGGCAAGCCCTCGTCGTCGAAGCGCGAGGAGCCCCAGCCGTTGGCCGTCGTGCCGTCGTCGACGTAGGTGACGACCTCCGAAGCGACCTGCTCGCCGAGCTTGCCCGTGAGCGCGGAAGCGTTGCGCGCCACCGAGGTCGTCTCGAGCAGGTGGCCGAGGGCCTCGTGGAAGATGACCCCGCCGAAGGCGTTGCCGATGACGACGGGCATGGAGCCGGCCGGCGCCTTGCGCGCGCGCAGGTTCAGGAGGGCGACCTCGGCCGCGCGCATCCCGATCTCCGCCGGCGGGTAGGCGTCGAGGAGCTCGAGTCCCAGCGACAGCCCCGGGCCGTCGTGGGCCGTCTGGGTGTCCTTGCCGTCCGACGCGATGGCCTGGGCGATCAGGCGCGTGCGGACGCGCCTGTCGTCCACCACGGCGCCGTCCGAGGTGGCGACGCTCACGTCCTGCTCCCACTCGAGGAGCCGCGCCTCCACCTGCTTGATCTCGGGTGCCAGGCGCGCGCCTGCGTCGAGCTCGCGGAGGCGTTCGAGGCGCCAGGCCTTGTCGCGCGCGTCGAACGGCACGCTGGGCGCGTGGATGTCCGGGCCGGCGTCCAGCCTACGCAGGTCGAGCCCGCCGCGGCCCTTCGCGTCGGGCGTTCCGGGCGCCCCAGGGGTGCCTGCACCGCCGCGCACGGCCACCAGGCTGCCGAGAAGCTCGCCCAGCGCCGCGTCGGTCAGGTCGTTCGTGTAGCCGTAGACGACGTCCGTGCCGAAGAACAGCCGGATGCCGGCGCCGTGCTCGAGGGCGCTCGTGGCGTCCTCGACCTGGCCGTCGATGGTCCGCAGGTGACGGCGGCGCCAACGCTCGACGTAGACCTCGACGTAGTCCGCGCCTGCGAGCCGCCCCTGCTGGATGAGGGAAGCGTACGTATCGTGGTTCAGCATCTTCCGATGGTACCGCGCCGACCGCGTGACCTACCCCCGCCGGAGGCGCCGGCCGGAGGTTCCAGGGTGGCACCCGTCGCCAGCGCCCGCCATGGGCGTCCGCCGCAGGCGACTCACTCTTGCCGCCGCGTGCAGTACATGTACGGCTCACCCTCGTACGCGTTCGTCCAGCACAACGACTCCCGCCAGACCCCGGAAGAGTCGCGCACCTCGAAGCGCGTCGCGAAGTGACCGGTAGGCTGCCCGCCGGTCGGGAAGAACGCCAACGTATCGCCCACCGCCGCCCAATCGCCCGTGCCCGCCCAGCTCGCGTAGCGGTCACGCCACTCGCCGGGCGTCACCTCCACCACGCCGCCCACCGCGGAGGCGTCGATGTAGTGTCCGTTGGCTCCGAACACGTAAAGGTTGCCGGCGCTGCCGTCGCTCGAGAACCACTCCCCGATCAGACTGGACTCCAGCGCGTGGTCGTAAGCCGGGGAGCCGAGATCGAGCGAGTAGAGGACGTTGGCGACGTCCACCCCGAACTCGCCGTCGTAGCTGACACAGCGCAAGGTGCTCATCGGCTCGACCGCTATGACAGGCACGGCCTGCGACCCGAACCGGACCACCAGGGACAAGACGTCGTAGACGGAGCCGTCCGCCTGGATGAGCCGCATGGTCAGGGCCCGGTAGTCCCAGCCGTTACCGCTGGCCCCGCGCGAGGCGCGCGACAACGGGTCCGGCCCCTCGAAGTCGTCCGTGAGCCGGTCACCCGGTTCCACGAGGAGGGCGCTGGCCGCTTCCAGGGCCTGCGCGTAGCGCGCTTCTTCGCCGGTGGCGACAGGCCGCGGGGCCTCGACCGCGATGATGCACGTCGCGCCGAACTTGTCGGGCGGCGACTCCATGACGGCGCCGCCCCCGTTCGCCCCTTCCTGCCACCCTGCCGGCACCTTGAACGTCAGGCTCCCGACCTGCTCGGTCGCGCCGCTCGGTTCCCACACGGGCGCGGCCGCCGCGAGGAGGGCGGCCGGTGTCTCGAAGGTGCGGGGCCCGCCGCCACCGCCGCCGGCGGGGCCGGAACCGCCGCACCCTATCGTCCACATCAGGAGACCCAACGCCAACAGGAACGATCTGCGGAACATCAGCACGACACCTCCCGTGTCCGGCCTCCCCCTCGGGCCAGCACCTGCACCACAAGCGTGGGAAGTTGAACGGCGCAGTGTAGCTCCGGCTCCCGACGCGCGCTGTGCAGGTGCACCGGCACGACGCGACGGCGCTCGCCTACGCTCGTCTGCACGCGCCGAGCGGCTGGCCGGCATGCATGGCGTCCGAAGCGTGCCGGCTGCGTGCTCGTGTAGCGGCTTCGCTCGTGTAGCGGCTTCGCATGGCGATCCGGACCGATGATTGGACGCGTGCCAGCAGCGTGCTCATGGAGCGGCTCCGGCCTCCAGCGCCTGGGTAGCATCTCCCATGACCGAGGAACAGCCAAGCGCGCGGCCGCCTGCCGTCACGCCGTCCGACGTCCACGCGCTCGCCGCCTTCCTTGCCCTCCACCGTAGCCTCGTCTTGACGGGCGCCGGGATCAGCACGGACTCCGGTATCCCCGACTACCGCGGCGTTAACCGCCGGGCGCCCGCGCCCAAGCCGATGACCTACCAGGAGTTCGTCCGCGGCGAGGAGGCGCGCCGGCGGTACTGGTCGCGCAGCGCGGTCGGCTGGGCGCACATGGCACAGCGCGCCCCGAACGCGGGCCACGCCGCGGTCGCTAGACTCGAGGACCTCGGCAGGCTCACAGGCGTCGTGACGCAGAACGTCGACGGCCTACACCGCAAGGCCGGCACCCGGGAACTCGTCGAGCTGCACGGTGACCTCGCGCTCGTCGTCTGCTTGAACTGCGGCGCGCGCGAGGAACGTGAGGGTTACCAGCAGCGCATGTTGACGGCCAACCCCGGGTTCGTGCCGGACGCGGTGCCGCTGCTGCCGGACGGCGACGCGGCGGTCGACCCCGAGGTCGCGCGCACGTTCGCGGTACCCGTCTGCGCGGTCTGCGGCGGCGTGATGAAGCCCGACGTCATCTTCTTCGGCGAGAACGTGCCGAGGCCGCGGCTGGAGCGGGCGTGGGATCGGCTCGCGGCGGCCGACGGATTGGTGGTCCTCGGCTCGTCGCTGGAGGTCTTCTCGGGCTACCGCTTCGTGCGCGCGGCGCATACGCAGGGCAAGGCGGTCGCCGTCGTCAACCACGGCCCGACCCGCGCCGACGGCGAGGTGGAGCTGCGCCTGGAGGCGCGCATCGCGGATGTGCTGCCCGCCGCGGTCGCCGAGCTGGAAAGTGCGTTGCCGACGTGAACGTTGCCGCCACATTAAGCTCAGATGTGTCCGGAGCGGCGAGACCTCATGTTGACTCGGGCAATATCGAGGCATGAGGCCCACCCAGCGAGTGGCCATGTTCGTCCTCATAGCGGTCGCCATCGTGGCCGTCTTGTACACGCGGCTGAGCGGCGGTGGCGAGCCGGCGTCGGGGGAGGGCGTGGCCACCGGTGCCGCGTCTCGACAAGGGCCGGCCGACACGCCGTCCGATCGGGTGGCGGAGGATGCCCAGGCCCAAGAGGTACCGTCCTCGGTCCGCGTCGGCTCGGCTCGCGACCAGCAGGTGGCCACGGTGCCGGACGACGGCTTCGCAGGTCTCCTCGAGGGTTCGAGGCCCGCTGACGCCCAGCCGGCCGGGACGGCGACGGGCGCTCGGGACGCGGCTCCGGCGGGAGATGCCCAGCAGCCAGGGTCGCCCGTGAACGGACAAGGCGCAGACCACGAGGAGGAGGGCGGCCAGGGGACCGAGGCGGCTACGGACGCCGCCGCGCCGCCGAACGCTCTGACCGTGGCGGGAGGAGTAGTTACCCTCACGTACCCGGCCGAGTTGGCGCTCGCCACGACCGGGCAGCCCCTGCCGATCGCCTCGACCATCCCCCCGTGTGACGACGGCTTCGACTACTGCTTCTACATGCCCGAAGGCGCCTTCGCCGGGACGAACTTCCGCGCCGCGGGCATGAGCGTGACGCTCCGCAAAGGTCTCACGAGCCGGTTGAGCTGCCTGCTCGCTCAGCCGGACGGTTACCAGGACCTGCAGCCCGGACTGGTCGTGCCTATGCGCGAAAGCGTCGGCCAAGACGTTGGCGGCTCCGCGGAGAGGGACTCGACCGCGGAGACCGGCGGCGGAGCGCCTGCCGGTCCCGCCACCTCCCGCTTCGGCGGTCTTGGCGAAGGCGCTGCCGGCACGTACTACAACGGTGAGGAGCGCCGCCTCTTCGTCGCTGGTGCTTGCTACGAGTTCACGACCCGCGTCGTGGAGTCGCAGTTCGGCAACTACCCGGAGGGCGCGGTGAAGGAGTACACGGCCGAGCAGCGCGGGGCGACGCTCGCCCGGTTCGACGAAGTGCTCGCGAACGCCACGGTTACGGTCGGTGACGAGGTCGAGCCCGTCGAGTGGCCGCGCGCGGGCACGTCCGACCTCGCCCCCTTCATCCGGCTCGACGAGCCGGCCGCGGGCGACCTCATGACGAGCCCGGTACGGCTCAGCGGCGAGGCCGTCGGGCCCTGGTACTTCGAGGGGTCGTTCCCCGTGAGCGTCGTGGCGCAAGACGGCACCGTGTTGGGCCAGGGCTTCGTTAGCGCCCAGGCGGAGTGGATGGTGGACGGCTTGGTCCCGTTCACGGGCGAGGTGGAGTTCGAGGCGCCGGCGGGCGGTTCGCGAGACCAAGCGAGCGCCGATGAGCAGGGCCGAGCCGCCTCCGCCTTGCCGGTGACCCTCGTGCTGGCGCGTGACAACCCCTCGGATCTGCCGGAGCACGACGCCGCGCTGCACGTGATGGTCGGCGTGGCGGTCGGGGCGGGTGAATGAGCGCTTAAGTACATACGCTCGTGGCGCGGTGTCTACGTGAGGAAGGTCGCTGCCAGGCTAGCCGACGACCTCGAGACCCGGGATATCGCTGAAGTCTGCCGTGTTGACCGTCCAGAGCTTGGCGTCCCTGGCGAGAGCGCAAGCAGCGATCGCCAGATCCGCTTCACGACCCCTTGGCCTCTTCACCGACGTGTATTGCGTAGCGGCTTATCTGAGCTTCCGGACAAGCCCTTACCTGACAGTCTGCCGCCGCCACGTCTACTCTCTCGCACCAGTTCGATCTCTCGGTCGATCTCGACCTGTGGTCGCGCGGCTATCGCCGGAACCAACTCGTCGAACACCTGCAGAAGGCGTCTTCTCTACGCTTCGCTCAGCTTGCCGACACGCTCTGCGTAATCCTGGATGGCTTCGCGGACGATCTCGCTCTTGGGCTTCCTCAAGGCTTCGGAGGTCCGCTGAAGCCGGTCAGCTGTGGCCTCATCCAGGCTGAAGGTCATCTTCACTGCCATATTATGGCCATAAGACAATAGGCACTGGCATCGCTTCGATCGGAGCCCAGCCGGCTCCATGTTGTCTGTCAGCCATGACAAGGCGGGTATCTTGAGTCCATGTCATAGGCAGGCGACGATAGCCAGCGACCGTAGCACCGCGTCCTTGGACCCCTCTCCGTTCACAGCGACAGATACGCCGCCCTCACCCCGGGATCCCCGAGCAGCTCCCGCCCGCTGCCCTCCTTGACGACCTCGCCGTTCTCCAGCACGTAGGCGCGGTCCGCGATGCTCAAGGACTGCTGCACGTTCTGCTCGACGAGCACGACGGTGACGCCCTCCGCGTTGATCTGCCTCAGGGCGCGGAAGACTGTCAGCGACAGCGCCGGCGAGAGGCCGAGCGACGGTTCGTCGACGAGCAGTAGGCGCGGGTCGCTCATCAACGCTCTGCCGATGGCGAGCATCTGTCGTTCGCCGCCGGAGAGCGTGCCGGCGAGCTGCGCGCCGCGCTCGGCCAGGCGCGGGAAGAGGTCGAAGACGAGCTTGCGGTTGCGCGCCGCGTTCGGCTTGGCGCGGCTCAGGTACTCCGCGCCGCTCTCGAGGTTCTCGCGCACGGTCATGAGGGGGAAGAGCTGACGCCCTTCCGGCACGTGCCCGATGCCGGAGCGGACGATGCGCGCCGCGCTCGAGCCGAGGAGCGACGTGGCGCCGAAGGCGCTCATGCTGCCCGCTCGAGCCTGCACGAGGCCGCTGATAGTGCGCAGCAGCGTCGTCTTGCCCGCGCCGTTGGCGCCGATGATGGTGACGAGCTCGCCCTCGTCCACGTGCAGGTCGACGTCCCAGAGGACCGTGATCTTGCCGTAACCGGCCCGCAGGCCGCTGATCTCGAGCGCCCGTCCCATCTAGGCGTCCTTTCCAGGCGTGTCGCCCGTGTCGCCGCCGGGCGCGTCGTGGACCGACGGCACCTCGGCCGACGGCACCTCGGTCGATGACACGTCCGCCGACGTCACGCCGGCTCGCTCCGCACCGTCCCGGGAGCCGTCGTCCTCGACGCCGAGGTACGCCTCCACGACGCGTGGGTCGCTCGTCACCTCGGCGTACGTGCCGCGCGCCAGCTCGGAGCCGTGGTCCATGACCAGCACCCTGTCGGCGAGGTCGCGCACGACGGGCATGACGTGCTCGATGAAGACCACCGTTATCCCCTCGTCCCGCACGCCGCGGACGAGCTCCACGGCTTGGCGCGCCTCCCCCGGACGCAAGCCGGCCATCACTTCGTCCAGCAGGAGGACCTTCGGCTGGGTGGCGAGCGCCCGCGCTATCTCGAGGCGCTTCTCCTGGAGGAGGTTGAGGTCCTCGACCGGCTGGTCGCGCAGGCGGTCCAGGCCGGTGCGCTCGAGCGCCCGGTCCGCGCGGCGGCGCGCCTCTACGCTGCTGACGCCCTCGGAGCCGAACTGTGCGCCGACCAGGACGTTCTCGGCCACCGTCATCTCGGGGAACGGCTGGACGACCTGGAAGGCGCGCCCCAACCCCAGGCGGCAGCGTCGGTAGGTCGGCATGGCCGTGATGTCCGTGCCGAGGAGCTCGAGTCTCCCGGACGTCGGCGTGAGGAGGCCGGAGACCAGGTTGAGGAGCGTCGTCTTGCCCGCGCCGTTGGGACCGATGATCGCGAAGATCTCGCCGGGTGCCGCCTCGAACGACACGTCCTTCACCGCGACCAGTCCCCCGAACGACTTGCTCAAGCCGGTGGCGCGCAACACGGTGCTCATGCGCGCTCCCCGGTCGTGCCCGATGCGCTCGCTCCGCCGCGCTTGAACAGCTTGGACCCAAGGCCGACGAGCCCGCGCGGCATGAAGAGGATGGACGCTACCAGGACGATGCCGTAGCCGATGAGGTACCCCTCGGAGAAGGTGCGCTTGAGGGTCTCCTCGATGCCGGCGAGGACGGTGGCCCCGAGGATGGGGCCGAGGGTCGTGTACAGGCCGCCGAAGATGGGCGTCACGAGGGCGAGGACGGTCGTGTGGACCGAGAAGGCGCCGTCCGGGCTCACGCTGCCCAAACGGTGCGCCTCGACGGCGCCGAGCAGCCCGGCGACGAAGCTCGAGAGCACGAAGGCGAGGAGCTTCATGCGCGCCGGGTTCACGCCCATCACGCCGGCCACCTGCTCGTTCGTACGTACGGCCGTGAAGGCCGCCCGCAGGCGCGAGCGTTGGATCACGACGGAGATGACGACGGCCACGACCAGCAGGCCGGCGTAGACCCAGAAGTACCCCTGGTTGCGTAAGAACGCGACCTCCCAGCGCTCCATGCTGCCCGCGACGAACGTGGGCCGGAAGAGGGCGGGCACGTTGATGCCGGCCGCCCCGCCCGCCACGGCCGTCGGCATGCGCTGCACGGCGGCCTTGAGGACCTCCGTGAACGCGAGGGTCGCGATGGCGAAGTAGATACCGAAGAGCCGGAGCGTCACCGAGCCGAGGCCGAGCGCAAGCACGGCGGCGGCGAGGCCGCCCAAGGGGATGCCGAGCCAGAGCGGCGCACCGGTGAGCTTGAAGAGGACCGCCACCGTGTACGCCCCGGCGCCCGTGAAGGCGGCGTGGGCGAGCGAGAGTTGGCCCGTGCGCGCGAGCATGTCCCACGACAGTGCCAGGACGGCGAGGACGAGCGCGTTCGTGGCGAGCGACAGGTAGCTGACGGAGGCCCGGCCGAAGACCTCGCGAAGCACGGCGGGCAGGAACACGAGGAGGACGGCGAGGGCCGCCGTGACGACCAGGTCGCGAGTAAGGCCCCTCACGCGACCCTCCGCGAGCGCCACACGAGCACGACGAAGATGATCGCGAAGAAGACCATGTTGCGCAGCGCGTCGCCGTTGGGCACGAGCGTCGCGACGAGCGACTCGGCCAGGGCGACGGTGAGCGCCGCCCCCAAGATGCCCCGGATGTTGCCCAGCCCGGCGAGGACGACGATGGCGAACGCCTTGAGCGTGAACCCGAGCCCGACCGTGGGGGTGGGCGACTGTATGACGCCGATCATCACCCCGCCGAGTCCGGCCAGGAGCGCGGAGAGGGCGAAGGCGACGAGGTACACGCGGTCGACCTCGAGCCCCACGAGGCCAGCCCCGATGCGGTTCTGCGCGACGGCCCGCATGGCGCGTCCCAACGGCGTCGAGGCGAGCATCCAGTAGAGGCCGGCCACGAGCACGAGCGAGATTACGAAGCTCCCGAGCGGCACGGCGCCGATGCTCACGCCGCCGACCTGGAAGCCCAACGAGCGGTAGGGCACGTTCGCGATGGTGCGGGGGTCGCCGCCCCAGATCAGGAGGGCCAGGTTCTGCAAGATGATGCCTATGCCGAAGGTCAGGAGCATCTGGTTGAGCTCGGGCGCCCGCAGCACGAAGCGGATGGAAGATAGGTAGATGAGCGCGCCGATCACGGCGAGGGCCGGCGCCACGAAGAGAAGCGACAGCAGCGGGTCGAACCCGAAGCCGACGAACAGCTGATAGGCGAGGAACGCGCCCACCATGAAGAACTCGCCGTGCGCGAAGTTGACGATCCCGATGACGCCGATGGCCAGCGCCAGCCCTACGGACACGAGCGCGTAGAGCCCGGAGGCGAGCACGCCGGACACGATGGCTTGGGGCAGGAGAGACAGGTCCATGGTGGTCTCGGGGCCTTCGGTCGGGGAGGGCGTGAGGAGAGCGCCCCCCCCGACCGAAGCGGTCAGCCTTACCGGCAGCTAGCCAGCGGCGCCGTGGCGCGCGCGAGCGGCCAGACGATCTCGCGGACGCCGTCCTGGAACTGGAAGACGTTCCACATCTCGGAGCCGAAGCCCTGGTGCAGGGCGATGACGGACGGCTTGAAGCTCCACTCGCCCATCGGCGACCGGAAGGTGCCGTTCTGCAGGGCCGCGATCACCGCGTCCTGGTCGGTGGTGCCGGCGGCGTTGATGGCGTCGGCGTAGCTCCAGAGCTGGGCGTACGCGAGCGCGGCCATGTAGTTGTCGGGCGCCTTGCCGTGCATGGCGACGTAGGCGTCGAGGAAGGTCTTCGCCTCGGCGTTCGGGAGGTTGGGCAGGTAGCCGATCAGGCCGGTCACGCACTGCGCCTCGGGGGCCGCGTCGAACTCGCTCGGCCATCCCGGAGGGGCGCCGAAGATGTACTGCGGGTCGTACTTGAGCTCGCGGATCTGGCTCGTGAGGGGCACGACGTCGGAGTCGTAGCCGATCCAGAAGAGGGCGTCGGCGCCGGACGCGGCCGCCTTGGCGATGGTCGCGCGGAAGTCGCCGGTGCCGCCCGTGAGGGTCGACTTGAAGGCCTCTACGAGCGGGACGCTCATGCCGGCGTCCTGGAGCAGGCCGGCCGCGGCGATGGCGCCCGGGCCGCCGAACGCGGAGTCCTCATGCAGCAGGGCGACGCTCTTCACGCCCGTGCTGGCCATGAAGGCCGTGCTTGCCTCGGTGTTCTGGTAGTCCCACGGGTGCACGTGGAAGAACCAGGGCTCCGCGCCCAGGAGCTCCTCGATGCCGTCGAAGCCGTCGATGCCGACGCCCGAGACGGCGCCACCGATCCACGACACGACGGGCTGGAAGGTGCGGAACGACTCGACGAGGGCGAGGGTCACGCCGGACGAGTAGCCGCCCGCGATGAACTCGACGCCGTCCTCGGTCATGAGCTTCTCGAAGGCGGCGACGCCGGTGGCGGCGTCGGCCTTCGTGTCCTCGATGACGATCTCGAGGGGCTGGCCGAGCACGCCGCCGGCCGCGTTGATCTCGGCGAGGGCGAGCTCGAAGCCGGCCTTCTGCGCCTGGCCGGTGCCGGCCGCGCCGCCCGTGAGGGGCGAGAGCACGCCGATGGTCACGCCTTGCGCCGTGGCGACGGCGAAGAGCGCGACTACGAGGGTTGCGATGATGCGCTTCATTCTTCCTCCTTCGTTGCTCCGGGTCTTTCCCGGTGTCGAACGGGTCTGGGTTGCGGCTGGGTACGCCGGTGGTGGTCGGCTCGGGTCTTCCGAGCGGTCTCGGGTTCGGTCTCGGGTCGGGCGCCCTCGGGGCTCATGTCATGCGTTCCCCCTTCGAGAAGGTCTTGGCGAGCAGTTCGCGGAAGGCGGCCGCGGCCTCGAGCGGCGGCGAGTGGCCGACCCCCTGCCAGGTGACGAGGGAAGCGTTCGGGTAGGCGGCGGCCGTGGCCGCGGCGGCCGCGGCGCCTATCAGCAGGTCGAGGCTGCCGTGCAGGACGGTGACGGGCACTTGCACGGCCGCCGTACGGCCCGACAGGTCGTAGGCGGCGAGGGCGCGGGCGTTGCCTTCGTAATGCCGCTCACCCATGGCGAGCGCGTCGTCCACCAGGTCGCTCATGTTCTCCGGCACCCGCGTGGGCATGATGGCCGCGAGGGCGGCGGCAAGGAAGGCCCGGTCGAGCCGGTAGGCCCTGAGGGCCGGGTAGTGCTCGTCCGGGGTGACGTAGCCGGCGGGCGGCGCAGAGTCGACGAGGAGCAGCCGCGCGACGAGCCCCGGGTGGCGCGCGGCGAGCGTCTGCGCGACCGCGCCGCCGAGGCTGTGCCCCACTACACCGGCGCGCACCACGCCCAGCCCGCGCAAGAACGCGGCCAGCGAGTCCGCCCAGGCGTCCACCCACTCCGCGGCGGGCCACTCCTCGGGGAAGTCGTCGGAGTGCGCGAAGCCGGGGAGGTCGGGCGCGATGAGGTCGAGGCCCGGCGGGGGGTCGGCGAGGAGCTCCCGCCACCACCTGTGGCTGGCGAAGTTCCCGTGGATCAGGAGGACGGGGGTGCCGGCGCCGGCCCGGTCGTAGCCGATCGCCGACTCGGCGACCTCGTCGCGGCGCGTCGGCCGCGCCACCGCTACCGTGAGCGAACGGGGTGCCTGTTGCCTGGCGGCCGCGCCGCTCTCCCCGCGCGCCGCGCGCTCGAAGCGTTGCCCCAGCTCCCGCTTGAGGATCTTGCCTGCGCCGCTCTTGGGCAGGCTGCTGGCGATCTCGATGTGCTTCGGCACCTTGTAGCGCGCCACGCGCGTACGCAGGTGCTCGCGCAGCTCGTCGCCCGTGGCGGCGGCGCCGGGCTTGAGGACGACGACGGCCAGGCCGACCTCGCCCCAGCGCTCGTCGGGCACACCGAGGACGGCGCACTCAGCGACGGCCGCGTGATCGTAGAGGGCTCTCTCCACCTCGACGGGGAACACGTTCTCGCCGCCCGAGATGAACATCTCCTTGCGCCTGCCCGCTATGGAGAAGAAGCCGTCTTCGTCGGTGGTGGCGAGGTCGCCCGTCCATAGCCAGCCGTCCTTCAGGACCTCGGCGGTGGCCGCCGGCCGCTCGAAGTAGCCGGAGAACACGTGCGGGCCGCGCAGCGTCAGCTCGCCGACCTCGCCCGGCGCGCACGGGCTCCCGTCGGCGCGACGGACGACGGCCTCCGCATGCAGGAGCGGCTTGCCGACGGACTCCGGCCGCTTGGCCGCCTCGGACGGCTCGATGGCGAAGCAGTTCACGCCCGCCTCCGTCAGCCCGTACCCCTGCCTGAAGCTGATGCCCCGCGCCGCGAACGCGTGGCGCACGGGCTCCGGGCACGCGGCCCCGCCCGAGATAGCCCAGCGGACCCGGCTCAGGTCGCGCGCGCCGAAGCTCGGGTCGGCGGCGAGCATGCCGTACATGGTCGGGACGAGGAAGAGGATGGTGGCGCCGAGCTCCTCGACGAGCCGCAGGTACTCGGCCGGTTCGAACCGGCTCTGCATGATGGTGCGGCCGCCCAGGTGGAAGAGGGGCGTGAGGAAGACGTTGACGGCGGCGTGGTAGCAGGGCGTGGCCTGCACGACGCAGTCCCCGTCGGTCAGGCCCCACGAGAACACGGTGTTGACGGCGTTGTAGCAGACCTGGCGGTACGGCAGCATGGCCCCCTTGGGCAGGCCCGTCGTGCCGCCGGTGAGGAGGATCATCTGCGGGTCCTCGGGGCCGAGGTCTGGCGCCGGCGCGGCGTGGAGATCGGCGGCGTCGAGCGCGTCGGCCCCCTGGGCCCCTGCTCCGCCTGCCGATGCGTTCCCGGCCGACACCGCGCGCTCGAAGGCGGCGAGGTCGAGGAGGGCCGCCGCTGCCACGTCGCGCGTGGTCGTGGACGCCGCCTCCACCGCGTGGTTCGCGCGCGCCGTCCCGGCGGCCGCGGCTCTTCCCGTATCGGACGCCGCCGCGGCCCCTTCGGCCGTCGCGCCGGCCAAGCCCGCATGCTCCGCGTCGTGCAGCACGACGCTCGGGCGCAGGTACTCTCCGAGGCCGCGCAGCTCCGCCTCGGAGAGGCGCACGTTGAGGGGGGTGTACACGAAGCCGAGCTTGGCGGTCGCCAGGATCAGGTCGACGTGCGCGATGTGGTTATGCGCCGCGATCGTCACCCGGTCGCCCTTGCCGACGCCCATGCTCGCCAGGAGGGCCGCCGCGCGCTGCGCGCGCTCGTTCAGCTCGGCGTAGGTGTGCCAACGGCCCTCCCACCAGAGGGCGTCGCGCTCCGGCGTGAGGTCGGCGCGGCGGGCGGCGACGTCGAGGATCACGGCTCCCCCCAGCGGAGCGCGATGGCGTTCCACACGTAGCCGACGCCGGCGGCGACCGCGACGGCGAGGTCGCCCGGGCGCAGCCGGCCCTGGTCGCGCGCGAGCTCGAGGGAGAGGAGCTGGTCCACCTGCCCGAGATGGCCGTAGTCGCTCAGGTAGACGCTCTGCTCGTCGCTCAACCCCAAGCGCTGGAGGAGGTAGTCATGTGCGCTGCGCTTGACGTGCAGCATGGCGAGGTACGCGATGTCCGAGGCGGTCGCGCCGCTGCGCGCCACGGCCTCCTCGACTACGCGCACGAAGTTCTCCAGGCTGACGGGCTCGAGGCGCGTCTTCATGCCGGCCGGGTCGGTGACGCGCAGGCGGTAGTCGACGACGTTATCGCGCGTCAGGGGCGCCTTCGTGCCGCCGACCGGCACGAGGACGTCGAGCGAGAAGCTGCCGTCCGTCACGATGCTCGAGCCGAGCAGCTCGTGGCCGGCGTCCCGTTGCACCACCGCGGCCCCGGCCCCGGCGCCCAGGTTGTACATGAAGCGCACGTCGGGGTCCTCGAGGTCGATGAGGTCGGAGTTCCGGTAGCCCCCGGCCACCAGCACGACGTTCACGCTCTCGTCGGCCTTGAGGAGGTCGCGCGCCTGCTTGAGGCCGAGGACGGCCGTGCCGCACTTCTGCCCGATGTCGTAGGCGTAGGCGTTGCGCGCCCCGACGTCGTAGGCGAGCTTGATGCCGGCCGTCCAGACCGGGTACTCCTTGTGCTCCTCCGTGATCGAGACGACGACGTCCACGTCCTCCGGCTGCACGTTCGCGTCGGCCAGCGCACGCTCGGCCGCCCATACCCCCATCGCCGTCGGGTGGTCGTCGGGGCCGGGCAGGACGCGCTGAGCGATGCCGAGCTTGTCCCTCACCACCCATTCGGGGAGCCCGCTGGCGGCGGCGAGCTCGGCCGCCGAGAGCCTGCCGACTGGAACGTACGTTCCGAGGCCGGTGACCCCTGGGCGGCTCATGCCGCGCCCCTGCCTGTGAACGGCGGGCGGCTCACGTCGGCCCCGCTGGCGGCCGGCTCATGCTCCGCGCTCCCCGCCGGGCGCGATCCCATGCGCGAGCAGGTCGAAGGTGGCGTCCAGCACGTTCCGAGGCGGCCTGCTGCGCTCCCAGATGGCGTAGCGCAAGCCCAGGAAGTGCGCCACGCCCATCAGCGCCCAGGCCTGGGCGCTGGCGTCGACGGTACGCAGCTCGCCGCGCGCCTGCGCGCGCTGCAGGTTGACCGTGTAGGAGTCGGCGAGCGTCTGGTAGTACTCGCGGTAGATGGAGTCGTCGACGAACTGCGACTCCATGACGACCTTGTACAGGTTCTGGTGCTCGAGGGCGAAGTCGATGAACGCCTCGAGGCCGAGCCTCTCGACCTCGAGGCGGTCTCTCGCCCCGGCGGTCCCCTCCGTGAGGGCGTGCCTGAGCTGGCGCCCCATGTCCTGCACGAGCTGGCGCAGGGCATCGGCCTTGGTGGGGAAGTAGAGGTAGAAGGTGCCCTGGGCCACCCCGGCCCGCCGCGTGATGTCGGAGACGGCCGTGGAGGCGAAGCCGTTCTCGCCGAACTCGGCCTCGGCCGCGGCGAGCAGCTTGCCGCGGGTCGCTTCGCCGCGTGCGGTGGTCGGGCGTGGGAGCGCGCTCAACTCTTCCCTTCCGTGGTCGGTGGCGCTAAGCCCGAGCCTGCGGCCGGGGTAAGCGTCCCAATATGACTACTGACTCAGTAGTCATATTGCGGTGGTAACCGACCGGCTGTCAAGCGGGGGGCTGCCGATAGCCCGCGGCGTCACGCGCCGAAACGAACGGCGCAGACGCACCGGATCGTCGGTGGTCGCTCGCGACCTCAGCTCGTAGCGGGCAGCTTGAGGTGCACCGCGCGCCTGCCGGCCAACCCGAGGAGCAGCCGGGCCGTCTCCGGGTGACATGTCAGGTAGAGGAGCTGATGCCGCTCGGCCAGTTTGGCGAGGACGCCCGCCAAGCGCTCCGCGCGCTCGGGGTCGGCGTTGACCAGGACCTCGTCGAGGACCAGAGGCAGCGCTACGTTGCCGGCCGAGAACGACTCGACGAGACCGAACCGGATGGCGAGGTAGAGCTGCTCCTGCGTGCCGCGGCTCAGCAGGCCGACGTCGAACGGTTCGTCGGCGCTGGTGAACGCGCGCAGCGCGCTGTCCTCGGCGAGGTGGACGCGCACGTAGCGTCCACCCGTCACGTCGGCGAGGTGGTGACCCGTCCTGCGCAGCACCTCGGGCACCTTCTCGCGTTCGTAGGCGGCCTTCGTGGAGGCGATGAGGTCCTTGGCGAGTCGAGCGACGAGCCACCGGCGGGCCTCGGAGCGCGCCTCGTTGGCCAGAGCGTCCATGGTGGCCAGGTAGCCGGCCAGGTCCGCCGAGCGCCCGAGGTCGCTCAAGGTCTGCTTCAGCGCGCCGGTCCTGCGCGTGAGGTCGTCGACCTGCCCGCCCAGGTGGCCGGAGCTAGCCCGGCTCTGGGCCAGGGCATGCTCCCAAGCCCGCGGGTCGCGTTCATCGAGCACCGCCGCCGCCTCGGCCGCCCGGACGCCGAAGAGGGCCTCGAGCTTCTGCTGCCCGGTTCGGATCACGTCCACCAGGCGCTCGCGCCGCTCGGCCAAGCCCCGCTCCAGCGCCTCGGCCCTCTCCACGGACTGCAGCCACTCGCTCACCGCCACGGTGGGGCCGAGGCCGTCGAAGGGGCGCTCCAGCTCGCGCGCCAGCGCGTTCGTGCGGTCCTCGAACGTCCTGGCGGACGCGCGGGCCTCCTTGAGCCTCACGGTCACGGCCGTGAGCCTCGCCACCCTGACCTGCAGGTCGGCGATTCTCGCGAGCAGCTCCGGCATGGTCTCGGGCGTAGCCCCGCTGGGCGCGCCGACGGACCGGCACCAGGCGTCCCACTCGGCCGCGCCGGCGCTCCTGGCCGCGGCCAGGGCCGCGAGCCGCGCCTCCCCCTGGGTAACGGCCCTGCGCCGGTGGGCGAGCTCGGCGCCGGCGCCGGCCTGCGCTTCCAGGACGGCCGCGCCCTCCTCCAGGAAGGTGAGCCGGTCCTCCACTTCCCTGGCGGCGGCGCGGGCTTCCGGCGCGCCGGCGCCCTCGGCGAGCCCGAGGCGGGCGCGTGCCTCGCCGAGGGCGGCCTCGGAGCGCCCGAGGTCGAGGCTCGCCTCTGCGGCGTTCGCGCGCAGCTCCGCCAGAGCGGAGTCGGCCGCCGTCCTGCCGCGCAGGGGCCAGAGCAGGAACCCGAGCGCGACGCCTATGGCCGCCGCGGCGCCGGCGACGGTCCTGCGCGTCTGCCATTCGACGAACGCCATGCCCGCGGCGCCGAGGACGGCCAGCGTCCACGCCGACCAGCGGACGGCGAGCGCGCCCCGATCGCGTTCGCCCGCCGCCTGCAGCTTCGCGAGCAGGTCCGCGTGGCGCGAGCGCGCGGCGCTCAGCTCGTCGAAGCGGTCGAGCAGCGTCGCCACGCCGAGCCGGCGCTCGCGCGCCCTTGCTAGGAGGGTCTCCAACGCTCTGCGGGGGTCGACGCTCGGACCTTGGGTGGGCCGGCCCGCCTTGGTCGCCCACGTCTCCACGCGCGCGGACGCGAACGCTAGGTCGCGCTCGGCGGCGCTCAGCTCGTGCCTCGCCGTATCCAGCGCGCCTTCGGACTGGTTGAGCGCGGTCGTGGCCGCGGCGGCGGCGGCCCTGGCAGCCTCGGCGTGCGCCTTCCAGGCTCCGGCCTCCGTGAAGGCCGCCAGGCGCGGTGGTCCCCATTGGGGCCCCAAACTGCGCAGTCCGTTCAGGCTCGTCTCGACGAGGCCGCGCTGTTCGGCTTCCAGCTCCATGACGTCCACTTTGGCGCGGCGGTAGGCGCCCAGGTCCGCGTGCAAGGACCGGATCGCGCCCGCGCTGCGCAGCCAGACGCTGGGGGGCGTGCCCCCCGCCCCGGGCGCGTTCAGGGCGCCCTCCTCGAGCTCCAACTGCCCAAGGTCGTCGAGCGCGCCGGCGCGCCCGCTCCAGTCCGGCCAGAGCTGCAGCAGCTTCTCGTGCCAGGCCGCGCTGTCGGCGGCCTCCCGCTGGTCCGAGCGTAGGGCTTCTGCCTCCGCGGCGATCGCGGCCAGCTCGGCGGTAAGTTGCTCGTAGCGCCTCGCTTCCGAGGCCGCCTGCGCCGCGCCCCTGCGCGCCTCGGCGAGGTCGCGCGCGAGGTCGCCGAGGACCGACTGGGCGCGCGGTTTGAGAAGCTTGTCTGTCACCGCCTCCAGCTTGGTCGTCGCCGCGCTCGCGCTGCGGCCCGCGCCCGCCACCGCGGCGGAGTAGAGCCGCTCCCTGACGGCGTCGTCTGTCAGCGCGTCGAACGCCTGCAACTCCGTCAACCCGAACGCGAAGACGTTGCGGTAGACGTTGCCGTCGAGGTTGCCCACGATGGCCGCCAGCCGCGCGCCGTCCAGCTGCGCGCCCGTCCGGGCGTCCACGAGCTTCGTGGTCGAGCGGCCGCCGTTGCGCTCCAGCCGGTACCTGTTCTCGCCATCGTGAAGCGTGATGCTCCCCTTGAGGTGCTCGCCCTGGCCGCGCGACTCCGGGAAGACGAGCGCCCTGACGAACGCCAGGAGCGTGCTCTTGCCCGCCTCGTTCGGACCCTCCAGGACGACGAGCCCAGGGGTGGCGGTCGGGGCGAGGTCGAACTCGACCCCACTCAGACCGCGGAACTCGTGCACCTCCACCCTGCCGAGGTGCATGCCCTAGACCCCGCTTTCCGGTGGGGCGTCGAGCAGGTCGAAAGCGAGGGTCTCCGCTTCCGCCCAGATGTCGGCCGCCTCGGTCGATAGCCGCTCCAGGTCGAGCTCCTGCCTGACGGCCTGGAGGCTCCTGTTCCCGAGGAGCTCCTCCACCAGCCGGGCGACCGCCTCCGGCGCGTCGTGAGCGCGCTCGGCGCTCGAGCGCAAGACGTCCGCCACGAAGTCGCCTGCCCGCATGCGCGCTTCCCGATCTAGCGGCGGGCGCGTCGTTATCCTGACCTCGTCCCACCACACGCCCGCCGGGGCCACGTCCTGCAGGTACGCCAGGAGGCCGGCCTCGCCGGCGTTGCGCAGGCCGGCGTGGGCAGGGCCGACGCCATGCACCCGCACCCTGAGGACGACTTGCTGCGCGCCTTGGCTCGCCGCGGCGCTCCCATGGTCGGTGCCGCCGGCCGACCCGCCGCCGCGTGCCCGGAGCGCTGCCTGGACGAGGTGCGAGCGGACGGCCTCGAGATCAGCGAGACCCGTGCCTATGTCGACCGTCAGCGTCTCGAAGCTAACGATGCCGACGGAGACGAAACGCGCCGTCGGTTCGCGGTCCTCGACCTCGACGAGGTAGAGGCCTTTCGCCCCCGCCTCGCCTGGGTCGCGCGCCTGCAAGTTGCCCGGGTAGATGGCCAGCGGCCGCTCCGGGCTCACGACCGTGCGAGCGTGCACGTGACCGAGGGCCCAGTAGTCGAGGCCGGAGTCGCGCAAGTCGGCGAGCGTGGCGGGGGCGTAGTTGCCGTGCCCGCCCAGGCCGCCGACGTTGGCATGCAACAGGCCGATCTGGAAGCCCGGGAAGTCGGGGTCGCGCGCGTAGCGGGCAGCCAGGTTCTCCGTGACGCTCGAGCCAGCATGGGAGATGCCGTGCACGAGGGCGACCGGCTCGCCGCCGCGCAGCGCGCGCACCCTGGCGACGTCGTCGTGCCCGAACACGGTCACGCGTTCCGGCCAGTCGGCGACCGCGGTCCACCGGCCTCCGCGTGGGTCGTGGTTCCCGTGCACGACGAAGCTGGCCACGCCCGCCTCCGAGAGGCGCAGCAGTCCGTCGCGGAAACGCAGCTGCGCCCTCACTCCCACCGAGTCGCCGTCGTAGACGTCGCCCGCCAGCAGGACGAAGTCGACGCCGGCGTCCAGGCAGAGCTCGACTGCGCGGTCCCAGGCGTCGAGCGACGCGTCGCGCAAGGCCCTCGCCAGCTCCGGCGCACGCGAACGCACTCCCGAGAAGGGGGTGTCAAGGTGCAGGTCGGCCAGGTGGGCGAAGCTGAAGGTCGTCACGCTACACCGGCATGGTCATGTGAGGCTTCGTACGGCACGGTCGCCAATGAGGATAGCGCGCCGAACTAGCGGGGCGCGCCCGCGAGCCGGCGCACCCGGGTGGCGCTCGCGCGAACAGCGAGCGCCACGGAACCTACCCCTGTGCCGCGCCGCGTCCTGGGCCCGGCACGTGCTCTCTTCGACCCCTGGGTCGCGCCCTAAGGAGGCGCGGCCCATACACGACATCTCACCGTTGGGCGGCGAGTTGAGGCGTCGGCGTTGGAGGAAGGCGCCGACGCCTCAGCGGATCGGCCTGGTGCGCAAGTCTAGGCCAGCGGCAGAGCCGTTCCTGACCGACGAGGCAGCACAGGCGCCGGCGGAGGCCCCCGCGCCCGCCGGATCGACGCCAAGGTCCGCAACCAAGGCATCGCCGACCGTCCGCAGCTCGGCCGCGGGTCTGGCTATCCCGAAGCCCTGCACATGGCTGACGCCAAGTGCCTGCAAGTCCACACTTACGGACGGCTCTTCAACACCCTCGGCGACGACTATCGGATAGCGATCGCAGAGGGACCGTACGAACCGACGGGCGCTCTCGCGCGCCTCGCCCGTCTGGTGAAGCGCGGCGTCGATGACGCTGCGGTCGATCTTGACCCCGTCGACCTTGGCGTCGAAACGCAGCCGCTCACGAAGATCGCCGGGCGCGACGTCGTCCAGGACGACCACCCCGCAGCGCTCACGCAGCAAGACCATCTGGCGCGCGAGGGCTCCCTGGTCGGCATGGCACTCCTCGGTCAACTCGACGTGCAACCGCGCCGTGATGCTCCTGAGCATGCCCTCGAGCACGAGGATGGTGCTCGGCAGCATGACCTGTTTGGGGCTCAGGTTGACCGACAGACGCGCTTCGGCGTTGGCGGCCAACACCTGCGCACCGCGTAGGAGGGTGAACTGCGTGAACTCCTCGATGCGCGCCTGAGACAACCAGTAAGGCAAGACCTCGAGCGGACCGCGCACGGTTCCGTCCGGGTGTTGCCACCGGACCAGCGCTTCGCACCACGGGCTTGCGCCCAGCGTTACGGGGGCGACCGGTTGGTAGAGGAAACGTAGATCTTCTAGACGTTGTCGCATGCTCAGGCTGACACTCGTTGCTCGACCCCGGGGCTTCAGGAACGTGGCTCTTCTGGACTGCTGTGTGCGTGTGACTACCGCTTGGGATGCGCCGCCAGGTGCGCTGGACTAGCCGACGTCGTACTCGCCGGGCTGGTTGCTCGTCTGGGCGATGACGCTGTTGGTCGGGTGGTAGGCGGCGAAGCTGCCGATGGCGATGCCGGCCAGCGTGACGGTGAGGACGAGGGCAGTGGCGATGCTCTTGAGGTTGCGCATGATAGGTAGCCTCCTATGGCCTTGAGGGGAAAGTTACTTCCAGGAGCGCTTCAAAGGCGCTTCACCCGGCGGAGCCCCCGCGGCCGCCCGCGCGAAGCGGGTGTGAAGCGGCGGACCCTTAGCCTGGGTCCAGTCGTCGAAGGACGAGAGGGAGATGGATCCATGGAAAGACAAGAAGCCCTGCGTCTTCTGAATGCCAGCACAGCGTTCGAGTTCCTCGAAGACAAGGTCGTCCTTCGCGACGAGCGCTTGTTGGCGGCCGTCGCCGAGCTGAGGAGCCGTGAGGGGTACGCCCGGAACGCCGATCCCGCTTTCCTCCCGTACTCACCGGAACGGCGCGCATCACCCCGGCTCCTCTGACCGGATCCGGCCGCCACGAACCGGCCACCATGGGCTGACGGCGGCGCGGTGGCAAGGCGGACGCGCCATACGCGCCGGACGCGTACAGTCCGGCCTTGCCTCGGCTCGTGCCCAAGAGTTTTAGGCGAGGGTCCGCCTAGCTGACCCACGTCCGTTCGCGCGTGGCTATCCTTAGAGGTGTGGCTACCTAGGCTGCTGACCGCCCTTGAGGCGGCGGACCGGCCCGTGCTCGCCACGGGCGGCGAGGAGTACGGTGTACCGTTCCTCGTCGCTGCCCTGCGAGAACGCTCCTCCGTGGCGTGGCTAGAGCTGGACCGCGGCACCCGTGGCGACGCGGTCGCGCAAGGCAACGCGCTCGCCAAGGCCGTCAACGCCACGCTCGGCACGTCGCTCCTGGCCGCCGCGCTCCCTTACTCCGCGCACCTCGCGGCCCTCAAGCATCACCGGGACGAGTTACTGCCGCTCTGGCTCGTGCTGACCACGGAGTCGGCCGCGGAGCCCGTCGTCGGCGCGCTGCTCGGGCTCGTCGAGGACGGCTACCGCGTACTGCTCGACCTGCGTGGTGAGGCCGCCGTGCCTCCGGAGCTCGCCGACCGCTGCGCCGTGCTCGGCCCCGACGAACTGCGGGTTCCGTTGGCCGAGGCGGAGCTGCTCGTTCCGCGCGCAGTTGCCCCCGCCGAGCTCGCCGGGTTGTGGCGCTCGGCCGACGGTCGCTTCACGCCGCTCATCCAGCGGGCGCACCGGCTGGCCGGCCTGCCGGCGATCTCCGTGCCCGCCCCGACGGGCAGTCTCGTGCCGAAGGAGCAGGCGCAGCTCGTCGATGCCCCCCTCGCCGTCCAGGCGCTCAGGCGCGAGGGGGAGCTCATCGCGGCCCTCGAGCTCGCCACCCTCAAGGCGCCTGAGCTGGTCGACGACCTCCTGCGGCAGTCGGGCCCGCGCTTCCAGGAGGAGGGGCTGCTGCCAAGGCTGCACCTCCTCCTCTCGGCGCTACCCGAGGCGTACTCACGCAGCGAGCGTGTGCTCGAGTGGCGGCTGGTCGCCGCCCTGGCCGCCTCCGACCTCGCCGGGGTACTGCCGGACGTAGACGCACACTTGGCGGTGCACATCGCGCCCGATCTCAGGGCCAGGCGCGCCGGGGCCATGCCGCGAGAGGACGGCTTCGCGCTGGCCAAGCAGGCCGTGGAGGCGCGCCGCACGCCGCTGACCTTGTGGCAGTACGGCAGGTTGCATCCGGACGACGACGTCGCCCTGCAGGTCCTGCGCGAGTCCGTGCAACTGGCCGACGACGCCGGCACGCCTTTCGACCTGGTGCGCAACGGCGGCATGCTCGTGGCGCGCCTCGCGCAGCAGGGCGACTACGGCCAGGCGGCGCGTTGGGCCAGGTGGGTGCTCGACGTGTTCGACAGGGGAGACGTCCGCGACGGCGCCAGGCGGCTGCAGGTCGTCAACGACTTGGCGATGGCCAGCATCATGACGGGCGACCTGGTCGGCGTGCGCAAGCTCCTCGAGAACGCGACGGTGTTGGCGGAGGGCGGTCTGCCGCAGCTCGCCGCGCTGCTCAAGGGGACGCTCGCCGCCCTCGAGCTCGTAGAGGGTCGCCGGCTCGCTGCGCTCGCGCACGCGGAGGAGAACTACCGGACCAGCTCGCGCCGGACGCGCGCCCTGCACGGTTACGTGCTCGTGCGCGTGCTGCTCGAGCTCGAGGACTTCGAGGCCGCGCGGCGGGTCGCCGTCGACATAGGAGAGCTGGTCGACCCGACGCGGGCGCACGAGTGGGCCGTCTCCCGGCTCGTGCAGGGCATGGTGACCGCGGTGATGGTGGCCGCCGGCGCCGCGGAGGACGCCGCCGACAGTGGTGGCGGTAGGCAGGCTGCGGCCGCCGACGACCTGCTGAGCGCGATCCTCGAGCCGTCCCTCACCGCGGAGCAGCGCCTGAGCGCCGTCCTCCACTACCTGTTGCTCGTGCCGGGGGCGGTCGCGAACCTGCCGGCCGCCACCGCCGAGCTGGCGGTGGCGTCCTCGGCCGCCGCCCTGCGGGTCGCCAGCGGCCCGGAGAAGCACTTCGCGTCCGTCTGGAACACCATCTCCAGGCCGCGCCCCGCGCTACACGTCACCCTGCTCGGCGAGCCGGAGGCCCGCTACCGGGGGAGCGCGCACGCGTTGCCGTTGCGCCTCGCGGAGGTCGTCTCGGCCCTGGTCCTCAACCGTGATGGCATCGACCTGGAGGCGCTCAACGCCTATCTGGTGCCGGAAGGCAAGGAGCCGTTCACCAAGAGCGGGGTCCGCGGCATGATGACGAGGCTGAGGAAGTTCCTCCCCATATCGGACGCCCCCTACGGCTTCGCGGAACCGTTCTCAGCGGACGTGCTCGCGCTGCGGGGCCACCTCGCGAAGAACGAGGTGCGCCAGGCCGTCGCCCTCTACCGTTCCGGGCTCCTCCCGCGGAGCTCGGCGCCGGGCGTCGAGGAGGAGCGCCTGGCCTTGGAGGAGGAGCTGAGACAGGCCGTGCTCGAATCGGCCGATGCCGACGCCCTCTGTGAGCTGGCGGAGCGGCTGGGCGACGACCTGGAGTGCTGGGAGGCGGCCGAGAGGACGCTGCTGCGCGGCGACCCGCGCCTGACCGTGGCCCGGGCGCGCGTCAGGCGGTTGCGGCAGGCTTACCTCTGAACATGGGCGCTTGAACATGGCCGCTTCCACGGCGGCGCCGGCCGGTGGACCGGCTCACACGCTCTGCGCCCTATGCAGCACGCTGTACAGCCCGCCTTGGGCGAGGAGCTCGCCATGCGTGCCCTGCTCGGCCACGCCGGTCTCGTCGACCACCACGATGCGATCGGCGTCCTTGATCGTGGCGAGGCGGTGGGCGATGACGAGGGTGGTGCGCCCGACGGCCAGCTCCATGAGCGACTGCTGGATGGCGCGCTCCGTCTGCGTGTCGAGCGCGGACGTCGCCTCGTCGAGGATGAGGATGGGCGGGTTCTTAAGGAAGATGCGGGCGATGGCGAGGCGCTGCTTCTGGCCGCCCGAGAGCTTCACACCGCGTTCGCCGATGACGGTGTCGAGCCCGTTGGGCAGCTCGGCGATCAGCTCGTCGAGGCGCGCTCGCCGCGCCGCCGCCATGATCTCGGCCTCAGAGGCGCCGAGCTTGCCGTAGGCGATGTTCTCGCGGATGGTGCCCGCGAAGAGGAACACGTCCTGCTGCACTATCCCGATCTGGCGCCTGAGGCTGGCGAGCGTCATGTCGCGCACGTCGATGCCGTCGACGGTGATGCGCCCGGCGGTCGGCTCGTAGAAGCGCGGCAGCAGCGAGCAGAGCGTCGTCTTGCCCGCGCCGGAAGGCCCGACGAACGCGACGGTCTGGCCGGCGGCGATGCTCAGGTCGATGTTCTCGAGCACCGCCTTGCCGCGCGCGTACCCGAATGACACGCCCTCGTAACGGATGTCGCCGCGCGAGCCGGTCACGTCGACGGCCCCGGGGCGGTCGACGATGTCGGGGCGCGTGTCGATCAGCTCCGTGTAGCGCCTGAAGCCGGCGATGCCCTTCGGGTAGGTCTCGATCACGGCGTTGATCTTCTCGAGCGGCCTGAAGAACACGCCGACGAGGAGGATGAAGGCCACGAACCCGCCGTTGGAGAGCGTGCCGTTCACGACGAAGTAGCTCCCGGCCACCATCACGATCAGCTGCGTGAAGCGCATGCTCAGGTACGAGAACGCGTTGGTGGCGGCCATGATGCGGTACGCCTCGAGCTTCGTCGTGCGGTAGGCGTGGTTGTCGTGGGAGAAGAGCTCCCGCTCATGGTCCTCGTTGGCGAACGCCTGCACGACGCGGATGCCGCCGACGTTCTCCTCGATGCGTCCGTTGAACGCCCCTACCCGGTCGTAGATGGCGCGCCAGTTCTGCGTCATGCGGCCGCCGTAGCGCACGGTGAACCAGCCCGTGAACGGCACGACGGCCAGCGTGATGAAGGCGAGGGGCACGCTCACGGTGAACATGAGGATGAACGCGCCGATGAGGGTCATGATCGCGATGAAGAGGTCCTCGGGACCGTGGTGCGCGACCTCGCCGATCTCCTCGAGGTCCTTCGTGAGCCGCGCGACCAGGTGCCCCGTCTTCTGCTCGTCGTAGTAGCCGAACGAGAGCTTCTGCAGGTGATCGAACGCGTTGCGGCGCATGTCGGTCTCGATGTTGATGCCGAGCATGTGCCCCCAGTACGTGACCGTCGCCATGAGGCCGGTGTTCAACAGGTACACGAGGGCGAGCGCCCCGGCCGCGAACGCGATGGACACCCAGTGCCCCGTCGGCAGGAGCCGGTCGATGAAGACCTGCACCGCGAGGGGGAAAGCGAGCTCCAGCACGCCGGAGACGACGGCGCTCGTGAAATCGAGTGCGAACAGGCCCCTATACGGGGCGTAGTACGAGAAGAAACGCCGCAGCACCCGAAGATGCTACAGGAGCCGGGGCCCTCTCAACGTTCGTAGAAGGCCGGGGGCTCGACGCCGAGGGCGCGTAGGTAGACGTAGCCCTGGCCGCGATGGTGGATCTCGTTGTCGATGATGTAGTGAAGAAGCCAGTTCACCTTCCCGGCGAACATGCCGAAGGCGACGTCTTCCTCCTCGAAGCGTTCTGGCGGGATCTGCGGCCACAACTCGGCGATGCGCCGCGAGTCGTCGTCCCACTTCTCGAGCATCTCGGCTTTCGACTTGGGCAGCTCAGTCTTGTAGGTCGGCCACTCGCGCGTGACCGCGCCCTCGACCGTCGGCACCGCCATGGTGATCATCTCGCCGGCCAGGTCGGCGAACGTGCGCATGCCGCCCAGCGAGTAGGTGTAGAGCTGGTCCTCCGGGAAGGCCTCGATGACTCGGCGCGTCAGCCTGCGGTGGCCGAGCCAGTGCTCCAGCATCGCGCTCGCGGTCAGGAAAACGGGTTCGTCCATGGCAGCACTCTATACGCTCGCGCTACGCTTGGCGCTCGTGAGCTCACCGGCCCAGCGACCGCGGTTCGGCGGCGGCCTCGCCGCCAGCCTCCCCATCGCACTGGCGTACTTCCCGGTCGCCGTCTCGTTCGGGGTGGCGGGCGCCAAGGCAGGGTTCACGTTCGCCGAGACGACCTTCATGTCCGTCGTCATCTACGCGGGCGCGAGCCAGTTCCTGGCGCTCGCCCTGCTCGCCGGCGGCGCCGCGCCGCTCCTCGCCGTCGTGTCGCTGCTGGCCATGAACGCGCGTCACTTGCTCTACGCGCCCGCCTTGCTCAACCGGGTACGCGCCGTGGCGGGCGCGGGCGAGCACGGCGTGGCGCCAGGCCGCGACGGTGGTGGGGCGCGGCGGCGGCTGCGCTGGTCGTGGCTCTGGGCGCACGGCCTGACGGACGAGGTGTTCGCCTCCGCCTTGGGGCGGTTGGCGGCCAACAGGGGCGGCGGCTGGAGCGAGGCGTGGCAGGTCGGGATCGGGATGGGGGCCTACCTGGCCTGGGTATCGGGGACCGTCGTCGGCGCCGTGCTTGGCGGCGGGGCGTTCGAGCGCTGGCCGGCCGTGGACGCGGCGCTCGCCTTCCTGATGCCCGCCCTGTTCCTCTCGCTCCTCCTCGCGATGGTCCAGAGGCGCCATTGGCCCGTCGTGGCCGCCGCGGTGGGCGCGTTCGCGCTCGGCAGCGCCCTCCTCTCGCCGAGCAGCGGCATCCTCCTTGGCATGGTTGCGGGCGGGTTGGCGGGCGCCTTCGGCGCGCGCGGGGGCGACGGATGACGCTCGGTTACGTCCTGGTATGCGTCGCCGTGGGGGTTGGCACGTACCTCTTCCGGTACCTTCCCACCCGACTCGGCGCCAAGGCTGCCGGCGGCCGGTACCTGCGCGGCCCACTGGGCGCGTTCCTCGCCAACGTCGGCGTAGCCGCCGTGGCCGCCCTCCTCGCCGCGGCGCTCGAGCCGTTCTCGACGGCCGCGTGGCGCTCCGGCGACATGCGCTCGGCCGTCGCCGCGGCGGTCGGCCTGGCCGTGACGTTCGGCGCGTTCCGCTGGCGTAAGGACGTGGCCGTGGCCACCCTGCTCGGGGCCTTGGCCTACGGGGTCGTGTGGCGGGTGCTCGGGTCGGTCGGGTAGGGCTAGATCGCCATGAACGGGTTGACGATGTGCAGGCCGTCCACGTTCTGGCCGTGCTGTAACTCTTCCGACCACAGCTCACGGCAGCCCGAGAGCTTCGCGGTCGCTACGATCGCGGCGTCCCAGTAAGATCGCTTGAAGCGTTGTCGCAGGGCCAAGGCCGCTCGGACGAGGTCGAGGTCGACAGCGTGAACGGGGAAGCGGGTCCACGACTCGATGGCGACGTCACGCTTCGGCCGTTCCGCCGGCGCGGTACCGATGGAGTACAGCAGGACGTTCGCGTCGAGGAAGCGGCTCACCCGTCTCTCGCGCTCGACGACCGCCCCGAACCGCCGACCACGGGACAGCCCAAACCGAACCTACATACACCCCAAGTACCATCCGGACCATGACCCCACTCAAGCGCCTCACCAGACTGCTCCTGACCGTGCTCGCGACCGCCGCCTTCGCCGTGCCCGCCGCCCTCGCGGCGCCCGTCGAGTACGTCCTCGACCCCACCGCCAGCCAGGCCAGCTTCCTCATCGGCGAGAACCTCCTCGGCCGCGAGAACACGGCCGTCGGCACCACCAACGTCGTGACGGGCGGAGTGAGCATCGATGGCGACGACCCCACCGCCCTGTCGTTCCAGGTCTTCACGGTCGACGTCAGCACGGTGACGACCGACGACCGCATGCGAGACGGTCAGATCCGCAACAACATCCTGCAGACGAACCGCGCCGGCAACGCCACCGTCACCTTCGCCCCGGCCTCCGTCGAGGGCCTGGAGCTGCCGCTCGTGGCGGGGACGACGCAGACCGTCCGGCTGACGGGCGACCTGACCATCAAGGGCGTGACGAGGACAGTGGTGTTCGACCTCGACCTCGAGGTCGTCTCGGACGGCGAGCTGCGCGGCACCGCCTCGACCGTGGTGAAGCTGACGGACTTCGACATCTCCGTGCCGCGGGTGCCCCTGGTCGCCAGGGTCGACGAGGACGTCCAGCTCGTGCTCGACTTCAGGCTGGTGGCGGGGGAGGAGTGAGGGAGCGCCAGGCCCGGGTGCGCCCGCGGCGGCGGCCGTTCTACCCCAACCGGCCCGGCTCGCCCTTCTGACCGTCCGGTGCCCTCGGCTCTTCCGCGCTCGGCTCCCCGGGCGCGGACCGCGGCACGGGCAGCCGCAGCTTGAGCACCCGGCTGCCGACGCGTACCAGGATCGTCACGACCACCGCCACGACGAGCGCGAGGCGGTGGTCGAGCCCGTTGGCGAGGTAGAAGGCGAGCGCGCCGAGGGCGGCGGCCGAGGCGTAGAAGTCGCCGTTCCGGTAGAAGATGCCGGGGATCTTGCCGACGAGCACGTCCCGCAACACCCCGCCGCCCACGCCGGAGACGGCGCCGGCGAAGACCGTGCCCCAGAGGCCCATGCCGTAGGTCATGCCGCGCTCGGCTCCGAGCGCCGCGAAGAGGGCGAGGCCGAACGTGTCGAGCGAGTAGAGAAGGCGGCTCTCCTCCCGGATGCGGTGCGGCACGAACAGCACGAGCAGGGCGGTGGCCCCGACGGCCCAGAGGAGGGGCTCGTTGGAGAGGGAGGCCGGCGGCAGCGCCCCCACCATCACGTCGCGGATGGAGCCGCCGCCGATGGCGGTCACCGAGGCGAGCACGATCACGCCGATGAGGTCGAAGCGCCTGCGCACGGCGACGAGCGCTCCGGAAGCCGCGAACGTGACGGTGCCGACCCAGACGAGGACGTCGACCAAGCTCATGGCGGCAGCATACAGGCGGCCTTCACACGCGGCGAGGGGCGCGCTGCGCGTGGCACGCGGGCGGCGCCCGCGAACGACCATGACCCGGGACGCTAGGCGCGGCGGGCACAGCGCGCCCCTCGCAGACCGGTCAGGTCGCACGAGCCGGGGAGCCGAGCGGCCGCGCGTGGCATCATCGGCCCATGACGGGTGCCTCGTTCACGGGCGGCCCCGCATGAGCGCCGCCGCCGCGGAAGGGCGCCTCGCGGAGCTGGCGCGGTTGCGCAAGGTGCGGGACCGCATGGACCGCGAGTACATGCTGCCCCTGAACGTGGAGGCGCTCGCCGGCGAGGCCGGCATGTCCGCCGGGCACCTAAGCAGGCAGTTCCGCCTCGCCTACGGCGAGTCGCCGTACAGCTACCTCATGACGCGCCGCATCGAGCGCGCCATGGCTCTGTTGCGTCAAGGGCAGCTCAACGTCACGGAAGTCTGCTTCGAGGTCGGCTGCTCGAGTCTGGGGACCTTCAGCACGCGCTTCACGGAGCTCGTGGGTATGCCGCCGAGCGTCTACCGGCGCGAGGCGGCGGGTGTGATGGACGGCGTGGCCCCCTGCGTCGCCAAGCAGGTCACGAGGCCGATCAGGAATCGAGAAGCGCTCGTCCGGGATGACCCCTAACATGGGTCGCATGAACATCACCATTCACCAAGCCATGCTTCCGCAAGAAGACCCTTCCGCCTCCCTCGCCTTCTACCGCGACGCCCTGGGCTTCGAGGTCCGCAACGACGTCGAGTACGGCGGCATGCACTGGACCACCGTCGGCTCGCCCGACCAGCCCGACATGGCGATCGTGCTCTACCCGCTCGCCGCGGCGCCCGGCCTCACGGACGACGAGCGGCGCATGATCGCCGAGATGATGGCCAAGGGCACTTATGCCAGCATCAACCTGGCCACCCGCGACCTGGACGCCGCGTTCGAGCGCTTGACGGCGAGCGGCGCGGACGTCGTTCAGGAGCCGACGGACCAGCCCTACGGCATCCGCGACTGCGCCGTGCGCGACCCCGCCGGCAACCTCGTCCGCATCCAGGAACTGCCTGGCGCCTAGGCGCTTAGGGCGATCCCGGCGGCGGCGTGGGGCGGGCGTCGCTACAGCGTTCGAGCCTCCAGCTGCCGTAAACTCGGCCTTCGCGCCACCAGTCGGCTGGCGCGAAGGCCGAGTTGGCGCTCGCCAGCGAGAACGGAGACCGTGTGTGAGCAAGGACGACAGGACGACCGCGGGTGCGCGCGAGCGGCATCCGGCAGACGGCCACGACCTGATACGTGTGCAGGGCGCGCGCGAGAACAACCTCAAGGACGTGAGCGTCGAGATCCCGAAGCGGCGGTTGACGGTGTTCACGGGTGTCTCCGGCTCCGGCAAGAGCTCGCTCGTGTTCGGCACCATCGCAGCCGAGTCGCAGAGGATGATCAACGAGACCTACAGCGCGTTCGTGCAGGGCTTCATGCCCACTCTGGCGCGCCCTGACGTGGACGTCCTCGACGGCCTCACGACCGCCATCATCGTCGACCAGGAGCGCATGGGGGCTAACGCCCGCTCGACCGTCGGCACGGTCACGGACGCCAACGCCATGCTGCGCATCCTCTTCAGCCGCCTCGGCAAGCCGCACATCGGGTCTTCCCAGGCCTTCTCCTTCAACGTCCCCACCGTGCGTGGCGGCGGCTCCATCACCGTCGAGCGCGGGCCGGGCAAGGCTAAGGCGGAGAGTAAGACGTACACGGTCCTCGGGGGCATGTGCCCGCGCTGCGAGGGCATGGGCACGGTGAGCGACTTCGACCTCACGGAGCTGTACGACGCGAGCAAGTCGCTCAACGAGGGCGCCCTCAAGGTCCCCGGTTACAGCATGGACGGTTGGTTCGGCCGCATCTTCCGCGGCTGCGGCTACTTCGACCCCGACAAGCCCATCGGCAAGTACTCGAAGCAGGAGCTGGACGACCTGCTCTACCGCGAACCAACGAAGATCAAGGTCGAGGGCATCAACCTGACCTACCAGGGCGTCATCCCGCACATCCAGAAGTCGTACCTGTCGAAGGACGTGGAGTCGATGCAGCCCCACGTCAGGGCGTTCGTCGAGCGTGTCGTGACCTTCACGGCCTGCCCGGACTGCGGCGGCACGCGCCTGAACGAGACGGCCCGTTCCTCGAAGATCGCGGGGATCAACATCGCCGACGCCTGCGCCATGCAGATCAGCGACCTGGCCGAGTGGGTGCGCGGCCTGGACGAGCCGTCGGTCGGGCCGCTGCTGACGGCGTTGCGGGAGACCCTGGACTCCTTCGTCGAGATCGGTCTCGGCTACCTGTCGCTCGAGCGCACGTCCGGCACGCTCTCGGGCGGTGAGGCGCAGCGCACGAAGATGATCAGGCACCTCGGCTCCTCCCTGACGGACGTCACGTACGTCTTCGACGAGCCGACCGCCGGCCTGCACCCGCACGACGTGCAGCGCATGAACGACCTGCTGAAGCGGCTGCGCGACAAGGGCAACACGGTGCTGGTGGTGGAGCACAAGCCGGAGGTCATCGAGGTCGCCGACCACGTGGTCGACCTCGGGCCCGGCGCCGGCTCGGGAGGCGGCCGGGTCGTGTTCGAGGGCAGCGTCGCGGGTCTGCGGGCGAGCGACACGCTCACGGGGCGCCACTTGGGCGACCGCGCCGCCATCAAGCCCTCCGTCCGCAAGCCCAAGGGCGTGCTCGAAGTTCGTGGCGCCAAGGCCAACAACCTCAAGGACGTCAGCGTCGACATCCCGCTCGGGGTGCTCGTCGTGGTGACTGGCGTGGCCGGGTCGGGCAAGAGCTCGCTCATCCACGGCTCCGTGTCCGGGAGGGACGGGGTCGTCGCGATCGACCAGACCGCCATCAAGGGCTCGCGGCGCAGCAACCCCGCCACCTACACGGGGCTGCTCGACTCCGTCCGCACCGCGTTCGCGAAGGCGAACGGCGTCAAGCCCGCGCTCTTCAGCGCGAACTCGGAGGGCGCCTGTCCTGTCTGCAACGGCGCTGGCGTCATCTACACCGACCTCGGCATGATGGCGGGCGTCACGACCGTCTGCGAGGAGTGCGGCGGCCGGCGCTACCAGGCGGCCGTGCTCGACTACCGGCTCGGCGGGCTGAACATCGCCGAGGTGCTCGACCTCCCCGCGTCTGACGCCGTCGGCTTCTTCGGCGCCGGCGACGCGAAGATCAAGGCGGCCCACGACATCGCCGACCGCATGGTCGACGTGGGCCTCGGCTACCTCCGGCTCGGCCAGCCCCTCACCACGCTTTCGGGCGGCGAGCGCCAGCGCCTCAAGCTGGCCACGCACATGGGCGAGAAGGGCGGCGTCTACGTCCTAGACGAGCCGACCAGCGGCCTGCACCTAGCCGACGTGGAGCAGCTCCTCGGCATGCTCGACCGGCTCGTGGACTCCGGCAAGTCCGTCATCGTCATCGAGCACCACCAGGCCGTCATGGCGCACGCCGACTGGCTCATCGACCTCGGGCCGGGCGCCGGCCACGAGGGCGGCACGGTCGTCTTCGAGGGCACGCCGGCCGCGCTCGTGAAGGCCAAGTCGACGATCACGGGGGAGCACTTGGCGGCTTACGTCTGCGGGTAGAGCCCGCTGACCTGCGCGCGACGCGCGAGCGTCGGGCCGCGATACCGTCCCCTGGTAGGTGATGGACCGGCGCCCCGCGCTCGCGCGTCGTGCCGGAAGCGCCAGGGTCCGCACCCGCCTGAGCTAGGCTTCGAGCATGCCGCGTGAGGAGCCGACCACCGCCCACCCGTTCGTTGACTCCGGTACCTACCGCGTCCGGGAGGGTAACTCGGCGAGGCTCCTAGTGGACGGCGAGCCGGCGTTCCGCCGTGTCTACGAGGCCATCGAGGCGGCGCGGGCGAGCGTCTGGGTGTCGATCACGTTCATGTGGCCGAGCTTCGTCATGCCTGACGGCAGGGGCACCGCGCTGGACGTCCTGGCGCGGGCCGCCGCCCGCGGGCTCGACGTGCGCTTGATCTTCTGGCGCCCGGACGACGAGACGGCGAGCCTCAGGACCAACGCCTTCTGGGGCGCGCCGGAGCACCTGGAGCAGCTCGACGCCGCCGGGACGGGCGTGAGCGTCAGGTGGGACCGCGCCCAAGCCGGGCATTGCCAGCACCAGAAGGTGTGGATGCTGGACGCCGGCCTGCCCTCGCAGGTCGCGTTCATGGGCGGCATCAACCTGAACCCCCACTCCCTCGCGGCCCCCGGGCATGCCGGCGAGGGCCAGAACCACGACGTCTACGTCGAGCTGGCCGGTCCGTGCCTCGCCGACGTGCAGCACGACTTCGTGCAGCGCTGGAACGAGGCGAGCGAGCGGGGCGTGCCTGGCGGCACACGGGGCGAGCGGGGAGGTGAGGACCTCCCGTACCCGACCGCGCTGCCTGCTTGCGCCGGCACGGCGGCCGTGCAGGTGCAGCGCACGGTGGCCGCCGGCAAGTACACGGTCGGCCGGGCGCCCGTCGGCTGGCGGGGGTTCGACGCCGGCGCGGGGGAGCGGACGATCCTCCGCCAGTACGTGGTGGCGCTCGGCGCGGCGCGGAGCGCCGTCTACCTCGAGAACCAGTACGTGGAGGTGCAGGAGATCGTTGCGGCTCTGCGCGGTGCCTTGGAGCGCGGCGTCGAGGTCGTGCTGCTCCTGCCCGCCAACCCGGCCCTGTCGAGCGCGGCCTACGCCACGCCGGAACGCCGGGCGTTCTTCGCTGCCCGCGCCGCCCTGGACGACTTCCCGAACTTCACCCTCACCGGTCTGGCCGGGCTCGGCGGCGACGGCAAGCGCAAGCCCGTTTACGTCCACTCCAAGCTCATGCTCGTCGACGACGCCTTCGCCCTTATCGGCTCGGCGAACCTGCACCGGTTCTCGCTGTTCGGCAACGGCGAGTCGAGCGCGGCGATCCGCTCCCCCGAGCACGTCGGGGCTTTCCGCCGCGAGCTCTTCGAGGAGCACATCGGCCTAGGCACGGCGGACCTTGACGCCGCCGCCGCGCTGCGGGAGTTCGGTCGCGTGGCGCGCGAGAACGCCGCGAGGCTCGCCGCCGGCGACGCCGCATGGCAGGGTCTGGCCTTCCGGATGCGTTTCGCCACGTACGGTCTGTCGACGACTGGCCTGATCTGAGCCCCGATCCGGCGGCTTCGGGAGCGGAGGCTTGCGGCCCGGCGCGCTGGTGAGGGCGTCAGAGCCCCAACGCCGCGCCGGTCGCCCGCTGGGGGGCCAGGCCCAACTGGTCGTGCAGGCGCTCGGCGAACAGCCGGTACCGCTTGTGAGCCTCGCGCTTCCTGCCGACGCTCACGAGTGCCGTCACCTGGGCTGCCAAGGCGTCCTCATCGAGCGGGTCGAGGCGCAGGACGTGGTCGAGCAGACCGACGGCGGTGGCGAAGTCGGAAGTCGCCACCGCCGTTCCCGCCGCCGCCTTGAGCGCGGCGAGCACGTCCTCGCGGAGCTGGTCCCTCTCCTCGTCCAGGACGGGCAGGTCGAGGCCCGCCGCCAACGGCTCGCGATAGAGGCGGGCGGCCTCGTCGGCCCGGCCCGCCGCCAGGGCCGCGCGCAGGGCGGCTAGGTCGCAGACGGTCCGCTCGAGCCCGGCGTCGCTCAGGTACGTCCTCACGCCCCACGGCTCCAGCTCGCGCCTGAGCATGGTCAGTTGCACCTGGAGGTTGTTCTGCACCTTGCGCTTGTCGGCGTCCGGCCACAGCGCCAACCCCACGGCGGCCCTGTCGTAGCCGAGGGCCAGCAACGCCACGATCTCCTTGTGCCGCGGGCTGAGCGTCAGACGGCGCCCGAGCAGGGTCACCTCGAAGCGCCCGAGCAGGTCGACGCGCAGCGGCGGCACCTCGGCGAGCCGGGCCTCTATGGCCTCTTGCCACCCGGCCGCGAGCACCTCGCTCAAGGCGTACGGCGCCGCCAGCTCGGGCCAGTGGCGCGGCAGCGCCGCCAGCGGCAGCAAGTGCGGCAGCACGCGCGCGCCGGCGTTTGTGCCCGCGATGAGCGCGTCGAGATCGGCGGTGTCGACCGGGGCGGCGTCAAGGCCTGCGCTCGCCTCACCGGCGGCTCGGTCGGCCGCGGCGCGCCCGTCGGTGCCGACAGCGGCGGCATCACGCCTGCCAGCGGAGCGCTCGGCGGCGCCGACGAGGTGCCGGGCGGCCAGGACCTCGAGCAGCGTCAACCGCGACTTGGCGGAGGCCGGGTCGGGCAGCGCAGCCCGGGCCTCGGCCGTGCGGCCGAGCTCCGCCAACGCGAGCGCCCTCTCGGCCGCGGCGCCGATGCCCCGGCACCCGCTCAAGACCTCCAACGCCCTGTCGGCGGCGTCGGCGCGCCGCAGGGTGCGGGCCCATAGCTCGCGGATCCGCTCGTCCATCTCGGGGAAGGAGCGCCGCCAGGGCGCGAAGCGCTCGACGATGGCCGGGAACGCCTCGTGATCGCGGCCGAGCGCGGCGCGCTCCGCCGCCGCCATGCAGGCGGTCAACCCGTTGTGGCGCCACCCGGCGCGCGCCGCCTCCAAGTGCTCGGCGGCTTGGCCGTCGCTGAGGAGCGCCTTGAGGGTCCCGAGCACGGATTGGGCGACGAGCGCGTTGTACTGGTTCACCGGTGCCTGCATGCGGTACTGCCGCTCGGACGCCTCGACGTACCCGAGCAGGTCGCCGCGCGTCTCCCAGCGCACCTCCGCCAGCCGGTGCAGCAGGACGGCCCGGTGGTCGTCGTTGCCCTCGACCCCCTCGAGTAGCGCTATGGCCCGCTCCTGCATGGCGCCGACCCGCTCCCAGTCCTGGCGCTTGTAGAAGAACACGCTGGCGTTCGCGAGGAACGACGCGGCCGCGCGCGGCTCGGCCGCCGCGAGGGCCGCGGCCGCCCGCTCCAAGACCGCCTCGGCCTCGGGCAGCTCGTCCGGCTCGAGCTCGAACACGCGCCAACCAAGGGCGATGAGGCGGTGCCCTGCCGTGGCCTCAGGGTGCTCGGCGACGGCGTCGAGAGCCGCCATGGCGTCCGCGCGCCTGCCCGTGACGGACAGGGCCCAGGCTCGTGACAACAGCCTCGTCGGCCCGGCCCCGCCTCCGCACAGCTCGTCCCAGCGGAGCATGCCTTCCGGGTCCAGGCTGCCGAGGCGGCCGGGCACCTCGTCGTGTTCGAGCAAGTCGGTCAACTCCGCCAGCAGTCCGGCTCGGGCGAACGCCTCGGCGCGTAGGGCCAACGGCAGGCGACCGGCGTGCTTGCGGACCGCGGCGCCGACCTCCCAGGCGTTGGCGCGGCGCACGGACAGGGCCATCAACTCGTGGAGCCGGTAGCCGGCGGCGATCTCCTGGCTGAAGCCGGCGCCCGCCAGCCCGACGGACGCCGGCGTGGCCGCGCCCGTCGGCAAGTACGGTACGGCTGACTGGAACAGCAGCTCCTCCCACAGCTCGGGAGGCAGGCTGTGACGCACCCCCACCATCAGCGGCTCTGGTGCGGCCGCGCGGCCCGTGAGCGCGGCGACGTGCAGGGGCAGCGGCCAGCCGCCCGACTCGTTCCACGCCGTCTCGGCCGCGCCCCTCGAGCCGAACAGCTGGGCGGCCTCGTCCAGCGTGAACGCGAGGTCGGAGGCGGTGAGGTGCAAGGCGGTGCCGGCCGTCAGGCAGCGCAGCAGCGCAGGCGAGGCCAGGCCGCCGCGGCTGGCCAGCAGCAGCAGCCCGCGCGGGTCCTGCAGCAGCTCGTCGACGTCCGCGCCATCGCCCAAGTCCTCGAGGACGAGCAGGGTCTCGACCGACCAGAGTGCCGCCCTGATGGTCGCCGGCGTAGGCTCCCCCGGCAGCTCCAGCAGCTCGGCCAGGGCGCCCTGCACGGGGCGGTCCTGGGCGGACAGCCACAGCACCCGCCAGCCGGCGGCCTCGAGCCCTTCGGCCCACTGTGCCGCCAGGACGCTCTTGCCGTACCCGAAGGGCGCCTCGAGCCAGACGGTCCACCCGGGGCTGTCCGGCAGCCGCTCGAGGAGCCGCGGTCGCGACCTGAGCAGTGGGCCGATCTTCGGACGCTGGGCGAGCATGGCGGTGGCGCCAGTCTAGCCGTACCGCCCCCGCCGCGCAGTGCCGTCGCCGCGGCGGCCTGCTCCCTACTGCGCTTCGAGACCGTCCCCGTCCCGGCGCGGTCGTCGCGCCGAGCCACCGCCGCACAGGGCCCTCACGTCACTTCGAGTAGGTGACCGTCACCGTGCCTTGCGAGGCCCAGTCGTACCAGAGCATCACCTTCTCCGGCAGGTCTCGCGCGCCGGGAGGGGGGCCGTCCAAGAAGGCCATGCTGGTGTAGACCGCTACCAAGTACTCGTTGCCTGCCTCCCTGGTGGCGAAGCCGGCCACGGCGTAGAAGGTGGGATCGTCGTCGTGCCGCCAGTCGCATACCCCCTTGTACGACCAGATCCTGGCGTTCGGGTCGGTCAGGTCTATCTCCCACGTGTAGGAGGTGTTGGCGTAGAGGTAGGCGTTCGGGTTGTCCGGGTGACCCACGCCGCCGAAGCCCGCGAAGTTCACGCTGTACTTCTTGGCCCCGGTCTCTTTGGGTATGTGCAGGAACATGGTGGCGCAGCTCGCACTCATCCCGTCCTTGAACTCCCCGGCCGGAGTGGAGCCGTAACGCACCTCGAGCCGGGCGTCGATCTCGCGGTCGAAGCCCTTGAGTTCAGCGGCCAACCTGGCGATGGGCGGTTGATCGGCCGGGATGGTCGTGGTGCCGGGCTCCACCGCGTACACCGCTACCGACACGCCGTCCTTCTGGTCGTCCGTGATGGTGTGGGGAGCCCTGACCGTGTACCAGACGCTGGAGTAGCTCGTGTCGATGGTCGTGCCCTTCTTCGGGCCGTCCGTGAGTTCGCCGTAAGCGCCGGAGGTCGACCAGCGGTACATGAAGTTGCCGGTCACCGGCCCGCGGGTCGAGACGCTCAGCTCGACTTGCGGGTGGGCCTTCGTGAAGTAGGCGAGCTCCGGGTTCAGGGCGAACAGGGTCGGCGACGCCGTGGCCGTCCACGACACGGCGGGAAGGGCGTCGTTAAGGTCCTTGATGATCGCCCCGACGTCGCCGGCGCTGAGGGCTAACTGCACGGCGGCGGCGATGCCGGAGGCGGAGGCTCGCGACTTCATGCGTGCTTCCATGGCCTCGAAGCTCGCCTTGTTCTTCTCGCTCTCGATCATGGCCTCGACCATGGTCTCGAAGAAGTCCAGCCGGTAACGGTTGTTGGTCGCCAACTCGGTGAGGACGATCTTGACGGCTTCGGCGTAGCCGCCTCCCGCCCCGAGAAAGACGCCGAGGCCGGCAAGGTGCGTGTCGTTGATGGCCTTGAACCGTTGCCGCAGCTTGCCGAGCTTGCTCGCGTCGATGTGGCCGACGCCGCCGAAGGCGAAGTTCTCCATGACGGGTAGGGCGATGTCGTACATGAACAGCTCCAGTGCCTTGTCGCCGATCATCTCGTTCCACTTGCCCCGCTCGGAGGCGAACCTGGGGTCGTCGTAGAGGGGCGGGCGGGTCACGGCGTCGAGGGACGGACCGAGCAGCACGAGCTCGTAGTACGTGCGTAGACCGTCGTGGAGCGTGAGCTGCGGGCCGTCGCTCACCACGGGAGACCACGGCGACTCGCCCTTGACTATGTCGGTGAGCGCCTGGAAAACGCCGAGCGAGCCGGTGGACGGCACGTCGATGGAGGCCGTCAGCACCGGGGGAGACAGGACCTGGTCGTTGCCGCCGTCGTCTTGGTAACCGACCTGGTAGGCCAGCAGCGCCGCGGGTCGGCGGAAGTTGTTCTGCGCGGCCACCCCGGTGCCCAAGGGGTTGTGGATGACGGAGACGCCGGACTGGACCGTTCCGGCGCCGGGTTCGATCACGATGTTGCTCGCCCCGGACGCCTGGGGCGTGAGCAGGGCCGCGGGCGAGAAGGTGGCGGCGTTCGCCAGGTCCGGCAGATCGTTGGGGGAGAGCGCCATCGGTCTCGGCCCCATCACGCTCTGCCAGGCGAGGTCGAGGGCCTCGGCCACCGTCGCATCGTCGTCGGTCAGCGGCAGGCCGCCCGCGGCGAACGCAACCGAGAGCGTGGCCTCGATGTCGCCGATCGCCTCGTCGCTCTGGACGAGGTCCCACAACTTGGCTTGCGCGTCCGTGGGCAGGACGAAGCCGCCCAACGTGTAGTAGAGGAGGACCGCGGCGCTCGAGCGGCTGCTGACTTCCAGGGTGGTAGCCGCCGCCCCGCTCGCCACCGCGGAGAGCACCAAGGCGCCCGCCCCGTCCAGGACGTCTATCTCGGTCGGTGCGTCCCCGATCACCTGCGCCGTGAAGGTGCCGTCGGCGGCGACCGCGAACGAGCCGAGGCCCGTCACGGCCTTGAGGGAGCCGAGCGAGACGGTGGTCCCGGTGGGCAGGACGACCTTGCCGCTCACTTCCTTGGCGCCTCCAGGCGTGGGCGGTGTGACCTTCCCGCCGCAACCGACGAGCACGCTAAGGAGGAGGATCGACGACGCCAGCGAGCGGGCCAGGGAGGGCGACGCGCTACGAGTTCGGTTCATGCCCGGAAGGTTAGAACCGCCCCTATTAGAGATCGCTTAACGGCCGGACCCGGCGCCCGGGGCGATGTCAGCCGACCTCGGTGAGCCGCTCCTCGAGCCGGTCCCAGGTCTCGGCGATGCCCTGCAGCATCCCCATGTCCATGACGGTACCGAGGGCCTCCGCCGACGCGTAGGTCGAGCGGCTGACGAGCTTGGTCTTGCCACCGAGGTCAAGGAACTCCATGACGACCTCCGTTACGGGCAGGTCGGGGTTGACGGTGCCGTCGGCGTCGCAGAAGTAGTCCGTGTAGGCGAGGTGGGTCGGCTCGTCGATCTCGCGGTAGACGGCCTTGCCCCACGCTTCCATGCCGTAGTAGTCGCCCATCTTCTCGTCCACGCACTTCATGCAGTAGTGCCACGTGCCGCCGGGCGTGAAGTCGACCGTGCACACGGGCACGTCCCAGCCGCGCGGACCCCAGAACCGCTTGATGTGCTCCGGGTACTTGAACATCTCGAACACCAACGCGCGGGGCGCGTCGAAGACTCGCTCCAGCACCAGCACGGTGTCGCCCTCGGCTCGGTGGGTCGTCTTGCCTTCTGCCATGCGCAATCCTCCTTGGCGGTCAGCCGCCCGGCTGCTTGTCCTGGAGCTTCTCGAGGTAGGCGGCCAGGTTGTCCAACCTCGTCTCCATCGTCCTTCGGAAGGTGCTCAGCCACTCGTCCAGCTCCTCGAACGGCTCGCGCTTGAGACCGTAGATCCGACGGTTGGCCTCCGGCTTCGCCTCGAGGAGGCCGGAGTCGGCCAACACCTTGAGGTGCTTCGAGGTCTGGGGCTGCCGGAGCTCGAGCCGGTCGGCTATCTCCCCGACCGCCAGCGGACCCTCCCGCAGGAGCTCGACGATGCGCATGCGGTTCGGTTCGGCCAGGGCGTTGAAGGTAGTGTGCATGGCGGTCTCGCGCTTCGTCCTGCTCGTGCCGGTGGGTGCCGGCCCTTCCCGCCCGACGATAACGCCATGAGTATATTCCTGTCAAGGCATATACGGGATGCCCGACGGCCGACCTGCCTTCGACCGCGTTCGTACCTGAGTCATGGTCCCGCGGCCGGCGAGGATGGCATCCTGGTCGGCGTGCCCATAGACCGCTTCGACCTCGCCGCCTGCTTCGCACCCGACCCCTCCGGTCCGAGCCGACGGTTGCTCGTCAAGGAACCCGGCCTGACCATGCTCCACCTCACCATGGCGCCCGGCCAGGCCATGCCCGTCCACAACCACCCCGGCTGCAACGTCGCCATCCAAGGCCTGGAGGGCGAAGCCACCGTGTGGCTCGACGGCGAGGAGCACGCGCTCCGAGCGCAGGAGCTCGTCCGCTTCTCGGGGGAGCGCATGGTGAGCCCGCGCAACACGTCGGGCGCGCCGGCCGCCGTGCTCATCACGTTGGCGACGTTGCCGGGGGCCTGAGGCCGCCGGCGGTAGCGGTACCAGGCTCGTCCACTCCACGACCCCGCCGGCTCGGGGGAGACCGGCTGGTGGGCGGCCCGGTGAAAGACCACCCCCAACGGCTACGTGCACCTCATCCGAACGTAGGATGCGAGCCCGACCCTGCCCGGCCTAACCTCGGGGCAAGGAGGCGAAAGATGACCTACACGGATGATCCCCATGACCGGCCGACCAACGCTGGCGCACCCCTGCCCGACCCCGCCAAGGCGCTGGACGACGCGGTGGGGCGGAGCGCCGCTGCCGCCGATGCGACCGCTGCGGCGGGAGCCGCGGCTGCTGCGAACGCCGCCGCTGCGAGCGCGGCTCAGGGCGCCGCCAACCGGGCCGACAAGCACGGCCGCACCTTCACCGAGGAGTTCCGCCTGTCGGGCGAGGCCGTGGTGGCCAAGGTGAAGGAGCTCGTGCGCGAGGGCAACGTCAGGCGCATAGCCATCAAGAACGACGACGGCAAGGTCCTCATCGAGATCCCACTCACCATCGGCGTCATCGGCACCGTGCTGCTGCCCGTCTGGGCGGCCGTCGGCGCCATCGCGGCGATGGTCGCGAACCTCACCATCACCGTCGAGCGCAGCGCCTGAACCGGCCAGTCGACCCAGGCGGTCGACGCGTGCGCGAGGCTGGGCCGCGCCGAAGCAACGGCGCGGCCCAGCCGCATGGAGGCGGCTTGCCTGTCGGCAGGCGCGCGGCACCCCAGAATGCGAGATCGTCCAAGGTGAGGCGGCGGCTCCCCGTCCGGTCGGTCGGCGGGTCCCGCCCCCGACTGTGACGGAAGCGTAAGAACCGCCCGCCTACACTGGTAGGCATGACGCCGGAGTACCAGCGCGACGACCTGACCGGCGCCTTGGCCCGTGCCCATCTGGCCGGCGCCCTCGAACGCCTTGCCGCCGAACACGCCGCCACTGGCGCGCATCACGCGCTCGCGGTCCTCGACCTCGACCATCTGAAAGCCCTCAACGACGTCTACGGCCACGCGACGGGCGACGCCGCGTTGCGGGCGGTGGCGGAACGGACCCTGCGCGTCCTGCGCGGTGGCGACCTGCTGTTCCGTTACGGTGGCGACGAGTTCGTCGTGCTCCTGCCCAACACGAACCGCGCGGAAGCGGAGACGGTCCTGCGCCGGGTCAACGAACAGGTCACCGGCGACCCCGTCGCCGGCGCGGCGTGGGTGACGATCGGCATCAGTATCGGAGCCGCCGCGAGCGACGAGACCGGAGGTCCTGACGGCCTCTTCGAACGCGCCGACGAGCGCGTGCGAAGCGCGAAGCGCGCCGGCCGCAACCGCGTCGTCATCGACGACTCGCAGCGCGCGACCGCCCGGTTCGAGCTCGCCGAGGCCCGCATCCTCGGTCGCGACGCGCAGCTCGCGACCCTCGACGCCTTCCTGACGGGCACCGACGGCGGGCAGCGCGTCTTGCGCGTCGCTGCGCAGCGGGGGGCAGGCGTGACGCGCTTCCTCGCCGAAGCGGGGGTGCGGGCTCGCCACGCCGGTCTCGTCGTGAGAGTCCTCGCGGGCGACCCGGCGGACACCAGCGTCCACCTCCGGGCGCTTGCGAGCGCCTACGCCAGCGGGAGCCGGCCTGGCGACGCCCTCGAGGACGACATCCGTGACCGCCTCCGCAACGACGCCGAGGCGCATGGGCTCCTGCTCGTGGCAACGGGCGCGCGGTGGCTCGATCCGGCCAGCGCCGGCCTGGTGGCGGAGAGCCTGCGGCGCGGCGGCACCAAGCTCGTCGAGGTCGTGTTCGACGGCGAGGCCTCGGCGTTCGGCGCCGACGGCCGCCTAGAGCTCGGGCCGCTCTCAGAAGCGGACGTGGCGAACTGGCTCGGCGCTGCCCTTGGCGCGAGGATCGCGGACCGGACGGCTTCCGAGCTGGCACGTGCCGGGGGCGGCTTGCCGGGCCGCATCGCTCCCCTGGTCCTCGATCTCCTGAGCGCCGGGGTCTTGCGTCGCGGCGACACGGACTGGCATGCCGACCCTGCCAGGCTCCGCGAGCGCCTCGCTGGGCTTCGGGAAGCACAGACGCCCAAGGAGGCGCGTGGCCGGGCCCAGCTGGAGCTGCCGCGCTGGGAGGTGCCGCTCGTCGGTCGAGCGCGGTGGCTCGCCGCGACGGCGCCGCTGGTGCGCGACCAGCCGCTGGTCACCCTCGTGGGGCACGGCGGCTCCGGCAAGACGAGGCTGGCTGCCCAGCTGGCGCTCGACCTCGCCGCCGAACGGGAGCCGGACGCGCCGGACGGCACCTACTGGGTGGACCTGCGGGCGGTCGACTCGGCCGCGCGGCTGCCGGCCGCCATCGCCGAGACGCTCGACCTCCTGCGCGTCGACGACGTGGAGGCGCTCGCCGAACGCCTGGGCGGGGCGCGCATGCGGCTCGTGCTCGACAACGCCGACGCGCTGGCCGACGAAGCCGGCGTGCTCTCGCGCCTGCTGCGGCGCTCACCCGGCCTGCGGCTCCTCGTGACCGCGCGCAGGCCGCTGCGCATCGTGGGTGAGCGCGCCATCGAGGTGCCGGAGCTGGCGGACACGGCGGCGCAGGAGCTCTTCAGGCAGGGCATGCGGCGTGTCGGGGCGGACGACCCGACCGACGACCAGCTCGCCGAGCTGGCCGCGGCCGTCGGGCGCGACCCCCTCGCCATCGAGCTTGCCGCGGCCTGGACGCGCCTACTGTCGCCCGCCGAGCTGCTCGACGCGCTCGAGCAGCGCCCGGGCTTCCTGGCGAACACCCCCGATGGGAAGCCGCAGCCGCTCACCGAGCGGTTCATAGACGCCACCCGCGGGCTCATGAGCAGCGCCGAGCGGCAGGCCCTCGGGACGCTGGCCCTCGTCCCGGGCGGCTTCCTGGCGGAGGACGGCCGGGCGGCCTCCGGTGCCTCCTCCTTCTTCCTGCTCGCCCTGCTCGAGCGCTCGCTCGTGCGCCGCGAGGGCGAACGCTACACGGTCCACGCCGTCATCGCCGAGCGCTTCAGGGCCGGGCTCGAGGACGAGGCGACCGCGCGCGACGCGGTGGCACGCGCGTACTCGGAGGTCGCGCGGCGACTCAACCGCCTCCCGAGCGCCGAGCGCACGGCCCGCGGCTTCAAGCGCGTGGATTCCGAGAGGGCGAACCTGGAGTGGTCCTTCGCGTGGCTGGCTTCCCGCGCGGACAGCGCAGGCCGCGTGGCCCCTCGCGGAGCTCCTGCGCGGCTACTTCGACGTGCGCGGCTACTACCGGCAGGGGGCCGAGCTGTTCCAGCGCCTCGTGCCGACGTTGGCGGGCTGCGACGACGCGGAGCTCCTCGGCTGGGCGCTCGAGTCCGTCGCCCTCTACCTCATGCGGCAGGAGGAGTTGGCGAAGGCCACGGACAAGATCCGTGAGGCCATAACGCTGCTCGAGGCCGGCGGTCGCACGCGCACGCTGAGCATGGCCCTGAACACCGCCGGCATCGTGGCGAGCCACGAGGATCGCGTGGACGACGCGCTCGGCTACCTACTGGCCGCTGCCGAGATGCGCGCCGCCATGGGCGACGGGTTCGGCGAGGCGCAGTCGCGCGGCAACGTCGCCTTCCTGCTGGCGGGAACGGAGCGCTACGAGGAGGCGTTCCACGCCCTCGAAGCGGCGGCCGAGCGTTACCGCGAGGTCGGTCACGAGAGCGGTCTGGCGCTGGCGCTGGCGGGGATGGGGAGGCTGGCCAGCGAGCACGGGTTGCGACCGCACGCCGAGGCCCTTGCCCTCGTCAAGGAGGCGCAAGCCAAGGCCGAGCGGCTCGGCTTCGCCCACGGGGCGCGGATCGGTGCCACGGACGCGGCGAACATCCTCCTGCGGCTCCGGCGCCACGAGGAAGCCGTCGCGGCGCTCGAGCGCGCCTGCCATTGGGCGCGCATCGAAGAGAACGAGGCGGCCGGGCGGAGCCTGCGCGAGCAGTTGGAGCGGGCGCGTGCCGAGGCCGGGCTCGCCGAGCGAGAGGGGCTGCTGCTCTAGGCGCCGCCCGCCACGCGCGTGGCGGGCGCCAGCGCCTCCAGGACGTCGGCTACGAGGTCAGCGGCCGCCTCGACCCCGATGGACAGGCGCACCAGGCCCTCCGTGACGCCTTCCGCCTCGAGCATCTCCTTGGGCAGGTGCCCGTGGGTCGTCGACGCCGGATGGCAGGCGAGCGAGGCGACGTCGCCAAGCGACACGGCGTTCTCGAACAGCTTCAGCGAGTCGAGGAACGCCGCCGCGGCCCGCCGCCCGCCCTCGAGCTCGACCGACACCATGCCCCCGAAGTCGCTCATCTGCCGCGCGGCCACCGCGAAGCCCGGGTGGTCGGCGAAGCCGGGGTAGTGGACGGCCAGGACGCCGGGTCGGTCGCGCAGGGCCTCGGCGACGGCGCGCGCGTTGCGGCAGTGCGCCTCCATGCGCAGGTGCAGCGTGCGCATGCCGCGTAGCAGCATGTACGCCGCGTGCGGGTCGAGGGTGGCGCCGAGCTGCCTCAGGCCCAGACCGCGCACTTCCAGCATGTGCTCGGCGCTCCCGATGACGACGCCGCCGAGCAGGTCGCCGTGGCCGCCAAGGTACTTGGTGGCCGAGTGGACGACGATGTCGATGCCGTGCTCGATGGGCCGCGTCAGGTAGGGCGTGGCGAACGTGTTGTCCGCGACGCTGACGAGCCCGGCCTCCCGCGCCACCCTGGCGATGAGGTCGAGGTCGTGGACGCGCAGGTTCGGGTTGGTGGGCGTCTCGACGTAGAGCATGCGCGTCCTCGGCCCTACCGCTCCTGCCAGCTCCTCGTCGGCCACCGCCCGCGTCGCGACGCCGAAGCGGCTGAGCAGGTCCTCCAACAGGCTGCGGGTGCCGCCGTACAGGGGTCCGAGGATGACGACCTCGTCGCCCGCACGCAGGAGGCTCATGAGCACGGCGGAGATGGCCCCCATGCCTGAGGCGAAGGCCACGGCCGCCTCCCCGCCCTCGAGAGCCGCCGCCTTCGCCTCGACGGCGCCGACCGTCGGGTTGCCGACGCGCGAGTAGGCGTTGCCCGCCACCTCGCCCGAGAAGATGGCGGCGCCCCGCTCCGTGCTCCCCAGCACGAACGTGCTCGTCTGGTAGATGGGCGTCGTATGCGCCATGGTCGTCTCGTCGTGCCCCTGCCCGGCGCGCACGGCGCGCGTGGCGAAGGCCTCGCCTGCGGTCGTCCTTGTCATGGCCTAGTCTAGCGGCGCCCACCCCCGCCGGGCGCTCGCGTACGGGCGAACCGGGAGCCAAGTCGCGCGAAGTGCGTGTGGCAGCGGCTCGCCTGGTCACGGCCGCGGCGGAGGCGTACAATGCCGCATCTAGAACCGGTTGCGGGCTTGCACCCGCGGACCTCTATACCAACTCCTAAGGGATGGTGGATCGACGATGATCGAAACCGCGCAAGAGCTCCTCAACTACGTCGGCGGGAAGTGGCAGCCCTCCCGCTCCGGCACGCACCAGGACGTCCGCAACCCGGCCACGGCCGCCACCATCGCCCGCGTCCCGTTGAGCGCGAGGGCGGAGGTCGACGAGGCCGTCAGGGCCGGCGTGGCAGGCTTCAGGCAGTGGCGCGAGACGCCCGTCATCGACCGCATCAAGCCCCTCTTCAAGCTCCGTGACCTCCTCATCGCCAACCTCGACGAGCTCGGCCGCACCATCACCAACGAGGCCGGCAAGACCTACGGCGAGAGCGTCGCCGAGATGCAGCGCGGCGTCGAGAACGTCGAGGTGGCGTGCGGCGCGCCGTACATGATGCAGGGGAGCAACAACGAGGACATCGCCCACGGCATCGACGAGCACATGATCCGGCAGCCCCTCGGGGTCGTTGCCGCCATCACGCCCTTCAACTTCCCGGGCATGATCCCCTTGTGGTTCCTGCCGTACGCGGTGGCCACCGGCAACTCCTTCCTCCTCAAGCCGAGCGAGAAGGTGCCCATGACCACGCAGCTCCTCTTCCGCCTCCTCGAGGAGGCCGGCTTCCCGGCCGGGGTCGTCGGGCTCGTCAACGGCGGCAAGGAGACGGTCGACGCCATCCTCGACCACCCCGACGTCAAGGCCGTGTCGTTCGTCGGCTCGACCTCGGTCGCCAAGTACATCTACGCGCGCGCCACGCAGAACGGCAAGCGCGCCCAGTGCCAGGGCGGCGCCAAGAACCCGGCCGTGATCATGCCCGACGCCGACATGGACATGTCCACCCGCATCATGGCCGACTCCGCCTTCGGCTGCGCCGGTCAGCGCTGCCTGGCGACGTCGGTCGCCATCACGGTGGGCGACGCCAGGCAGGAGTTCACGGACCGCATGGTGGCGGCCGCCGAGTCGCGCACGGTTGGCTACGGCCTCGACAAGTCGACCCAGATGGGCCCCGTCATCTCGGCCGAATCGAAGAGCCGCATCGCCGGCCTCATCGAGAAGGGCGTCAGCCAGGGCGCTCGCGTGCTCACCGGCGGCGCCGACGTGAACGTCGACGGCTTCGCGGACGGCTACTTCGTGCACGCCACGTTGCTCGACGACGTTACCCCTGGCTCCGACATCGCCAAGACGGAGGTCTTCGGGCCCGTCCTCTCCATGATGCACGCGAGCTCCCTCGACGAGGCCATCCAGATGGTCAACGACCGCGCCTACGGCAACCAGGCCTCCATCTTCACGACCTCCGGCAGCGCCGCCCGCCAGTTCCGCCATCAGGCCGTAGCCGGGAACATCGGCATCAACCTCGGCGTCGCCGCGCCCATGGCGTTCTTCCCCTTCAGCGGCTGGAGCGAGAGCTTCTTCGGCGACCTGCACGCGCAGGGCGCCCACGGGATCGAGTTCTTCACGCAGACGAAGGTCGTGGTGGAGCGCTGGCCCGAGCACTGGAGCCGCACGTTCTGAGTCGAGGACCGTGCCTGCGGCCGGCATGCCGACCGCAGGCACGCGACTAGATCCGAAGACGGCCCCGCAAGCCTCGCCTGCGAGTTCCCCCGGTCAGGAGGCCCCCGACGGTCCTCGCGAGACCGAGGGCGCCCAGGGACCCACTGGAGGAGCATGGAGCATCACAAGCTGTCACTCGACCAGTTGCAGGACTCGTTCTCGGAGATCCATCCGCGTTACACGCCGAACGAGGCCACCGTCGAAGCCGAGCGCTGCCTCTACTGCTTCGACGCGCCCTGCATCAAGGCCTGCCCGACGAGCATCGACATCCCGACCTTCATCAGGCAGATCGCCAACGACAACCTGACGGGCGCCGGCACGACCATCCTCGAGTCGAACATGATGGGCCACACCTGCGGGCGCGTCTGCCCCGTGGAGGAGCTCTGCGTCGGCGCCTGCGTACTCGGCAACGAACATAGGCCCATCGCCATCGGGCGGCTCCAGCGCTACGCCACCGACCACATCTTCGAGAACGACATCCAGCCGTTCGAGCTCGTGCCCGACACGGGCAAGCGCGTGGCGATCATCGGCGCCGGCCCCGCGGGCCTCAGCACGGCGGGCGAGCTCGCCAGGCGCGGCATCCGGGCCACCGTCTTCGAGAAGAGGGAGCTGGCGGGCGGTCTCTCGACGTACGGCATCGTCGTGTTCCGCGAGCCGACGAACGTGGCGCTCGAGGAGGTCGGGTTCGTCGAGAAGCTGGGCGTGACGGTGCGCACGGGCGTCGAGGTCGGGCGCGACGTGCTGCCGGAGGACCTCCTGCGCGAGTACGACGCCGTTGTGCTCGCCGCCGGCACGGGCCGCGTGCCGCCGCTCGGCGTCCCGGGCGAGGGGCTCGAAGGCGTGGTCGAGGCCCTGCCCATGATCGCGGCCACGAAGCTGGCCGACAAGGACGGCAAGGAGGCGCTCACGCGCATCCCGGTAGGCAACGAGGTCATCGTAGTCGGGGCCGGCAACACGGCCATCGACGCCGCCACCGTCGCCAAGCGCCTCGGCGCGGAGCGCGTGACGATGCTCTACCGCCGCGGTCGCGAGGAGATGAGCGCGTACGACCACGAGGTGGCGTTCGTCAGGGCCGAGGGCGTCGACATCCGCCTCCTCACCCAGCCCGTCGAGGTCCTCGGGGAGGGCGGGAAGGTCACCGGGGTGCGCTGCGTGCGTATGCGCCTTGGCGACCCCGACGCGAGCGGCAGGCGCCGCCCCGAGCCCATCCCCGGCAGCGAGTTCGTCATCCCGGCCGATCAGGTCATCAAGGCCATCGGCCAGGAGAAGCTCGTCGCCCTCTACGACGCCGTGGGCGTGGAGCACGCCTCGGGCTACGTGCGCACGGACGGCGAGCTGCGCACGAGTAACCCCAAGGTCTTCGCCGCCGGCGACTGCGTGCGCGCCACCGGCCAGGCGCTCACGGTCACCGCCTCGGAGGACGGCAAGATCGCGGCGCGCGCCATCGCCAGGCAGCTCGGCGTGGCCGAGCCGGTCCCCGCCAGGGACGACACTCGCGGCCGTTTCCTGCACGCCACGGTCAACGAGTTCGGGAGGATCCATGGCTGACCTGACAACCAACTTCGCAGGCGTCGTTAGCCCGAACCCGTTCTGGCTCGCGTCGGCGCCGCCGACGAACTCCGCATACCAGATCAACAAGGCGTTCGAGTACGGCTGGGGCGGGGCAGTCTGGAAGACGATCGGCGACCCCGTGCTGAACGTGTGCAACCGCTACGGCCAGTTCGAGTACGGTCACCGCCGCCTCATCGCCATCAACAACGTCGAGCTCATCTCCGATCGCCCGATCGAGGTCAACCTCAAGGAGATCCGCGAGGTCAAGAAGCTCTGGCCGGACCGGGCCGTGGTCGTCTCCGCGATGGTCTCGTCCAACGAGGCCGCGTGGCGCAAGGTCGTGCAACAGATCGAGGACACGGGCGCCGACGCCATCGAGCTCAACTACGGCTGCCCGCACGGCATGAGCGAGCGCGGCATGGGCGCAGCCGTCGGGCAGGTGCCCGAGTACTGCGAGATGATCACGGGCTGGGTCACGGCCGCCGCCAGCATCCCGGTCATCGTGAAGCTGACGCCCAACGTCACCAACATCGTCCCGCCCGCCCACGCCGCCGTGAACGCCGGCGCGGACGGCATCTCGCTCATCAACACCATCAACTCCATCACGGGCGTCGACCTCGACAGCCTGGAGATCTTCCCGAACGTCGGCGGCAAGGGCAGCCACGGCGGCTACGCCGGCCCGGCCGCCAGGCCCATCGCCCTGCACATGCTCTCCCAGGTCGCCGCCGACCCGAAGGTCGCGGCGTCCGGCATCCCGATCTCCGGCATGGGCGGCATCGAGACGTGGCGCGACGCCGCCCAGTTCCTCCTCCTCGGCGCGACCAGCATGCAGGTCTGCACGGCCGTGATGCACTACGGCTTCCGCATCATCCACGAGCTGTGCGACGGGCTCTCCAACTGGCTCGACGAGAAGGGCGCCGGCTCCATCTCCGAGTTCGTCGGCAAGTCCGTGCCCCGCATCGGCCACTTCGGCGACTTCGACCTCTCGTTCAAGACGGTCGCGGTCATCGACGAGGAGAAGTGCATCCAGTGCAACCTCTGCTACGTGGCCTGCGACGAGGGGGCGCACCAGTGCATCGACCTGACGAAGGACGGCGCGCGCGTGGACCCCGAGACCTACGCCGGCGCCGAGCTCCTGCAGCCGAAGGTGCGCGAGGAGGATTGCGTCGGCTGCGACCTCTGCAGCCTCGTGTGCCCGGTCGACGACTGCATCACCATGCAGGAGCGCCCCCGCGAGCGCGAGAGCTTCACCTGGAACGAGCTCGTGAGGACGCGGCCGGAAGTCACGACCGACTGGGACGCCATGGTCGCGTTCCGTCGGGAAGTGGGCATAGAGATCCACTGAACGGCCCAGCTGGAGCGCCGCGGCGCGCCGACGCGCGCTTCCCCACCGGCGCCATGCGAACGCCGAGAAAGGACGAAACGTGAGCCTGCTCATCAAGAACGGCGAGATAGTGACGGCGGCCGAGCGCATGCACGCCGACATCTACTGCGAGGGCGAGACCATCACGCGCATCGGCAAGGGGCTGGAAGCGCCTGCTGGCACGCGGGTCGTCGACGCGGCCGGCAAGTACGTCTTCCCCGGCTTCATCGACCCGCACGTGCACATCCATCTGCCGTTCATGGGCACCCTCACGAAGGACACGCACCGCACGGGCAGCCAGGCCGCGCTCGTCGGCGGCACGACCACCTACATCGAGATGCTCGCGCCCAGTCGGCACGAGGACCTCATGGCCGGCTACCGCCTCTGGAACGAGCTGGCGGAGGGCAACAGCGCCTGCGACTACACGTTCCACATCGGCGTGTCGAAGTACGACGCCGAGGCCGAGGCGCAGCTGCGCGAGATCGTCGCCGACGGCATGACGTCCTTCAAGGTCTTCCTCTCCTACAAGGGCTTCTTCGGCGTGAACGACGAGGAGCTCTTCCGCACGCTCACGCTGGCCAAGGAGCTGGGCGTCATCGTCACGGCCCACTGCGAGAACGACGAGCTAGTGGCGCAGCTGCAGGCGCAGCTCCTCGCCGCCGGCCGAACCGGACCGGAGTGGCACGAGCCGTCGCGGCCGGAACGGGTGGAGGCCGACGGCACCAACCACTTCGCGACGTTCCTGGAGATCACGGGCGCCAGGGGCTACGTGGTGCACCTGAGCTGCGCGCCGGCGCTGGCGGCGGCACTGGCCGCCAAGGAGCGCGGCGTCTCCCTCGCCATCGAGTGCGTCGTGCCACACCTCGTCCTCGACAAGACTTACGCCGAGCGCCCCGATTTCGAGGGCGCCAAGTACGTCATGTCGCCGCCCCTGCGCGACAAGCGCAACCAGAAGCCGCTATGGGACGCGCTCGCCGCCGGCCTCATAGACACCGTCGCGACCGACCACGCCCCCTTCGACTTCAAGGGCCAGAAGGAGATGGGTCGCGGCGACTTCACGAAGATCCCCAACGGCATCCCGACGATCGAGGACCGCGTGAACCTCCTCTACACCTACGGCGTCAGCCGCGGCAACCTCTCCCTCGAGCGCTTCGTCAGCGCCGCGAGCACGCGGGCCGCCCAGCTCTTCGGCCTCTATCCGCGCAAGGGCACCGTCGCGGTGGGCGCGGACGCCGACCTCGTCGTCTACGACCCCAACTATCGCGGCCGCATAACCGCGACGACCCAGGCGATGAACGTCGACTACTCCGGGTTCGAGGGCGTCGAGATCGACGGGCGCCCGAGCGTGGTGACGGTGCGCGGCGAGGTCGCCGCCGTGGACGGCAAGTTCGTCGGCGACCCCGGGCGCGGCAAGCTCCTCAGGCGCACGCCGGCCAGCTGAGGCGACCCAGGTGCCCGAGGCCCCCGTGATCATCGACGTCCAGGACGTCAGCAAGCTCTTCCGCGTCGGCAAGGTCGAGGCGGTGGCGCTGCAGGACGCCAACCTGCAGATCCACGACGGCCAGTTCGTCAGCCTCATCGGCCCGTCCGGTTGCGGCAAGACGACGCTGATGCGCCTCGTCGCCGACCTCATCGAGCCGACGAGCGGCCGCATCACCGTGGCGGGCAAGTCGCCCAAGGAGGCACGGGCCGCGCGCGAGTACGGCTACGTGTTCCAAGCGCCCGCCCTCTACGACTGGCGCAACGTGCTCGCCAACGTCATGCTCCCGCTCGAGATCATGGGGTGGCCGAAGGGTGAGCGCAGGGCCCGGGCCGAGGAGATGCTGCGCCTCGTCGGACTCGAGGGCTTCCACCGCTCCTACCCGTGGCAGCTCTCCGGCGGCATGCAGCAGCGCGTCTCGATAGCGCGGGCCCTCGCCTTCGACCCGAAGCTCCTCCTGATGGACGAGCCGTTCGGCGCGCTCGACGAGATCACGCGCGAGGTCATGAACTTCGAGCTCCTGCGGCTCTGGCGGCAGACGGGGAAGACGGTCGTGTTCGTCACCCACTCCATCGCCGAGGCCGTGTTCCTCTCGTCGCACATCGTCGTCATGACGGCCAGGCCGGGGAGGATCAGGGAGGTCATCGAGGTCGACCTGCCCTACCCCCGCGACCACGAGACGCGCGAATCCGAGCGCTTCTTCGAGCTCACCACGCGCGTGCGGGAGGCGTTGCGGCTCGGCAAGGAAGGCGAGGGTGACGTCGGCGGCGCTGCCTCCGGCGGCGGCAAGGCGGCCGGCGGGCCCGCCAAGACCCTGGCCAAGGTCGGTTACTGACATGGCGCGCGCAGCGGCGGACGGGGCCCGGGCGCCCGCCTGGCGCCGCACGCTCTCCGGCTGGGTACCCCTGGCGGTCGTGCTCGCCGTGCTCGTAGCGCTCATGTACCCGGTCGCGCTGCTGCTCGGCCTCCCGCTGGCGCGCACCCGCATGGACAACGTGGCCAACTGGGTGCGCGCCACGACGACCCCCAAGCCCCTGGCGGAGGCGCCCGCCGACGTCGGGGCGGGCGCGCCGGCCGGTGCGGAGCTGCGCTTCGGCGGCGCCGAGAGCCTAGCCACGGCGCGCTCGGTGCTCGTCTACGGCGACCGGCCAGTGGACGCCACCTACGACCTGGAGGACGGCGCCGCGCGCCTGCGCGACGCGGTGGCGGGGCCGCTCCTCGAGTGGGGCGAGGCGTTGACCGGCCCCCTCGACGCGCGTTCCCCCGGCCTCGGTGTCGCGGACCCCTCGGCGGACGCGGCGACGGGAGCCCGTGCCTCGGAGGGCGTCGCCGGCCACGTGTTCGCCCTGCCCGCGGGCGGGTGGGAGGCCCTCTACCTGGGCGACCGCCTCCTGGTGCCGGGTGCCGACGACGCCATCGAGCGCCCCGACGGCGTGCTGGCGGCGTTCACGTTCCCGGAGGCCGAGACCGGCCCCGTCCTCGTGAACGGGCAGCTGCTCCTCGAGGGCGAGGGCTTCGAGGCGAACGGTAGGCGCATCGAGCTGCGCTCGCCCGCGCCCTTCAACGCGAGCGTGCGCCGCGTCAGCGGCGACTACGCCGTGCTCGACGCCGCGGCCGGCACCATCGCTTTGGCCGAGGCGAGCGCGGAGCCGCCGCGCGCCGCTACGGCGACGCTGGCCGTCGTCGAGCGCCTGGTGGGGGAGGTCGACGGCGTCAACCGCGTCTTCCACTTGCAGCACGCCCCCCTAGTCGAGTCCGACCCCGGGAGGCGGATCATGCTCGAGGACGTCGAGCTCTCGCCCGCCGCCGAGAGGCCGGCCGAACGCGTCGACGGCGAGCGCAAGGCGTTCACTTTCACGAGCGACCGCGGGGTCGTCACGGTGAACGGGGCCGAGGCGCTGGAGGGGCGGGACTTCGGCCGGGCGGGGCCCGTCGTGACGTTCACGGTCGCGCCGCCGAGGAACGCGGCCCTCAGGCAGTACCCCGACTACGTCGTGAACGACCCGGCCGTGGGCGTCATCACCCTGGCCAAGGCGCCGGCGCCGGGCAGCCGCGTGTGGGCCGCCACCTACACCTACTACGACCACCCGGCCTGCGGCTCGAGCGAGATCGAATGCTTCCTCTCGATGCCGCAGCACCCCATGCCGTTCCCCCACTGGATCGCGAAGCGCATCCCCGCCTTCCTGACCAACTACCCGCTCTCCGACACGCGCAACGTCGTGCGTGCCACCCTGTACACGGCCGGCGGCACCCTCACGGCGCTCGCGCTCGGGGGCGTGCTCGGCGTGCTCCTCGCGATCGTCTTCGTGGCCATCCGGCCCCTCGAGCGCGCGCTCCTCCCCTGGGTCATCGCGTCGCAGACGGTCCCGATCATCGCCCTCGTCCCCGTGCTCCTGCTCCTGCTCGGCAACGCCGGCGTCACGGTGCAGACGAGCCTCGTGCCGGCCGCGCTCATCGGGGCGTACATAGCGTTCTTCCCGGTGACCGTCGGCACGGTGACGGGCCTGCGCTCCGTCGACCCGCTGTCGCTCGACCTCATGAAGAGCTACGCGTCCTCGCCGCTCCAGGTCTTCTGGAAGGTGCGGTTCCCCGCGGCGGTGCCCTACCTGTTCGTGAGCCTCAAGCTCGGCGCGGCCGCCGCGCTCGTCGGCGCGCTCGTCGCGGAGACGGAGTCGAACAACCGCCTGGGCCTCGGCTACGCCATCGTCGGCCAGGTGCAAGCCGGCAACGTCTCCGACGTCTGGATACTGCTGCTCATCTCCGCCGCCCTCGGCATCGGGCTCGTCGCCATCGTCGGCCTCCTCCAACGCTTCACCGCGCCCTGGGAGCGCCGCTGATGGCCGCGCGCGTCTCCGGCACGGGCTCCTCGAGTGCCGGTCCCGACGCCGGCTCGCTCCGTGCCGCGCTCGCCTGGCGTCCGCACGTGCCGACGCTACTCATGCTCTGCGTGGCGGCGACGGGCCTCTTCGGGCCGTTCGTCGCGGGTGGCGACGCCTTGCTGCCGGCCGGCAGCGGGCTCGCCATCGGCTGCGTAGCGCTCCTGGTGGCGGCCTTGGTGCCCAGCGGCTTGGGCGGCCCCTGGACCGTGCCGCTGGCCACGCCGCTCGCCGTGTCGGCCGCGTTCCTCGCCCTCCTCGCGCAGCGCGGCCTCGCCGGCCCGGCCGGCTGGGGCTACTGGCTCACCCTCCTCGGGTCGTTGGTTGCCGCCGCCACCGCCGCCGGGCGCGTGAGCGTCATCGAGCTCGAGAGCGACGCCCCCAGGTGGCAGCACCGGGTTCAGCGGCTCGTGCCGGCCGCCACCGTCGCGTTCCTCGTCCTCCTGGCCTGGGAGGGCCTGGTCGTCGGCTCGCGCGTGCCCAAGGGGATCTTCCCGCGCGTCTCCGACATCTGGCTCGCCTTCCTCGGCACGTGGCGCGTGCTTCTGGCGGACGCCTACCTCACGTTCGTGAAGGAGGTCCTGTTCGGCTTCGCCGTCGGCCTCACGCTCGGCTTCCTGGTGGGCAGCGCCATCGCGTTCAGCCGCTTCCTGCAGCGGGGCTTCCTGCCGCTCGCCACCGCGTTCGGGGCCGTGCCCATCGTCGGCCTGGCGCCCGTCCTCGGGCGGGCCCTCGGCGTCGACTGGGAGTCGAAGGCGGCCGTCGTCGTCATCGTCACGTTCTTCCCGGTGGTCCTCAACACGGTGCAGGGGCTCACGCTCGTCGACCCGCTCAAGCTCGAGCTCCTGCGCTCCTACGGCGCGCGGCCCCTCACCGTCTTCCTCAAGCTGCGCGTCCCGAACGCCCTGCCGTACGTCTTCAACGCTCTGAAGGTCGCGGTCGTCGTCGGCGTCGTGAGCGTCATCGTGGCCGAGTTCCTCATCCCCGGCCCGCCCAACGGCCTCGGCCAACGCATCAGCCTCTCGGCGCACCGCGGGGCGTTCGACATCGTGTTCGCGGCCATCCTCGTGTCGAGCCTCATCTCCATGGCCCTCTACTGGGCCGTCGGCCTGCTCGAGCGGGCCTTCACGGCATGGCACCCGTCGACGAGGGGGTCATAGAGTATGTGAACGCTCAAGGCCCTTCGCGTCGGACAGGCTGTAACCTCGTAGGAAAGCCAATGGGAGGTAACGAATGAAACGGATGGTCCAAGCACTAGCCGCGCTCCTACTCTTGCTCGCGCCGGTGGGGCTCGCCCAGAACCTCATCCCCATCAACTTCCAGTCGAAGTGGTTCCCGCAGGCGCAGTTCGCCGGCTACTTCGTGGCGCAGGACAAGGGCTTCTACGCGGAAGAAGGCCTCGACGTGACGGTGCTCGACGGCGGTAACGTCAACCCGACCGTCGCCGTGGCGTCCGGCAACGCCGACTTCGGCACGGACTGGGTGGCCAACATCCTCACGCAGCGCGACCAGGGCCTCGAGGTCGTCAACATCGCCCAGATCTACCAGACCTCCGGCTACCGCCTCGTGGCGCTCAAGAGCTCCGGCATCGAGACGATCGCCGACATGGCCGGCCGCAAGGTCGGCGTGTGGGCGTTCGGCAACGAGTTCGCGGCCGAGGCCGTGTTCTCCGCCGCCGGGCTGACCTCCAACCTCGACCCGACCGTGACCAGCCCGGACGTTGACGCCGTCGTGTACGCCTTCGACCCGTCGCTCGTGTTCCCCAACGAGGTGGACGTGGCGAGCGCCATGACCTACAACGAGCTCGATCAGATCGTCGGCCTCGGCTACGACCTCGACACCCTCTCGATCCTCGACCCGGCTAGCATCGGCGCCGACCTCCTCGAGGACAGCCTCTTCGCCACCCCCGCCACGCTGGCCGCCACGAACTTCAAGGGCTCCGGGCTCACGGGCGCCGAGGTGGCGCAGCGCTTCCTGCGCGCCTCCATCCGCGGCTGGGAGTACGCCGTCGCCAACCAGGACGAGGCCGTGCAGATCGTCCTCTCGCACTGCGGCGACACGTGCGCCGGCTCCGGCAGCCGCCAGAGCCCGCTCATCCACCAGACCTGGCAGATGGCCGAGGTCGCCAAGCTGGTCAAGCCGACCGCCGACACGCACGTCGGCGCCCTCGACCGCGCCGCGTTCGAGCGCTCCGTCAACCTCCTCGTCGAGGTCGGCCTCATCAAGCAGGCCTACACCTGGGAGCAGGCGGTCGACCCGAGCATCTACGACGCCGTCGACTGACCTACCAGCTCGCTGAGCTCTTCGGCGCGCCGGCCCCCGCCGTGGGGTCGGCGCGCTCTTGTTGGCGCCGTGGCTATGGCGCTCGGCGGCGCGGGGGCGCTGCGTGCCGGCCTGCGCTTGGGCCGTGGCCGCGGCGCGTGGTCTGGTGGGTGGGCCGGCGGCGGGCGCCCCTCCGTACTGCCTGCGCTTCGCTTCGGCATACTCCGGGCACCCTCCGCCGGCCCACCCACCTAGACTTCGGGCGCTTGGTGCCCGGCAAACCGTGTTCCGACCGCTTAGGGAGCTCGTTCGTCCATCCGCGAGAGGCGGGGGACGGGGCCGTCCCTGACTCAGCGAAGGACGGTCGAGGTGGGCGGCGGGGCGGGAACGCGCAGTGCGGCCGGAGCGCAGCGTAGGCCGGCACGCAGCGGTCCCGCCCCGCCGCCCACCAGACCACGCGACGCGGTCACGGGTCCGCCCACCAGACAACGAGGCGAAGCCACGGCCGGCTCACCGCCTTGGAACCACCGCGCTGTGACGACGACACCCCCGTTCATAGGCGGCGCGCTATACTCCGGCCTTGCGCTTCGAGCCCGCCCCGAGTCCGGGGACCGCGGCTCGCGCTCTGGAGGACCGTGAGCGATTCCATAACCCCGATGCCCGGCGTAGTCGCCGGAGGCAAACCGAGCGTCAGACAGACGCCCAAACCCGGAACGACCGCAGACGCCCCTCCAGGCTCCCAGACGGCCGCGCCCCGCCGCAAGTTCACGAAACGCGAGCGCAACCTCACGTTCGCAGGGCTGCTCGTGGTCTTCCTCCTTGGCGCACTAGACCAGACCATCGTCTCCACGGCCATGCCGCGGATCATCGAGCACCTCGGCGGTCTGAACCTATACACGTGGGTCACCACCGCGTACCTGCTCGCCTCGACCGTAATGGTGCCCATCTACGGCAAGCTCTCCGACGATTACGGCCGCAAGCCCATCCTCATCATCGGCGTCGTCATCTTCCTGGTCGGCTCGGCGCTCAGCGGCCTCGCCGGCGAGTTCGGCGACCTGCCGCTGCTGGGGGGCGGCATGACCCAGCTCATCGCTTTCCGCGCCCTCCAGGGGCTCGGCGGGGCGGCCCTCTTCTCGAGCGCGTTCGCCATCATCGCCGACATGATCCCGGCGGCCGAGCGCGGCAAGTACCAGGGCCTCTTCGGAGGCGTGTTCGGCTTGGCCGCGGTGCTCGGCCCGCTGGTCGGCGGCTTCTTCACCGACCTGGGCGATACGCACCTCCTGGGCATGACCGTCGCCGGCTGGCGCTGGGTCTTCTACGTGAACGTCCCCATCGGGCTCCTCGCGCTCTTCATGATCGCGCGCGTCATGCCGGCCCTGCCGGCGGCCGGGAAGAAGGGCAACCTCGACCTGCTCGGCGCCGTGCTCATCGTCACGACCTTCGTGCCGATGCTCCTGGCCCTCACGTGGGCGGGGACGACCTACCCTTGGGGCTCGCCCGTCATCCTCGCCATGCTCGGGTTCACCGTCCTGTCGCTCGCCGCGTTCGTCTACGTCGAGGCGCGCGTGAGCGACCCGATGTTGCCGCTCGAGCTCTTCCGCATCCGCGTCTTCACCACGGCCAACCTCGCCTCGTTCGTCATCAACGTGGCGTTCCTCGGCATCGTCATGTTCCTGCCGCTCTTCATGCAGTTGGTGCTCGGCGTCTCCGCCACGAACTCCGGCTTCACGCTCCTGCCCCTCATGAGCGGCATGATCGTGAGCTCGTTCGTGGCCGGCCTCGTGGTGACGCGCACGGGCAAGTACAAGCCGCTCATGATCACGGGCTCTGTGATCCTCCTCGTCGGGGTGTTCCTTCTGACCAGGATCGACCTGGACACGACCCTCTTCTCGCTCGGCTGGCGGATGGTCCTGGTCGGCATCGGGCTCGGCCCGGCCCAGAGCCAGTTCACCCTCGCCATCCAGAACGCCGTGCCGTTCTCCCGCATGGGGGTGGCCACCAGCGCCAGCCAGTTCTTCCGTCAGATCGGTTCGGTAATCGGCTTGGCCGTCTTCGGCACGCTCCTCACCCTGAGCGTCCAGCGTGAGATACCCAAGTACGTGCCCGCGCTCCCGGGCGTCACGCAGGCGTTCGACCTCAGCTCCCTGAGCGGCCTGAGCAGCGAGGCGGGGGCGGCCGGCCCCGACGCGGGCGCTGCCGGCGACGCGGGCGGCGTGTTGGGGGCCATCCAAGGTGCCGCCGCAGCGCTTTCGGAGAAGCTGGCCGCCGTGGTCGCTGGCGACGCCGCCGCGGCCGCCGCGGTAGCGGCGGACGAGACGCTGCCCGCGAGCCTGCGGGAGTTCGCGACGCGCGCGCCCGGCCTCACGCCCGACGAGCGCGCCGCGCAGGCGCCGCTGGTGGCCGCCGGGGTGGAGCAGTACTTCGGCGACCTCGCCGCCGGTCTGGACCACGGCATCAAGCAGGGCTTCTCCGAGTCGATCAAGCTCCTGTTCATCGTCAGCTTCGCCATCCTGCTGCTCGGCTCCGCGATCATCCCGTTCATCCCGGGCTTGCCGCTACGCAAGGTGGCGGCCATCGACGCTACCCGCATGGCGGAGTAGCCACGCTCCCGCCTTCATGAATATAGAGTGATGCTGTTCACGGTTCTCACCCGCCAGGGAGTGGCGGCGCTCACGGCTTAACGCGAGTCGCCCCGCCCCGACCGTGATCGGAGGTACCCGTAAGGCCGCTACCGGCAGACGCCGGAGCCGCGGGCCGACCACGGGTCTCCTCGGCGCCACACACCTCAGGAGGTAAGCGGCATGGAAACCTGGCTCCCGATCATCATCCAACTCGTCGCCGGTCTACTCGGCGGCAACCTCGCGGCCTCGGCCGGCAAGAAGGGCGGCCTCGGCGGCGCGCTCGGCAGCATCATCGGCGCGGTCGGCGGCCTCGGTGGCGGCCAGCTCCTATCCGCGCTCGGCGTCGGCAGCGGTGGCAGCTCGACGGACCTCATGAGCATCATCTCCGACGTGGTCGGCGGCGGCGCCGGCGGCGCGATCCTCACGGCCGTGGCCGGCATGCTCAAGGGCGGCGCCAAGAAGAGCTGAGCCCTCGCCTCGACTTCGCGAGCCTGCCGGGCCCAGACCACGGGTCCGGCAGGCTCGTCCGTTACCTGTCGTGAAGCCCGCCACTGGCCTTCTTCCGCCGGGGAGGGTAACGTATACGGCAGTAGCGCGCCGACCGACGAGGCCGCGGCGCGCGGTCGGCGAGGCGTCGTGGTGGCGCTCGCCCGCCGCGCGGGAGCGGCGCCATCGTCGCCGCGCAAGGAGGAGCGCCATGGCTACCGTCATGATGTTGTTCGGCGCCGGCATGTTGCTCGGCTCGGTATGGTCTTTCTACGTGTTCTTCACCAAGCATGAGAAGAACATCCCGGCGGGCGTCAGCACGTTCGAGGCGGCCGACTTCCCCAGGATGGCGGGCCTGCTCGAGGCCATGATGTTCTTCTCCTTCGGCCTGCTGATCTTCATCTTCGGCCTCGCCTGGATGCTGTTCAGCAACGGGGGCTGAGCCGCCTAGCCGCGTCGCGGCCCGGCCGCGGCCACGACGCCCTGCCGGCGCCGTCGCCTATAGACTGAACGTATGCGAGCCAGCGACGGAACCACCGCCGGGCGCCGCCAGCGGCGCCCGCTGCTCGCGGTCCTCGCCGTCGTCCTCGTGGGCGCCGGCCTCGGCTGGTGGCTCCTCAAGCCCGCGCAGGCCGACGCCAAGCGGCTGCCCGACCTGACCCTCGAGCGCTACGAGGGGGGCAGCGTCGCGCTCGCGGTGACCGACCGACCGACGATCGTCAACCTGTGGGCCACCTGGTGCCCGCCGTGCCGGCGCGAGCTCCCCATGCTCGCGGCGGCCGCGCGCGCCAACCCCGAGGTGCGCTTCTACTTCGCCGACCAGGGTGAGGCCCGCTCCGTCGTAGAGGCCTACTTGGCGGGGCGCGACGACCTCGTCATCGAGGGCGTCCTCCTCGACCAGGGGAGCGTGCTGTCCAACGAGTTCGAGGCCGTCGGCCTCCCGGTCACGCTCTTCTTCGACGCCAAAGGCAACCACGTGCTCAGCCACATCGGCGAGGTCAGCGAGGTCGAGCTCCTCAACTACCTGACGGACCTCAAGCGCGGGCGCTTGTGACGGCGCGCGCGAGCGGTGGTCGGTAGCGCGCCGCGAGGGCCTGAGGCGCGGCCGAGCGGCTCCCGCCGCGCCGGCCTCAGAAGTTCTTACGCCGGAACGCCAGCAGCCCGAACCCGACGGGCGCGGCCACCCATACGACGAGGGCCGCCAGGGCGACGAGCGCCCCCGTCGTGCTGCCGAGGAACGTGCTGAAGAGCGCGCCCGTGTAGCCCATGAGGGCGGCGGCGTCCAGCCGCATGAGCACGAGGATGCGCGAGAGGTCGATCGGGTTGAGGACGCTCGCCGCCATGACCGCCCCCTCGATAGGGTAGGCCTGCGCGAGCACGATGAAGTAGAGCACTAGGCCGTCGTAGACGACGGTCAGCGCGAGCCAGACGCCGAGCGCGAGGCCGAGGGCGCGGGCGCGCTCCTCGTTGGCCAGGCCGAGCCAGAACGCCAGTGCCGTGAAGACGAGGCTGACGAGCGCCCCGGCCCCTAGGAGGCTGAGCACGAGGCCGGCGTCGATGCGGTGGGTGAGCGAGTAGACGACGAACGGCACGCCCGTCCCCACCACGAACGCCATCGCTAGCGGCAGGGCGACCCCCGCGTACTGGCCGAGGAACACGCTCGGCCTGGAGACGGGCTGGGTGAGGATCAGCTGCACGAAGTCGCGCGTGTAGTAGTAGTGGTTCATGCCGAGCATGAGCGCGACGAGCGGGATGATCAGCAGCACGAGGTTCAAGGAGCTGAGCACGGCTTGGGCAGCGTCGTCGCCGAAGTAGAGGAGGCCGCCGGTGGCGGCGAGGAAGAAGAGGGTGTAGATCAGGACCCAGCGGCTGCGCATCAGGTCGAAGAACGCGTACTTCATCACCTTCAGGCTCGTGCTCACGCTACCTCACCCCTCGGTTCGGACATCAGGAGGCGGAAGCCGTCGTCCAGACGCACCTCGCCCGTCATGAGCTTGGCGATGGCCCGCTCCAGGCGCCGCTCGCCCGTGCCGGCGCGGATCGCGTCCAACGTCCCCGCGTAGCGCACGGTGCCCTCCAGCAAGAACAGGACCTCGTCGGTGAGCTCCTCGAGCTCGCTCATGACGTGCGAGGTGAGGATGACGGTGGCGCCCAGGTCGCGCTCCCTGAGGATGCGGTCCTTCAGGCGGCTGCTCGCGACCGGGTCGAGGCCGGCGCTCGGCTCGTCGAGGATGAGGACCTTGGGGTGGAAGAGGAACGTGAGCACCGCGCTCGTCTTCTGTTTCGTCCCGCCCGAGAGCACGCGTAGGGGCTTGTTGAGGTGGGGTCGCAGCTCGAAGTAGTCGATGAGCTCGCCCAAGCCGGCAGGCCGCTCGCCCCGGAGGTCCTGCACGAACTCGAAGAGCTCGCTCACCTTCAGGTTGTCCGGGAAGCGCGGCTCCTGCGGCATGTAGCCGACCGCCTTGCGCGAGGCGGGGTTGTCGCGCGCCGGCTCGCCGTCGATCGTGACGGTGCCGGTATCTGGCACGACCAGCCCGAGGATGCACTTCATCAACGTCGTCTTGCCGGAGGCGTTCGGGCCGATGACGGCCGTCACCTTGCCCGGTGCGAACGCGGCGCTCACACCCTTGAGGACCTCCAGCTTGCCGAACCGTTTGCTCAGGGCGTCGACGACGACCATACGATCCTTCCCATCAAAGGCCGATCGTCCTCGATGGCCTTCGGCGTGATCACGGGCAGCACGCGCTCGGCGTAGTCGAGCACCTGCGAGAGCGGGCTGCGTAGCAGCACCATGGCTTGCGGGTAGCTTTGGACGGTCATGGCGAAGAGGCGCACGGGTCGGAACGGCAGGTCGCCGACGCCGTCCCGGTCGAGGTCGTACCCCTCGTACGCGTCCCAGTAGTTCTCGAGGAACGAGTTGTACGAGCGGTTGGCGTTCGTGACGACGTCGAACGTGTTGCCGATGAAGTTGTTGTACATGACGCGCATGCCCATGGAGTTGGAGAGCACGCGCAAGGCGTAGCCGTTGCGGATGAAGTCGTTGCGGGTCAGGTCCGTGCGGTTGGAGCCGTCGACGTAGACGGCGGCCGAGTTGCCCTCGAACGTGTTGCGGGTGACGACCGAGTCGTTGATCTCCTTGAGGAGCAGGCCGTAGGCGGCCGCGCCCCAGTTGTCGGCGAACGTGTTGCCGTGCATGTCGATCTTCTTCGAGTACATGACGGCCACGCCGGCGCCGTTGGCGCGCAGGACGTTGTCCTCGAAGACCGACTCGTTCGAGTACATGAAGTGGAGGCCGTAGCGGAGGTTCCCCTCGCTGACGTTGCGCCTGACCGAGGCGCCGCGGGCGAACTCGAGGTAGATGCCGTCGCGGTAGCCCGTCGCGTAGTTGTCCTCGACGGTCAGGTAGTTGGTGCCCCAGAGATGGATGGCGTTGCCCGTATACGCCTCGTTGGTGCCCTCGCCCGTGACGCGGTTACCGCGCACGACGCACCCGGAGGACTTCGCGAAATAGATACCGAAGAACGCGTTCTCGACGCGGTTGTTCTCGATGAGGCAGTCGCTCACCTCGGCGACGCGGAGCGCGGCGATGTCGGTGATGTGCGAGCGGCCGGCGTCGCGCAGCACCAGGCCGCGTACGACGACGTCGTCCGCCTCGACGGTGACGATCGCGTGCCGTAGCTCGCCGTCCAGCACCGGCCAGCCCTCTCCCTCCAAGGTGATGGCCTTGTCGATGACGAGCGCCCCCTCGCGGTACGTGCCCGCCTCGACGAGCACGGTGTCGCCGTCCACGGCGGCCGCGACGGCGCCCCGCACGCTCCCGTACTCGCACCCTCCCTGGCAGACCGTCAGCGTCCGCGCCAGCGCGGCGCCGCATGAGAGCGCCGCTAGCGCGCACAGCGCCACGAGCCGAGCCGTGCCGGCGACCCTGGAGACCCCGGCAGGCCGGGCGTGCCCGTCCATCAGTGGCCGGCGCCCTCGCCCGAGTGGGAGTCGGCCGGCTGGGAACCGGCCGGCTCCATGCCGTGAGAGTGGCCGCCGAGCTTGTCGAGCATGCCCGATTCCATGACGAGGCCGATCAGGTCGGCCCAGCGCCGTTCCAGCCCGTTGGCTTCCGCGCGCACGTTCTCGAGGTCGCCGAGGGTCTTGAAGGCCGACAGGTTGAGGCCCATGGGGCTGCGCACGGTCGCGCTCTGCAGGTACCTGGCCTCCTCGGCGCGCAGCCACGTGCCCGGTGCCAGGTAGTTCGATACCCAGATTGAGTGGATCTGGTCCTTGGAGAGCTCGTCCCCGGCGAGGAAGGCGACCAGGCACTCGATCGAGTCGAACTTGTAGGCCTTGCCCGTCTTGGACAAGACCTGGGTAGCGAAGCGCGCGTCGGAGACGACCATGCCGCACTCAACGCAGACGTCCTGGCCGAGGACGATCTTCGCGGGCTGCGGTGCTCCGCATGCCGACAGGGTGAACGCGAGCGCGAGCGCCGTTGCGCCGGCCGTCGCCAGCCGGCGCGCCTTGAGCCGCCCGCGCCACCAGAGGCACACGGCGAGGAAGAGCGCGAGCACGAAGCCACCCGCGAGCGCCGCCGCTCCCCAGCCCGGCCAGGCGGTGATGTAGAAGTTCATGAAGATGCTCGTGCCGAGCATCGGGGGCGTGTAGCCCTCCATCGTGATGGCGGCCTTCGGGTCGACCGTATGGCCGAACTGGTAGAGCCAGCGGTAGAAGTCGGACATGCCGAGGACGGCGAAGACGCCGTAGAACGCGAGCCAGGCGTGGAAGACGAGCTTGCGCCCGATGGCGGCCGCCACGAGCCCGAAGGCGGAGACGGCGACGATGAGGACGGGCAGGACCTGGAGCTCCCAGAAGTCCTTGGCGTCCAGGTGCATGAAGCCGACGTAATGGTTGAGGCCGTTGATCAGGTCGACGCGTCCGGTGAGCTTGCTCGACCAGATCTGCATCGCCAGCCCTTCCGGGTACTGCGGCGCCTCGAAGTAGTAGTGCCAGAGCGGCCACACGAACGTGAGGAGGGGCAGGAGGGCGGCCACGGCGATCACCACGCTTACCAGTATGGATAGGTCGCGTTTGCGTGAGCGCATACTCGTTTCCTTTCTTGAGAGTCCCGGGGCCTCGGGCTTGCGCCGACGAGGCCCCGGTTGGTGCCCGGCCGATCTGCCCAGGATGGCGGCCGGACGGTTCGAGAGACGGCCCGCGCGAAAGAGAGGCGCGCGGGCCGTGAGGAAGGGTCTAGAGGCCTACGCTCCAGCTGAGCGGGATGTCGGCGTCGGCCGGCGAGACGCGCACGTAGCCCTGCATCTCCTGGTGGAGGGCCGAGCAGAAGTCCGTGCAGTAGAAGGGGTAGACGCCAGGCTTGGTCGGCTTCCAGGTGACGGTCAGGGTCTGGCCGGGCTTGATGAGGATGTTGGCGTCCTGCATGCCCTGCACCGCGAAGCCGTGCGGGACGTCCCAGTCCTGCTCGAGGTTGGTGACGTGCCAGTAGACGGTGTCGCCGACCTTGACGCCCTCGATGTTGTCAGGGGCGAAGTGCGAGCGGATGGAGCTCATGTACACGTGGACGTCGGTGCCGTCGCGCACGACCTTGGTCTCGCCCTCGTTCTTGACGACGTACGGGTGCTCGTTGGCCGCCAGGTCGTAGATCAGCTTGCTGTTGGGCGCGACGAGGTTGGCGGGGATGGCCTGGGCGTAGTGCGGCTCACCGAGGGTCGGGAAGTCGAGCAGCATCTGCATGGTGTTGCCGCTGATGTCGATGAGCTGAGCGGACTGGGTGAGCTCAGGGCCGGTGGGCAGGTAGCGGTCCTTCGTGATCTTGTTGAGCGCGACGACGTACTTGTCCCAGGGCTGCATGCTGTCGCCGCCAGGGATCATCAAGTGGCCGATGGAGTAGTAGACGGGGATGCGGTCGCTGACCTCGAACTTCTTCGTGTCCCACTTGATGATCTCGGAGGTGATGAAGCAGCTCGTGTAGACGTTGCCCTTGCTGTCGAACTCGTTGTGCAGCGGCCCGAGGCAGGCGCGCTCGACCTGGCCAGCGACGGTAGCGTCGAAGTCGAGGACGGGCACGCCGTAGGAGTAGCCCTCGATCTTCTGGTCGGCGATGGCCTGCAGCATGTTGCTGAAGCCGTGGACGGCGATGGTGGCGGAGAGCTTGCCGCCCGTCACGATGAACTGACCGGTCGGGTCGACGTCGACGCCGTGCGGCGACTTCGGCGTCGGGAGGAAATAGACGAGGCCTTCGCACTCTTCCGGCTGGAGGACGGTGACGGACTCGTGCCACGTCGTCTCGGCCGTGTGGGTGGCCTCGTTGACGACGTTGTGGGCGTAGTAGGAGGGGAGCTGGCTGGTCTTGCCCTCTGCGACGCACTGCTCGGCGCGGCGCCAGTTCACGGCCGCGACGAAGTCCTTGTCGTTCTGCGAGGCGTTGACCTCGAGCAGGGTGTGCGCCTGCTCGCTGTTGTAGGAGGTGAAGAAGCACCAGTCGGCCGACGGGCCCTTGCCGCAGTGCGCGAGGTCGTAGTCGAAGCCGGGCATCATGACCTGGAAGGCCACGGCCATCTCGCCGCTCGCCTTGTCGACCGACACGAACGTGAGCATGCCCTTGAAGTTGTCCTTGTACTCGGAGATGGGCATGTCGCGCTGCGGAACGGGGACGCTAAAGCGCGTGCCGGCGACGACGTACTCGCTGTTCATGGTCGTGAAGGGCGAGGGGTGGTTGCCCGCGACGTTGGGGATCTCGATGATCTCGACGGTCTCGAAGGTCGAGAGGTCGATGCGCGCGATCCTCGGCGTGTTGTTGCCGTTGATGAAGATCCAGCGACCGTCGGGCACGCCGTTCGTCATGGAGAGCTCGGGGTGGTGGGAGTCGTCCCAGTAGACGGGCCCGTGCGAGGTGTTGAAGAGGGCCTTCGTCTCCTCGGAGTACCCGTAGCCGTTCTCGCCGTACTGCGAGAAGACGGGGATGTTCTTGATGGTGCGGCCGGACGGCAGGCCCACGACGCTGAGCTGCCCGTTGAAGCCGCCCGAGAAGAAGCCGTAGAACTCGTCGTGCTCGCCGGGCGGCACGAACGTGCGGTTGGCGGCGTCGTTGGCCATGCGGGCCTGGTTCCGCGCGCCTTGGGCGAGTACCAGGCCGGCGGCCAGCACCGCGAAGCCCAGCAAGACTAGGACCAGCTTCCGTTGCTTCATGCTTTCACTCCCTTTTCTACTTGCTTGCGCCGGTCGCCAACCCCCGAGCTCACGACCCCAAGCCGGCGTCGACCTGGCGGAAGTACTCGAGGATCCCGCGTACCTGCTCTTCGGTGAGGGGCAGCTGTGCCATCGGCGTCATGTACTCGGCCAGGAGCTCGTACGCCGTGTCGTCGTTGAAGATCATCTCGTTGGTGTTGAGGACCATGTTCATGATCCACTCGGGCGCGCGCCGCTGCGTGACCCCGGCGAGGTCGGGGCCGACGTAGCGCTCGCCGAACTTGTGGCAGGCGGAGCAGAAGGCCGTGAAGGTCGCCTGCCCCTCCGCGGCCAGCGCGTCGTCGACGGTCTCCGGCAGCGCCAGCTCTTGGATGGGGCCGATCCCCTTGGGCAGCTCGCCGCCCTGTTGCGCGAACGCCGCGGCGGCCAGTAACGCGAGACCCGCCGCCAGCACGATCAACGACCTTGAGCCGGCGACGCGAGGCTTATCTCCGAGCATCCGGGTACCTCCATGTGGGCAATCTGATAGACGATCCATCCTGGACATCTGCGTCCAGATTAGAGAGCGGTGAGGTGGAGGACCTAGGGACTTTAGACCCCGTCCAGGTTCGGCGTCGGCGTCGCCCCCAAGGTGCGTTCGCCTGACCTGGCCGTGTAATCTCGAAAGACCAGCGCCTGCATGCACTCGCGGCACGGCGCTAGAAGAAGGAGATTACTGGCATGTGGCTGATCTTCATCGCGACGCTCGGCGCCTCGATCCTGGTTCAGTTGTACTTGCGCAACACGTACGGCCGCTGGCAGGGGGTCCAGGCGGCCTCAGGCCTGACCGGAGCGCAGACCGCCCGCGTCATCCTCGACTCCAACGGCTTGTCTGACGTACGCATCGAGGAAGTCCCCGGTCAACTGACCGACCATTACGACCCCGCCCAGAAGGTCGTGCGCCTCTCGGCCGTCAACTACCGCGGGGCCAGCGTGGCCTCGCACGCCGTGTCGGCGCACGAGGTCGGGCACGCCATCCAGCACGCCATGGCGTACGCGCCCCTCCGGGTGCGCACGGCCCTCGTCCCTGCCGCCAACATCGGCGCGCGCTTCGCGCCCTGGGTCATCATCCTCGGCGCCATGCTGGGCGCCTTCGGGCTGATCCAGCTCGGCATCGTCCTGTTCGGCCTGGCCGTCCTGTTCCAGCTCGTCACCCTGCCCGTCGAGTACGACGCGAGCCGCCGCGCCGGCCAGCAGCTCGAGCGCCTCGGCATCGCCACCAGCGGCGAGGTCGCGGGCACGAAGCAGGTCCTCAACGCCGCCGCGCTCACCTACGTCGCCGCGGCCGCCGGGTCCGTCATGTACTTGCTGTACTACATCTCCATGTTCATGGGGAACAGGGATTGAGCGGGCGGTAGCGGCCTGGTCGGAGCCCGCCCGCCGTCATGGGCTCCGTGCCCAGCCCCACACCCACGGCGTACCAGAAGTTGTATCCTTCCCCTCACGTCCTACCGAGCGTAGTACGTGACCGCGTACCCTCTCGCCCCGAGAGGGCGCCCCGGACGGGGCGGCGGGGGAAGCTGGTGAAAGTCCAGCGCTGTCCCGCAACGGTAACGCGCTTCCCGCCCTGATCGTGGGTGGCGCGGAGCCCGGATACCCGCTGCACGGTCCATTCCCCTGGCCCTCGATGGAAGGGCGGAGAGCGGTGCAGCGTGTTCCAGCCGACCGATAAGGTCCACGACATCTCGATCACGGCAGCGTTGCCGCCACGCACCGTGCGCGGCGGGCGCGAGGGTTCCACGGGTCTCGGTCCCCAGCCGGCACGGTTCGCCGGTGACCCGGCCCGACCGACCCCCGCCCAGGACATCCTGCGGCGCTCACCGCGCCCCGCCCGGCCGCCGCGCGCCCCGTTCGCCTGGCTGAACGACGAGAGCCGCGCTTTCCTCGCCAACGGCTACCTTCTACCGGGCACGACGCCCGAAGCCCGGTTACGCCAGATCGCGGAGCGCGCGGAGCAGTTGCTGCCCGGCATGCACGGCTTCGCCGAGAGGTTCCTCGACTACCTGAGCCGCGGCTGGTACTCCCTCGCCTCGCCCGTGTGGGCCAACTTCGGCCTGAACCGCGGGCTGCCCATCTCCTGCTTCGGGAGCTACGTGCCCGACAGCATGGCGGGCATCCTGAGCGCGGCCGCCGAGGTCGGGATGATGAGCAAGTACGGCGGCGGCACGAGCGCGTACTTCGGTGACCTCCGCGGCCGCGGCAGCCCCATCCGCGACAACGGCCAGTCAGAGGGGGCGGTCAACTTCATGCGCCTCTTCGACACCCTCATCGACGTGACCAAGCAGGGCGCCACGCGCCGCGGCTCCTTCGCCGCCTACCTCCCCATCGAGCACCCGGACGCGCGCGAGTTCCTCGAGATCCGCGGCGACGGCAACCCCATCCAGAACCTCTTCTTCGCCGTGACGGTGAGCGACGAGTGGCTCGAGAGCATGGTCAACGGCGACCGCGACAAGCGCGAGCTGTGGGCGCGCGTGTTGCAGCAGCGCTCCGAGGTCGGGCTGCCGTACGTGCTCTTCACGGGCAACGCCGATCGCGGCGCGGCCGACGTCTACCGCGACCGCGGCCTGCCCATCCGCTCGAGTAACCTTTGCAGCGAGATCAGCCTGCCGGTGAGCGAGGACGAGTCGTTCGTCTGCTGCCTCTCGAGCATGAACCTGCTGCACTTCGACGAATGGACGGGCACGGACGCAGTCGAGACCCTCGTCTACTTCCTAGACGCCGTCATGACCGACTTCATCGAGAAGTCCGAGGGCATCCCGTACCTGGAGAGGGCGCGGCGCTTCGCCACGCGCCACCGGGCGCTCGGCCTCGGCGTGCTCGGCTGGCACAGCTACCTCCAGTCGCGCCTCGTGTCGCTCGGGAGCCTGACTGCCGCCGGCCTGAACAGGCGCGTGTTCAAGACCGTCCGCGAGGCAGCGGACTCAGCCTCGCGGGAGCTGGCGCGCCGCTACGGCGAGCCCGAGCTGCTCGCGGGCTACGGGCGGCGCAACGCCACCCTCATGGCCATCGCCCCGACCACGTCCAGCTCGTTCATCCTCGGGCAGGCGTCGCAGTCGATCGAGCCGCTCAAGTCGAACTACTACGTGCGCGACCTCGCCAAGGCCGTCACGACCTTCCGCAACCCCGCGCTCGCCGAGCTGTTGGCGGAAGTGGACCGTGACACCCCCGAGGTGTGGCGCAGCATCCTCGAGCACGACGGCAGCGTCCAGCACCTCGACTTCCTCTCGAGCGAGGAGAAGAGCGTGTTCGCCACCTTCTCCGAGGTCAGCCAACTCGACCTGATCGTGCAGGCCGGGCAGCGGCAGGAGTTCATCGACCAGGGGCAGTCGCTCAACCTGATGGTGCACCCGGCCACCCCGACCAAGGACCTGAACGCCCTGCACCTCGAGGCGTGGCGGCGCGGCCTCAAGAGCCTGTACTACCAGCACAGCATGAACGCGGCGCAGGAGTTCAACCGCGAGCTCCTGACCTGCTCCGTGTGTGAAGCCTGATGGCCGGCGACTCTGCGCGGATCACAGACTCCGCGCCGATCGCCGACCCCGCGCCGGCCGCCGCCATGCGGCTTGCCCCTTCCGGCGTCTCCGGGGGGGCCACCACGGACCGCCGCCTCACGACGCCGCGCCTCAACCTCCGCCCGGCCGAGTACCCGGAGCTCCTCGCCTACCGCGACGCCATCCGGCACTCGTACTGGCTCCACACGGAGTACAACCTCACCGACGACGTGCACGACTTCCGCGCGCGCGTCAGCGACGCGGAGCGCAGCGCCATCAAGAACGCCATGCTCGCCATCGCGCAGGTCGAGGTCGCCGTCAAGACGTTCTGGGGCGACCTCTACAAGCGCTACCCCAAGCCGGAGGTCGGCGCGGTGGGCTACACGTTCGCGGAGAGCGAGGTGCGCCACCAGGACGCCTACGCCCACCTCCTCGAGGTCCTCGGGCTCAACCAGGAGTTCGAGCGCATCCGCGAGATCCCGGCGATCTACCAGCGGGTGCTGTTCCTGAACGAGCACCTGGGGCCGCGGCCGCCCGACAGGACGGCGACGGACCGCGAGGACGCCCTCACCCTCCTGCTCTTCAGCGCGTTCGTCGAGCACGTCAGCCTCTTCGGGCAGTTCCTGATCATGAAGAGCTTCAACCGCCAGCGGAACCTCTTCAAGGGCATCGCGAACATCGTCGAGGCCACCAGCAAGGAGGAGCAGATCCACGGCCTCTTCGGCTACCAGGTGGTGCGGACGTTGCGCGAGGAGAACCCGGACTGGTTCGACGCCGCCTTCACGGAGCGCGTGCGCGCCGCCTGCCTGGCCGCGCGTGAGGCCGAGCGCGGCATCCTCGACTGGATCTTCGAGGCCGGCGAGCTCGACTTCCTCCCGCGCGCCGTGGTCGACGCCTACGTCGAGCAGCGCTTCGACGATTCCCTCGCCGCCATCGACATGGCACCGTTGTTCGAGCCGGACGCGGCGCTCGTGGCTCAGACGCGCTGGTTCGACGAGGAGGTCGTGGCCGGCAAGCATTACGACTTCTTTCACAAGCGTCCAACGACCTACACGAAGAAGGCCAAGTCGATCACCAGCGACGACCTGTTCTAGGCGTGTCCTGGACCGTGGGGGCGTCGCGGGGTCTGGTGGGTGGGCGTCGGTGGCCGCACTGCATGCCTGCCGAGCACTGCGTGCACGGCAGCACTCCGCGCGACCACCGACGCCCACCCACCTCGACAGTTCTTGGCCGCGTGGTTGCCGCTGGCGACGTTGGAGGGCAAGCGCTTACTGCTGGCCTGGGGTCAGCGAAGTAAACTTGGAAGTGCTCATTGATGGCCGTTGATTTCAGCTCGGAGGAGCGATGCCGCAGGTTCGCCTAACTGGACAGCTGGTTTGCAAGCACGTCGACGAGGTGGCGACCGTGATCGAGTACCTGCCACCCCATGCCTCGCTCACGCGCGCGGAGCCGGGCTGCCTCTGGTTCGAGGTGAAGCAGACTGAGGACCCGTTCATCTGGCAAGTGGAAGAACGGTTCATAGACGCCGCCGCGTTTGCCGTTCATCAAGAACGGGTCGCGGCAAGCGAATGGGGGCGTATGACCTCCAGGATCGAGCGTCGCTATGTGGTTGAGGAGACAGACCGAGCCGAGAGTTGAATCCTTACCAGAGACTCTGCCACTGCGTGTCGAGGTGGGCGGATCGGCGCGGTCCCGCAGTGCTGCCGTCAACGAAGCGCGGAACGTGCTTCGCGTAGGCAGGCACGTAGGGACCGCGCCGATCCGCCCACCAGACCACGGCGACCAAGCCACGGCGTCACCAAGCCATGGCGCCGAACCACGGCCTACAGCCCCAGGTAAGCCCGCCTGATCATGGGATCGCCGCGTAGCTGCGCCGACGGCCCCTCGAGCGCCAGCCGGCCGTTCTCCAACACGTATGCCCGCTCGCTGATCCTAAGGACCTGCGTGACGTTCTGCTCGACGAGCAGGATGGGCATGCCCGTGTCGGCGACGCTGCGGATGACGTGCATGACCTCGCGCACGAGGAGCGGCGCCAGGCCGAGGCTGGGCTCGTCCATGATCAGGACCTTCGGGTGGAGCATCAGGGCGCGGCCGATGGCGACCATCTGCTGCTGGCCGCCGGAGAGCGAGCCGGCGGCGGCGCGGCGCTTGGCCTGCAGGTCGGGGAAGAGCCGGTAGACGCGCTCGAACCCCTCGGCACGCCGCGCGCGGGCGGGCGGGAGGTAGGCGCCAAGCGAGAGGTTCTCCTCGACGGTCATGTCGCCGAAGAGCTGGCGGCCCATCGGGACGTGCGCTAGCCCGCGCAACGCCAGGTCGTGGGGCTTGAGGCCGGTGACGTCCTCGCCGCCAAGGAAGACCTTCCCGCCGCGCGGCTTGATCATGCCGGAGACGGCGCGGAGGATGGTCGACTTCCCGCTGCCGTTGCCGCCGACCAACCCGACGAGCTCGCCGGCGTTCACGTGGAGCGAGACGCCGAAGACGACCTGGAGCTCGCCGTAGCCCAGGTCGGCGTCCACTACGTCGAGCACGCGCCGCTGCCGCGGTTCGGCGGCCGGCGTCTCGAGCCGGCTCGGGGCGCCAGGCTCACTCATCGGAGCCCCCGGCGGCGACTCACTCATCCGCGCCTCCCAGGTACGCCTCGACGACGCGCGGGTCGTTCATGACCTGCTGGGGCGCCCCGTGCGCGATCTTCTCGCCGAACGCGAGCACGATGACCTCCTCGCATAGCTCGGTCACCGCCTGCATGATGTGCTCCACCATGACGATCGCGATGCCGGAGTCCGCGAGCGAGCGCACGAAGCCGATCATCTCCTTGAGGGCCGGCGGGTTGAGGCCGGCCATCAACTCGTCGAGGAACAGGACGCGCGGCTGCACGGCCAACGCCTTGGCGAGCTCCAGGCGGCGGCGCCTGGCCAGGTTGAGGTCGCTCGAGGGTTGGACGGCGCGGTCGCTCAGCCCCACGAGCTCGAGGGCGTGCATGGCGGCCGCCTCGGCCTCCGCGCGGTTGGCGTGGCGGAGGAAGGCGGGGATGAGCACGTTCTCGAGCACGGTGAGGCCCTCGAAGGGGCGCTCGATCTGGAACGTGCGGCCCATGCCGCGGCGCGCCCTCGCGTAGGGCGGCAGGCGCTCGACGTTCGCGCCGAACAGCTTCACCGTCCCGCGTCTGGCCTTGGCGTAGCCCGTCAGGGCGTTGAACAGCGTCGACTTGCCGGCGCCGTTGGGGCCGATGAGGCCGACGATCTGCCCGGCGTCGAGCGCGAGCGACACGTCGTTGACGGCCACGAGGCCGCCGAACTGGACGGTGATGCGCTCAGCCTCCAGCGCTCTTGGCATACCGCCTCCTCACCGCGCGCCTGCGCAGCTCGCCCATGAGGCCGCGCGGCACGAAGAGCACGACGATCACGATGAGCAGCCCGTAGATGAGCAGGTTGGCCTCCGCGAACGCGTTGCGGAACAGCTCGCCTGCCAGTGTGAGCATGGCGGCGCCGATGAGCGGCCCGAAGAGCGTGCCGCGCCCGCCGATGATCGCGACCAACGCGATGCGCACGCTCAAGTGCAGCTCGAACAGCGGCTGCGGCTGCAGCGCCGAGAGGAAGATGCCGTAGATGCAGCCGCCGAGGGCCGTGAGCGCCGCCGACAGCATGAAGGCCAGCGACTTCACCGAGACGGGGTTGATGCCCGCCGCCTGGGCGGACGCCTCGTCCTCGCGCACGGCCCGCATCTGGTAGCCGAGCCTGCCGCGCGTGACGAGCAGCGTCGTCGCGAGCACGAGCACCAGGTAGCCGAGGGCCAACCAGAACTCGGTGCGGCGGCTGAACAGGTCGAGCCCGAACGGCCTGTCGAGGTCGAAGATGAACAGCCCGATGGCGCCGCCGGTCAGCTTGCGCTCGTTGATCGCGACGAGCCTCAGGATCTCCGCGACGGCGATGCTGGAGAGGACGAAGTAGGAGCCGCGCAGGCCGAACGTGATGCGCCCCCAGAGGAGCGCGAGGACGGCGGCGAGCACCATCGCTATGAGCGCGCTCCACCACGGCGCGAGGCCGTACTTCGTGGCGGTGACGCCGACGACGTAGGCGCCGAGGCCGACGAATGCGGCGTGGCCGAGGCTCGTCTGGCCGGTCCAGCCGCCCAGCAGGTCCCAGGCGCTCGCCCAGCCGGCGAGCAGGAGGAGGCCGATGCCCAACGAGAGGGAGCTCGGGAAGACGACGTACCAGGCGGCGCCCGCCGCGGCCACGGCGGCCAGCCCCAGCCACGGCGCCGCGCCGCGCTCGAGCCAGGGCGCCGATGCTCGCGGAGCCGGCCCGGGTGCCGACGGCGGCGAGGCAGGAGGCGGACCCGCGCCGGCGTCCGGCGCCCTGTCGGGCGTGCTCGTCATACGCGCTTCACCGTGCGCCCGAAGAGCCCCTCCGGCCTCAGCAGCAGGATGAGGAGGAAGGCGAAGAGCCCGTAGGCGTCACGGTAGCCGGAGGAGAGGTAGGACGCCCCGAGGAACTCGACGACGCCGAGCAGCAGGCCGCCGCCGATGGCGCCCGGCACGCTGCCGAGGCCGCCGAGCACGGTGACGACGAACGCCTTGAGCGTGTAGCTGGAGCCGACGGTGGGCACGGCGAAGAGGAGCGGCGCGAGGATGACGCCTGCGCACATGGCGAGGGCCATGCCGATCCCGAAGACGAGCGCGTGGATGCGCGGCGTGTCGATCCCGACGAGCTCGGCGCCGAGGCGGTTCTGCGCCGTCGCGCGCACCACCCGCCCGATCTCGGTGCGCGTCAGGATCAGCCAGAGGCCCACGATCACGACGAGGGTTATGGCGCCCGCTATCAGCTGCGCCACCGGCAGCCGCACCCCGCCGAGCGTCACGGTGGCGGTGGCGTACGGCAGGTAGATCGACTTCGGCTCGGCGCCGAAGATCAGGAACAGCACGTTGGAGAGGACGAGGGCCAGGCCGAGCGTGGCCAGGAGCGTGCTGTCTGCCGGCGCGTCGATCAGGCGGTGCAGGACGACGCGCTGCAGCGCGGCCCCGAGGACGAAGCCCAGCGGCGCGGCCACGAGCAGCGCGACGTAGGGGTCCATGCCGAGGCGTTGGAAGAGCACGATGGCCGTGTACATCCCGACGGCCACGAACTCGCCGTGCGCGAAGTTGATGATGCGCATGACCCCGAAGATGAGCGACAACCCTACGCCGATGAGGGCGTAGATGCCGCCGATCAACAGGCCGCCGCTGAGGTTCTGTAGGAACGGAGCCAGCCACTCCATGGTCACTGGCTCCGTCCTGAGGCGAGGTTAGGCAAGCTAGCGCGTCAGCGCGCGTTCCAAGACGGGGTCTCGAGCAGGTCCCCCACGACCTGACCGTTCACGTACACGGTCACGAAGTCGCCGTTCACGACTTGCTCGGCCACGGCGGGCAGCGGGGCCTGGTTCTTGTAGCCCTGGTAGTCCTCGAACCGGATGGGGCCGTAGACCGTGTCAGGCATGTTCGTGGCGAGGAGCGCGGCGCGCACGTCCGCCGGCGCGAAGGAGGCGGCGCGCTTCAACACGTCGACGGCCGTGATGACCGCGGCGTACGCCTGGGCGGCGTGGTACGAGGGCGTGCGGCCCAGGATGGCGCTCAGGCGGGCGTTGAGGTCCTGCGCGCCCGGGTACGGCACGTCCTTCGTCCACATCGTGGCCGTGAACACGTAGTCGGCGGCCGGGCCCGAGCCCTCGATGAAGCCGGGGAGCGCGAAGCCGGCCGCGCCACCCGCGAACACCTTGGCGTCGAGGCCGACTTCCTGCACCTGGCGCATGAGGGCGACGGAGTCCGCCGCGTACGACACCATGAACAAGATGTCCGGGTTCAAGGTCTTGAAGCGGTTGAGGATGGGCCGGAAGTCGGCGCCCGCCTGGTCGTAGTCCTGGCGCTGGAGCACCGTGTAGCCGCGCTCGGCGGCGATCAGGTCGACCGCGTCGGCCACCGCGCTCTCGAACGCGCCGTTGCCGTGCACGGTCACCACGGTCTTGAGGGTCCCGGCGCCGCGCTCGGCGTTGATGGCGTCGAAGACGTCGAACAGCACCTGGGCGTAGGCGTAGGAAGGCTGGTTGATGCGGAATATCCAGTCGGAGCCGGGCCGCGTGATGGCGTCGTCGGAGGACGTGAACACGAGGAACGGCCGCTGCTGGCGCGTGAAGTACTGGGCCAGCGGGTTGGTGATGCCCGAGGAGTACGCGCCCATCACGAGCGGCAGGCCCTGGTCGACGAGCTTCTCACCGGCCGTGAGCGCGGCGTTGACCTCCGAGATGTCGTCCTCGAACACGACCTCGACGGCGGCGCCGTTCACCCCACCGGCGGCGTTGACGTCCTCGAGGGCGGCCTGGATGCCGGCCTTGTGCTGCTCGCCGAACTCCGCGAACCGGCCCGTGAGGCTCGTTATGACGCCTATCTTCACGGTCTCCTGGGCGGTGGCCGCCGCGCTCACCAGCGCCAAGCAGGCTACGAACAGGGCAACGAAGACTCGCTTCATGCTTCCTCCAGTGGTGCTGCAGATTGCTTGTCGCCCCAAGTTAGCAGCCGACGGTGCCGGTAGTGGCGGCGAACGTGACGGATGCCCGTACACACCCGGCGTTGCACGAACCGCGGCGCCGGTGCCGCGGCCCGGCCACGCCACGGGGTGTAGACTGCTCATCCATCTCCAGGACGGGATGTCAGGCCCTTTGAAGCTTCGCCAAGTCACTACCCAAGACCGAGACCGATCCCCGCGCCGGGCAGCCCGCGCCCGGCAGCTGCCCGCGGCGTCAAAGCGGCGGGCCGAGCGCGGCGGGTCGTGCGGCCGCGAGGCGTTGGTGCCCGGCCTCGGCACGGGGCGGCTCGAGCCGGTGAGGTGGTCGGCGTGCTGCTGACCATGCTCGGCGGCCTGGCGCTCCTGCTGACGGGCACGTACCGGATCTCGGCCGCGCTGCAGGAGGCCATCGGCCCGGCGTCGCGCCGCTGGCTGGCGTTGGCGACCAGGTCACCCGTCATGGCGCTGCTGACGGGCACGGCGGTGGCCGCGGCGACGCAGAGCGGCACGTCCATCTCCGTGACCATCCTCGGCCTGCTCGGCAGCGGCTTCGTGGCCGTGCGCGAGGGGATAGTCATGCTCATGGGCGCCAAGCTCGGCGCCACGCTCGCCATGCAGTTGGCGGCTTTCCACCTCTCCGACTACGCCCTGCCCATGATCGGCGTCGGCTACGTCCTCGCGCTGTGGCGCAGGGGCAAGGCCGTCGGCGAGTTCCTGCTCGGCACGGGCTTGCTCTTCTTCGGCCTTGAGCTCACGGTCCAGTCGGTCTCGGGCCTGAGCTCCAGCGAGGTCTTCAACGTCCTCGTCCGGGCGGCCGAGCAGCAGCCCCTCGCCGTCCTCGCCCTCGGCGGCGCGCTCGGCACGATGCTGTCGAGCTCCAACGCCGCCACGGCCGTGGCGCTCGGCCTGCACGTGGCCGGCGCCGTCTCCCTCGAGACGGCCCTCGCCCTCGTGGTCGGCGGCAACGCCGGCGCGGGCGTCCTCCCCCTCATGGTGTCCCGCAGCTTCGACTCGAACGCGCAGCGCGCCGGCCTCATGCAGATGCTGGTCCTCGTGTTCGGCGCCGTGGCCGTCGTCCTCTTCCTCGGACCAGCGACCGACCTGCTCAGGGCCATTGGCGGGGGCGGGGCCCGCGAGGTCGCCAACGCCCACACGCTCTTCAACCTGGCCGTCGCGCTCTTCGGCACCGTGTTCTGCCGCCTGCTCGCCCCCTTGAGTGCCAAGCTCGTCCCCATGACGGACGACGACTCGGCGCCCAAGTACTTGCGGGCCGAGGCCGTCTCCGACCCCCAGCTCGGCCTCGCCCTCGCGAGGCGCGAGACCGTGCGCATCAGCGACCAGGTGGTCGTGATGACCGAGCGGGCCATGGAGTACCTGGCGAGCGGCCGGTGGGACCCGGGCCCCATCGCCGCCAGGGAGCTGAAGGTCGACCGCCTCACGTTCAGGGTCGTCGACTACGTCGCCCGCATCCGCAGGGCGAACGGCGAGGACCCGATCTCGGAACGGCTGCTCCTCACCGCTACGGAGCTCGAGCACATGGGCGACCAGATCAGGCGTCTCGCCAGGCGCGAGGAGAAGCTCAAGAGCGAGGGCGTCGAGTTCAGCAAGGAGGGCCGCTCCGAGCTGGCCGCCACTGGCGAGCGCGTCCTCACGCGCATGCGCAACGCGTTCACGGCCCTGGCGACGGGCGACAAGGGTATGGCGCGGAACGTCATCGCCGGGCGGCACGCCCTCGAGGAGCACATCGCCACCATGCGCGTCGCGCACTTGGCGCGGTTGGAGGCGCAGCTGCCCGAGTCGCGCGCGTCGAGTTCCCACCACCTCGAGGTCCTGACGCTCATGCGCGACCTGGACGCCAGCGTCACCCGCGTCGCCGGCTGGGCGGCGGAGATGGAGGAACATGTCGGACGTTGACGATCCCCGCCCGCCGGCCGCTTCGCAGAGTGCTGCGCGCCCTTCCGAGCACGTTTCGGAAGCCTCTCCGCGGGGTTCGGAAGGAACCATGCGCCCCCCGCACGCCTTCTCGCTCGACCTAGGCGACGGTCTGGCCCTGCGGCTACGCGAGCCGCATCACGCGCCCGAGTACCGGGCCATGTTGGAAGCCAACCGGCCCCATCTCGAGCGGTGGCTGCCCGTCTTCGCCCCGTTGCGGCCCGAGGACGCGGCGAAACTGACGGCCGCCTCCCTCGAGCTGTTCGTAGCGGGCGCGGGTTGGGAAGCCGACCTCTGCGAGCGGGGCGAGCCGGTCGGCGTCATCCGGCTGCACCGCCGCTCGGAGGCCGGGGGCAGCAGCGAGGTCGGCTACTGGATCGCCGCCGCGCACGAGGGACGCGGGCTCGTCACCCGCGCGATGAGCGGCGTGCTGCGCTACCTCTTCGACGGCTTCGAGGTCGGCCACGTCAGCCTCGTCACGGCGACGGACAACGTGCGCTCGCGCCGCGTTGCCGAGCGGCTCGGCTTCGACCTCGAGGCCGTGATGCGGCGCTCGTCCATCTCCGTCACCGGCGAGCCGGTCGACCAGGCGTTCTACGGGCTCGCGAGGGAAGACGGGGGCGATGCGGCGGCGGCGTACGCGCGCTTCACGCTGCCGGTCGACGAGGAACTCGAGCTGGTGGTCCTGGAGCTGCCGGACGCGGCGAGGCTGACGGAGCTGGCCCAGCGCAACGCGCGGGAGCTGCAGCAGTGGATGCCGTGGGCCGCGGACCTCTCCCCGGAGGCGCTGAAGGGGTTCATCACCGGCCGCGTGCTGCCGGCCATCGCGAAGGGCGATGGCTTCGAGGCGGGCGTGCTCGAGCGCGGGCGGCTCGTCGGCATGGTGGGCGTGCACCACGTGGCCACGGACCTGCGGCGCGGCGAGATCGGCTACTGGCTGGACGCGGCGCGGTACGGCAACGGCATCGTCACCAGGAGCGTCAACGCGGTCCTCGCGCGCTGTTTCGAGTCGCCGGCCTGCGGCGGCCGACCGTTCGAGCGCATGGAGATCAGGGCCGACGTCGACAACCTGCGCAGCCGCGCCGTGGCCGAGCGGCTGGGGTTCGCGTTCGAGGGCGTGCTGCGGCGCTTCATCCACAACCGGGACGCCCACCGCGACTGCGCCGTCTACAGCCTGCTGCGAGACGAGTGGGTGGCCAGGCACCCGCCGGAGGCGTAGGCCTAGGCAAGGCGTGGTTCCCGGCGCGGCGGGTAGGCGCGGCGCGAACTCCGGCAGCGCCGAGAAGCTTGAGGCAGGCGCTCAGCCGGCCAGCGCTTGGTGGCGGGTCGTGAGGCGCTCCACCAGGCCACGCTTCAGCGTCACGCCCGTGCCCGGCCCGGTCGGCACGCTCTGCACGCCGTTCTCGGCTTCGAGCGGCTCCTCCACGATGTCCTCGTTCCAGTAGCGGCTGGCGCTCGACGTGTCGCCCGGCAGGGTGAAGCCCTCCAGCGTGCTGATATGCAGGCAGTGCGCCCTGCCGACGCCGCTCTCGAGCATGCCGCCGCACCAGACGGGCGCGCCGAACGCCTTGGCGACGTCGTGCACCATGCGCGCCGCCAGATGGCCGCGCACGCGGCCGGTCTTGACGTTGATGACGCGACCGGCGCCGATGGCGAGGCCCTTGCGCGCGTCGTCCGGCGAGTGGATGCTCTCGTCGAGGCAGATGGCCGTGTCCAGCTGCGCTTGCAGCCCGGCATGGTCGATCAGGTCGTCGAAGGCGAGGGGTTGCTCGATGTACGCCAGGCCGAACTCGTCGAGCTCCCGCAGGCGCGGCGCGTCCGTCAGGCGGTAGGCGCTGTTGGCGTCGACGGTGAGCTCGATGTCGGGCAGCGCGGCCCGCACGGCGGCCACGGGCTCGACGTCCCAGCCGGGTGCGATCTTGAGCTTGATGCGCCGGTAGCCGAGCGCCGCGTTGTGCCGCGCGAGCTCGACCGTCTCCTCGACGCTGTCCTGGATGCCGAGCGAGATGCCGACGGCTATCGGACGGAGGCGCCCGCCGAGGAGCTGCCATAGGGGCACGCCGAGCGCGCGCGCCTGCAGGTCCCAGAAGGCCATCTCGACCGCCGCCACCGCCATGTTGTGGCCGCGGACGTAGCGGAGCTCGTGCAGGAGCTCGGCGGCGGAGTCGTAGTTCTTGCCGAGCAGCAGCGGCGCGACGAAGCTCTCGATCACGTGCCAGGCCGTGTCGACGGTCTCGTACGAGTAGCCGGGGAACTCCCCCGCCGTGCACTCCGACACCCCCTCGAGACCGCCGGAGAACACGGACACGAGCAGGACACGCCTGTCCTGCTCCACTCCGAACGACGTGCGGAAGGGGAACTTGAGGCGCATGGCGACCTCGCGGAGTTCGATGCGGTCGATCCTCATGGGTTAGGCAACCTTCCATACGGGCGGAGACACCCGCCGTGAGTGCTCGGCCGCGGTCGGGCGCGGCCGTCTTCCATGGGCGAATCATGCCACGCGCCTCGCGCACGCCTCGCGCCGTGGTCGCCCGGCGCCGATGATAGGGCCGATGGCCGCTAGGCGGGTCGCGGCGTGAGGCGTCGAGATATCGCGTCCGGCACGGTAACTGCCTACGCCAATGGCCGAGGTGCGATGAGCGTTGACACCTCTCCGGGGACCCCGTATATAGTGCAGCGACGTACAAAGCAACGCGTGATGGCGGCGCATGCCGCGCGATCGGCTAGGCAGCGCGCCTCACGTCCACGGCTCCGGTCGTGAGAGAGGACGTAACCGTATGAGGCGTATAGCCGTAACGCTCGCGCTCGCGCTGGCACTGGGCGGGCTCGCACTGGCCCAGGGAACGATCAAGATCGGGGTGTTCCTCGAACTGTCCGGCCGCATGGCCGTCACGGGTAACGACACGCTCTACGGCGTGCGCGTCGCGAACGAGCAGCAGCCGACCGTCAACGGCGCGACCGTCGAGCTGTCCATCTGCGACAACGCTTCCACGCCGGAAGGCTCGGTGGCGTGCGCCAACCGGTTCGTGGACGAGGGGGTCGTGGCCGTCATCGGGTCGTACTCCTCCAGCCACTCCATCCCGGCGGCCGGCGTGTTGCAGCCTGCCGGTGTCGTCATGGTCTCGACCGGCTCGACCAACCCCGCCACCACGCAGGTCGGCGACTACATCTTCCGCATCCCGTACACCGACCAGTTCCAGGGCGCCGTGGCGGCGCAGTACGCGCGTAACGACGCCGGTGCTGCGAGCGTCGCGATCTTCCGCCAGCAGGACGACGACTACTCCGTCGGTCTCTCCGGCTTCTTCAAGGACGCCTACGAGGCCTTGGGCGGCAGGACCACCGTCCTCGACTACACGGCGAACACGGTCGACTTCTCGGCTCAGATCAACAACCTGCGCTCCTTCAACCCCGACTTCATCTACTACACGGGCTTCTGCGCCGAGGCCGCCTCGCTCGTCCCGCAGCTCCGCCAGCAGGGCTTCACGCAGTCCATCCTCGGCGGCGACGCCTCCGACGACACGCAGTGCCCCGATGGCGGCGGCGCGGCGTTCGACGGCTTCACCTTCACGTCCTTCGGCGAGCCGGAAGTCCTCACTGGGGCCGCCGCCGAGCGCGCGGCCGAGTTCCGCACGGCGTTCGAGAAGAGCTACACGCTCGATCACTTCACGGGCTTCACCCTCTCCGGTGCCGACGCCTACAAGGTGCTCGTCCAGGCCATCACCGACGCCGGCAGCACCGACCGCGCCGCCATCCGCGACGCGCTGGCGAGCCTCAAGGACTTCCCCGGCGTCTCCGGCGACATCACGTACGTCGGCACCGACGGCACGCCGGCCAACCGCGTCATGGGTCTCTACGCCTACCAGTTCTCCGGCGACTCCTGGACCAAGGCCGTCCTGAAGGGCATCTCGCTCGAGTAAGCGCTGCGCTCACGCACGTGGCCGGTTCGGTGGGGGTCGCTTGGTCCCCCACCGGACCGGCCATAAGAGCGGTCTCTTGCGAGGACGGAGAGTAGTTTGGCCGCAAGCGCACTAGTACCCAGACGCCGCCCGTGGGCCCCCTGGCTCGTCGTCCTCGGCGGCCTCGGGCTGATCACGTGGCGCATGCTCTATCTTCATGGGGTCAACGAGGCCTTCAACGCGGCTTTCTTCGCCGGGGCCGTCGTCCGCTCCCTACAGCTCGGTAGCCTCTACGCGCTCATCGCGCTTGGCTACACCATGGTCTACGGCATCATCCGACTGATCAACTTCGCCCACGGCGAGGTCTTCATGGTCGGGGCGTTCGCCGCCTATTTCTTGTTCAGCCGCACACCGTTCTCCTGGCCGGTCGCGCTCCTCGTGGCGGCCGCCATCGCGTTCGGGGTCTTGCAGTTCCTCAACTTCTGGCGCGGCAACACCCGCGATCCCATCGTGCTCGCGGGCGCGCTCGTCGTGTTCGCCGTGGTGGCGTTCGCGTTGGCCTCCACGCAGCTCGGCTGGTTCTGGGCCATGGTCGCCTCCATGTTCGTCACGGGGGTGCTCGGCATGACCATCGACCGCGTGGCGTACCGACCCTTGCGCGGCGCCCCGCGCAACTCCATGCTCATCACGGCCATCGCGGTCTCGTTCTTCCTCCAGAACTTCGGCATCCTGGCGTTCTCCAACCGGCAGACGCCCTTCAGGCCCGCCTCGTTCTTCACCGGCCCGCTGCAGTTCCAGGTGTTCGGCGAGCCCCTCTTCACCTCGTGGATGATCGTGCTCGTCCCGGTCGTGACCGCCGTGCTCGTGGTGGCGCTCACCCTGTTCGTCACGCGCACGCGCCTCGGCAAGGCCATGCGCGCCACCGCGCAGGACGCCGAGACGGCCCGCATGATGGGCGTCAACGTCGATCGCGTGATCGCCACGACCTTCCTCCTCGGCTCCATGCTCGCGGCCGCCGCGGGCGTGCTCTGGGGCATGACGTTCGGGAGCATCAACCAGCCCGCCATCTTCGGCATCCTGCCGGGGATCAAGGCGTTCGCGGCCGCCGTCATCGGCGGCATCGGCAGCCTGCCGGGCGCGGTCGTCGGGGGCGTGCTGCTAGGGTTCCTCGAGAACTTCCTCACTGCGCTCTTCCCGCGCACCGAGTACTTCTCCGGCATCACCGAGTACAAGGACACGTTCGCGTTCCTCGCCATGATCGTCATCCTCCTCGTCCGGCCTAGCGGCATCGTGGGCGAGGACCTGTCGGAGAAGGTATGAGCGCCGGACCCGACCGCGCGGGTGGGAACGGCGCGGGCGCTCGCGCCTACCGGCCCCATTACCTTGCGCACCGGGTGCGCAACTCGCTCCTGACGCTGGCGGGGCTGGCCGTCCTGCTCGTCGTGCTGCTGCTGGTGGACGGCGGCGCCAGCGTGAAGCTCAAACAGGTCTTCGCGCTCTTCGCCATCTGGGGCATCGCCACCGTGAGCCTCAACCTCGTCAACGGCGTCACGGGCATCCTGTCCCTCGGTCACCACGGCTTCATGCTCATCGGCGGTTACGTCACCGGCCTACTCGTCCTTCCGGCCGCCACGCGCGACAACCTGGCTCGCAGCGCACGCAGCGAGCTCTCGGACTTCGCGATGGGCCTGTCGGTCGAGAACTGGTTCCGCGCCCTCGGGCTCGACTCGCTCACCACCCCCGAGACGCTCTGGGCGCGCTTCCTCGTGGCCGTCCTCATCGGCGGCCTCATGGCCGCGCTGTTCGGGGTCGTCGTCGGGTTCCCGTCGCTGCGCCTGCGAGGCGACTACTTGGCCATAGTCACGTTCGCGTTCGGCGAGGCCGTCCGGCTCCTCGCCTCGACGCCCATGATGTCGTCGTTCACGAACGGGGCTCTCGGCTTCGCGGGCGTGCCTTCCGACATCGGCAAGAGCGTCTGGTGGACGTTCGGCTTCCTGGCCATCACCGTCTTCGTCATGGCGCGCCTCAAGTACTCGTCGTACGGGCGCGCGCTCCAGGGCATCAGGGAGGACGAGATCGCGAGCGAGGCGATGGGCGTCAACACCGCTTACCACAAGGTGCTCGCCTTCGCCATCTCGGCGTTCTTCGCCGGCGTGGCGGGCGGCCTCTGGGTCAGTTGGGTCGGCACGGCGCGCCTCGACCTCTTCCTCTTCTTCCTGACCTTCTACTTCCTCGTCGCCATCAGCGTCGGTGGGACGGGCTCCATCACGGGTGTGCTCCTGGGCACGGCGCTCGTCGTGTGGGTGAGGCAGTACGGCGACCCGCTCGAGCAGACGTACCCGCTCTCCACCTGGGCCGTAGCCGCAGGGCTCGTGCTCCTCGCGGTAGCGGCCTTGGCGCTCGTGCTCCGGCGCGTCAGGCGGATCAAGCCGAGCCTCGGACCGGTCGTCTACGTGCCGTCCGCCTTGGGAGCGGCCGCCGTGCTCGTCGGGCTCCTCGGCAAGGGGATGCCCGTCCTGCAGGCGACGTGGCAGGGCTTCGGCATGCGGGCCATAACGCTCGCGCTGCTGCTCATGGCGATCATGATCTTGCGCCCGGTCGGCATCATGGGAAGACGCGAGTTCTCGTGGGCATGGCTGTTCAGGGAGCGGCTGGACGAGCCCACCGAGGAGGAGCGCGCCCAGGACGCCTGGCTGTCCAACCCAGCGCTGAGCGGTCGTGCCGGTGCCGCGCGCGAGGACGACGGGGTGGACGCATGAGTATGCTCGAGCTGGCCGGCGTCAACAAGTCGTTCGGCGGGCTCCAGGCCATAACGGACCTGTCGTTCGAGCTCGCCGAGGGCGAGATCGTCAGCGTCATCGGGCCGAACGGGGCGGGGAAGACGACCGTCTTCAATCTCATCACCGGCGTGTACACGCCGGACTCTGGCGACATCCTCTTCGAGGGCGGCAGCCTGAAGGGCCTGCGCCCGAACGCGATCGTCGACCGCGGCGTGGCGCGGACGTTCCAGAACCTGCGGCTCTTCACCAACCTGACCGTGCTCGAGAACGTGCTCATCCCTCAGCACCACAAGCTGCGCTCGACCTGGGTCTCGTCGGTGCTCAGGACCCCCGGTTACCTCGCACAGGAGCGCCGCATGCACGAGGTGGCGCTGGAGAAGCTCTCCTTCTTCGGCCCGCGCTTGATGGGCTTCCGGCTGCACCAGAGCGTCGAGGTCCTCTCCTACGCCAACCGCCGTCGCACGGAGATGGCGCGCGCGATGGCGACGGGCGCCAAGCTCCTCCTCCTCGACGAGCCGAGCGCAGGCATGAACCCGAAGGAGACGCGCGAGATCACGGAGATCATCCGGCGAATGCGCGACGAGGGCGGTTACACGATCCTCCTGGTGGAGCACAAGATGAACCTCGTCAAGGACATCAGCGACCGCGTGATAGTCCTCGACTACGGCCGCAAGCTGGCGGAAGGAGCCTACGCCGACGTCGTCAACGACCCGGCCGTCATCGAGGCGTACCTCGGCAAGCGCTCCGACAAGACGAGCGCGGTGGCCAGGGCGCGGGCGGCCGACGGGCTCGTCGCCGACGAGCCTGGCTCCGCTTCCGATGGCGAGGCGCGCTCATGACGGACGCCGGTCTCGGAACCGCAGCTTCGGGCGGGCTTGCGCCGAACGCGTCCCATCCGGGCGCCGCCACGGTCGGTGGACGCGAGCCGCTCCTCGAGTTGAAGGGCGTCACGACGCATTACGGGCCCATCAGGGTGCTGCGCGACGTGAACATGGTCATCTACCCGGGCGAGATGGTGTGCCTCCTCGGTGGGAACGCGTCCGGCAAGAGCACGACGCTCAAGACCGTCCTCGGGATCGTCGGCGTCAGCCAGGGCGAGCTCTGGTTCCGTGGCGAGCGGGCCGACGGACTGCCGACCTCGGAGCGCATCGCCCGTGGGATGGCCGTCGTGCCGGAGAACCGGCGCATCTTCCCGAAGATGACCGTGCGCGAGAACCTCGAGATGGGCGCCTACCTACGCAAGTCCGGTGCCGAGTTCGACGAGGACCTCGCCTACGTCCTGGAGCTCTTCCCGCGCCTAGGCGAGCGCCTCGGCCAACTGGGCGGCACCATGTCCGGTGGCGAGCAACAGATGCTGGCCATGGGCCGCGCGCTCATGAGCCGTCCGAAGCTCATCCTCATGGACGAGCCGAGCATGGGCCTCGCGCCGCTCTTCGTCGAGCGGATCTTCGAGATCATCAAGCAGGTCAACTCGCGCGGCATCAGCGTGTTCGTGGTCGAGCAGAACGCCAACGTCGCGCTCGCCATCGCCGACCGCGGCTACGTGCTGCAGACGGGCGAGGTCGTGCTCTCGGGTCCGGCGGACGAGCTGCTCGCCAACGAGGGGATGAAGCGGGCGTACCTCGGCGAGACTTGACGTTCCGCGGCGGTCAGAAGCTTTCCGGGCCTGTAGGCGAGGGGCCTGGTGCCGGGGGCAAGTCCACAAGGGCTGGGCCACCACGAGGACAGGGCCGCCACGAGGGTAGGGCTACCGCAAGGGTAGGGCTACCGTAAGGGCAGGACCACCAAAGGTCCTCACGGACCACATGGGTGCGAACCAAAGTTGAGCGTCAACCTTCGTCTACCGAGGTCGGTAACGAAGTTTAGGCGTTAACTTTCGTTCAGAGCAGAGGGTGCCTGAAGGGGTGTGGGTGTCTCTAGGTGTCTCGGGGTGTCTCTAGAGGAGCGGGGTGCCCCAAACCGGGAAGGCTTCATGGGGCCGCGCGCCATGCGGGGCTGTGTACTCCCGTGCGGGTGCGGTCGATACAACGCGCCGCGCGCCGTGATATTGAGCAGGCTTCGTGCCGAGGTGGTACATTCTGCCCCTATCCGGCGGCCCGTACTCGGTCGCGCGCGGCCCCCGGATCCCAGGAGGCCGCCACAGTCATGACGGAAGCGCTCAGCGAGATCCTAGACATCGTCAAACGCCGCAACCCCGGAGAGGGTGAGTTCCTCCAAGCCGCGGAAGAAGTCCTCGCAAGCCTGGACCCGCTGATCGCCAAACAGCCGGAGCTGCTGCAGCAGCGGCTCATCGAGCGCCTCGTCGAGCCGGAGCGCCAGCTCATCTTCCGCGTGCCGTGGACCGACGACGCCGGCAACGTGCACGTCAATCGCGGCTTCCGCATCGAGTTCAACAGCGCCCTCGGGCCGTACAAGGGTGGGCTCCGCTTCCACCCGAGCGTCAACCTCGGCGTAATGAAGTTCCTCGCCTTCGAGCAGCTCTTCAAGAACGCCCTCACGGGCCTGCCGATCGGCGGCGGCAAGGGGGGCTCGGACTTCGATCCCAAGGGGCGGTCCGACGCCGAGGTCATGCGCTTCTGTCAGAGCTTCATGACCGAGCTGTACCGGCACCTGGGCGAGTACACGGACGTGCCGGCCGGCGACATCGGCGTCGGCGGCCGCGAGATCGGCTACCTGTTCGGTCAGTACAAGCGGATCACCAACAGGTACGAGTCCGGCGTGCTGACGGGCAAGGGGTTGGCCATCGGCGGTGCCCTCGTGCGCACGGAGGCGACGGGTTACGGCTGCGTCTACTTCGTCGAGCAGATGTTGGCGGCGCGCGGTGACGCGCTCGCTGGCAAGACGTGCGTCGTGTCAGGGGCCGGCAACGTCGCGATCTATACGATCCAGAAGCTCCAGCAGCTCGGCGCCAAGGTCGTGGCGTGCTCCGACTCGAACGGCGTCGTGTATGACCAGGACGGCATCAAGCTCGACACGGTCAAGCGCCTCAAGGAAGTGCAGCGGCGGCGCATCGCCGAGTACGTCGAGCTTCACCCGAAGGCCGAGTATCGGGGCGGCGGCAACATCTGGGACATCTCGTGCGACCTGGCGTTCCCCTCCGCCACTCAGAACGAGCTGAACGGCCGTGACGCGCAACGGCTCGTCGCGAACGGCGTCGTCGCCGTCGGCGAGGGCGCCAACATGCCGTGCACCCCGACGGCCGTCGAGACCTTCATCGAGGCGGGCGTCGCGTTCGGTCCGGGTAAGGCGGCGAACGCCGGCGGCGTGGCCACCTCCGCATTGGAGATGCAGCAGAACGCGAGCCGCGACGCCTGGACGTTCGCCTACACGGACGAGCGTCTGAGCGAGATCATGCGCGACATCCACACCCTGTGCTACGAGACGGCCGCCGAGTTCGGCGTGCCGGGCAACTACGTCGTTGGCGCCAACATCGCCGGCTTCCGCAAGGTCGCCGTGGCCATGCGCACCCTCGGGGTGATCTGAGGGCGACGCGGCTGGTCAGGCTCGGCGGGCGGCGGCGTGAAGAGCGGCAGCGGCCGCCCCGCCCGCCGCGTCAGGGAGTGCGCGTCAGGGCGTGAAGCCGTGGGCGCTCAGCAGCGCGTCTACGGCCTCACGCTCGGTGCCGGAGAGCCGCCACGCCGCCGTCCGGGCGTTGCGCTCGACCTGGGCCGCGCTCGTGGCGCCGGCGATCACGCTCGCGACGTTCTGGTCGGCCAGGAGCCAAGCGAACGCCAGGTCGACTAGCTCCTTGCCGCGCTCGGCGGAGAACGCGACCAGCTCCTCGATCAGGTCGAACAGCTCGGGCGTGAGGTGCTGCTCCCAACGCTGCGTGCCGGTGACGCGCGTGCCCGGCGGATTCAAGTGGTCGTCGCAACACCTCGGTTGTGGAGGTGCTAGATGGGCCAGTCGAGGAAGCAGGTGCCTGAGGTTCCGGTTGGGGCGCGGCGCCAGTGGGCGGCGGATCGGGCTTTACGGCCGCCGATGCGGTCACCGGGTCGGCCGGAGCCGTCGCGTGCGGTGCAGCGTGAGTTCTGGCGCCTGATCGCGTCGGGGATCACGACGGTCGAGGCGGCGGCGGCGGTAGGCGTGTCATCGCCGGTAGCGGTGCGCTGGTTCCGGCATGCTGGTGGCATGCCGCCGTTGAGCCTGGTTGAGCCCTCGAAGCGTTACCTGTCTTTCGCTGAGCGTGAGGAGATCGCGCTGTTACGCGCACAGGATGTGGGTATTCGTGAGATCGCCCGCCGTATCGGGCGTGACGCCAGCACCATCTCACGGGAGGTGCGCCGTAACTCCGCGACCCGCGCCGGGAAGCCCGAGTATCGGGCGCTGGTGGCTCAGTGGAAGGCGCAGCAGGCCGCCAAGCGCCCCAAGGTAGCGAAGCTCGCGGTCAACACCCGGTTGCGGGAGTACGTGCAAGACCGGCTCAGTGGGGCTGTTCGTCGGCCTGATGGCACGAGCGTTGCCGGACCCACACCGCCAGCGTGGAAGGGGTTGAACAAGCCGCATCGGGCTGACCGGCGCTGGTCACTCTCGTGGAGCCCGGAGCAGATCTCTCAACGGTTGAAGCTCGATTTCCCTGATGATGAGACCATGCGGATCAGTCACGAGGCGATCTACCAAGCCCTGTTCATCGAGGGTCGCGGCGCGCTCAAGCGGGAGCTGGTCGCGTGCCTGCGCGCCGGGCGAGCGTTACGGCGACCGCGAGAACGATCACGCAACAGGCCGCAGGGGCATATCACTGCGGATGTGGTGATCTCCGAGCGGCCAGCGGAAGCATCTGATCGCGCCGTTCCCGGGCATTGGGAGGGAGACCTCCTCATCGGCACGGGCCGCTCCGCCATCGGCACCCTCGTGGAGCGCAAGAGCCGGTCCACGCTGTTGGTGCACCTACCGCGGCTGGAAGGCTGGGGTGAGAAGCCCGCGGTGAAGAACGGGCCCGCCCTAGGCGGTTACGGCGCGGTCGCCATGACCGCAGCCCTAACCGCGTCGATCACGAAGTTGCCCGATCAGCTCCGTAAGACGCTCACCTGGGATCGCGGCAAGGAACTAACGGCGCACGCCCAGTTCACCCTGGCCACCGGCACGAAGGTGTACTTCGCCGACCCGCACTCACCCTGGCAAAGGGCCACGAACGAGAACACCAACGGGCTGCTAAGGCAGTACTTTCCCAAAGGCACCGATCTATCGAGGTGGTCAGCGGAGGATCTGGAAGCCGTGGCCTTCACGCTGAACAACCGCCCCCGAAAAGTCCTCAACTGGAGAACCCCTGCAGAGGTATTCAACGAGCAGCTACAATCACTCCAACAAGACGGTGTTGCAACGACCGATTGAACTCAGACCCTGGGGCATGGGTCGACCCTTGCGGTACTTGCCCGTCAGGATGCCGCTGAAGAGCGGGAAGAACGGCAGGAAGGCGACGCCGAGCCGCGCGCAGGCCGGTAGGACCTCCGCCTCCGGCTCGCGGTGCAGCATGGAGTACTCGTTCTGCACGCTGACGAAGCGCGGCCAGCCGTGCTGCGCCGCGGCCGACTCGGCCTCGGCGAGCTGGGCGGCCGTGAAGTTGGAGCACCCGATCTCGCGTACGAGCCCGTCCTCCACGGCCTCGGCGAGGGCGCCGAGCGTGTCGGCGACGGGCACGTCCGGGTCCGGACGGTGCAGCTGGTAGAGGTCGACGCGGTCGGTGTGTAGCCGCCTCAGGCTCGCCTCGAGCGCCGTGCGCACGTACTCCGGGCGCGCCCCGCCGACGATGCCCGTGCCCTCCTTGGCCACCATGCCGAACTTCGTGGCCAGCACGAACTCGTCGCGCCTGCCCCGCAGCGCGCCGCCGAGGAAGGTCTCGCTGAGGCCGTCCCCATAGATGTCGGCCGTGTCGAGGAAGGTGACGCCGGCAGCGAGGGCGCCATCGATCACGCCCTTGGTGGCGGCCTCGTCCAGGCGGCGGCCGAAGTTGTTGCAACCGAGTCCGACGACCGAGACGTCGAGCGAGCCGATCTTGCGAGTGTCCATGGGAGCGAGTGTTGCATACCGGCCGAGCGCGCGGCGTTGGGCGCCCTCCAGGCGCGTCCGTCCCCAACACCACGCGGTAGCGGCTGGCCCGCCGCCTAACGCAACGCGGTGGGCAGCAGCTCGGGCGGGAAGTTCTGGTACGCGACCAGGCGCGTGAAGCGGTCGATGGCATGCGTGCCGACCGACGTGCTGCGCCCGTCAGAAGTGGCCGGATACGGTCCGCCGTGCACCATGGCCGGCCCCACCTCTACGCCCGTCGGGTACTGGTTGAGGATGAGGCGGCCCGCGCGCTCTGCGAGGACGTCGATGAGCGGCGCCAACCCTTCGAGCTCGTCCGCCTCGGCCTGCACCGTGGCCGTCAACTGGCCCTCCAGGCCTTCGGCGAACGCGAGGAGCTCACCAAAGTCGCGGTAACGAAGCACGAGCGTGCTAGGCCCGAAGACCTCCGCGAGCAGGCCCGGTTCGGCGGTCGCGGCGCGTATGTCGGCCTCCCAGAGGGTCGGGGTGCCGTAGGCGCCCTGCGCGTCCGCTCCGCCCAGGTCACTGCCGCGCGCGGCCGCGGCCTGCGCCCCGGCGCCCTGCGCGCCCACCTCCGGTGCGGTGGTCTGCGCCTCGGCGCCGCGCGCCACCGGTCGTCCACCGGCCGCCTCCAACTCGGCGAGGCCCTGGCCGTAGCGCTCGCACACGGTGCGGTTGAGCATCACGCCGGCGCCGGCCGCGTTCGTCGCCTCGGCTAGGCGCGCGACGAAGCGGTCGCCGTCCTGGCCGACGGGTACCAGCGTGACACCAGGGTTCGTGCAGAACTGCCCGACCCCCAAGGTGAACGACGCGAACAGCCCCTGGGCGACGGCCTCGCTCCTAGCCGCGAGCGCTCCCGGCATTACGAAGACGGGGTTCACGCTCCCCATCTCCGCGTAGACGGGTATCGGCGTCGGCCGAGACGCGGCCAGACGCATGAGCGCCTCGCCGCCGGCGCGGGAGCCGGTGAAGCCGACGGCCTTGATCTCTGGGCGCAGCACGAGCGCCTGCCCCAGCTCGTGACCGGGCTCCTGGACGAGGCCGAAGACGCCGGCCGGCATGCCGGTGGCGCGGGCGGCGGCGAGCACGACGTCGGCGACGAGGCGCGACGTGCCCGGGTGCGACGGGTGCGCCTTCGCTATGACGGGGCAGCCCGCCGCCAGAGCCGAGGCCGTGTCGCCGCCCGCGACCGAGAACGCGAGGGGGAAGTTGCTTGCCCCGAACACCGCGACCGGACCGAGAGGGCGCTTGAAGGAGCGCACGTCGGGCTTGGGGGCGGGGGCGCGCTCCGGGTCGCCCGCGTCTATCCGCGGGTCGAGCCAGTCGTCCGTCTCGATGAGCCGCGCGAACATGCGCAACTGGTTCGAGGTGCGGGCGACCTCGCCGCCGATGCGGCCTTCCGGCAGGCCGGACTCCGCCACGGCGCGGGCCGCGATGGGGGCCGCGGCCGCCTCGAGGCCGTCGGCGACCGCGCGCAGGAAGCGGGCGCGCTCGGCGCCGGGCAGCCTGGAGTACGGACCGAACGCGGCGCGCGCGGCCGTGGCCAGCCGCTCCAGCTCGGCGGCCGTGGTCGTCTCGAACTCGCCGGGCAGCGCCTGATACGTGCGGGGGTCGAGCGCGACGAAGGCGCTCACGGCCTCGCCCCGAGCTGGGGCCGAGTGGCGAAGCCCTCCTCGATCACGCGCATGACGGCGGCGAGCTCCTCACCCTCGAGCCGGCAGCGGGGGCCGCGGACGCGCGAGCTGCCCCAGCCGGCGTACTCGACGGCCAGCTTGATCATCTGGACGAACTTCGTACCGATGTCGAGGCGCAGCAGCGGCAGGAACCAGGCGTAGAGCTCGAAAGCCTCGGCGTGGCGACCGGCGCGCGCGAGCTCGAAGAGCCGCACGGACTCGGCGGGCATGGCGTTGACCAGGCCGGCGATCCAGCCGACGGCGCCGACGGAGACGGCCTCGAGCGCGAGGTCGTCGACCCCGATCAGGACCTTGAAGCTCTCCGGCATGAGCGTGCGCAGCCACGTGACGCGCCTGAGGTCGGCGCTCGATTCCTTGATGGCCTGCACGTGGGGGAACTCCGCGGCGAGCTCCGCGACCTGCGGCGGTAGGAAGTCCGTCTTGTACGCCAACGGGTTGTTGTAGAGCATGCACGGGAGGTCGGTCGCGCCGAGCACCGCGCGGACGTGAGCGCTCATCTCGCGCCAGTCGCTCGAGTACACGTACGGGGGGAGGATCATGAAGCCGCTCGCGCCGGCCGCCTGTGCGTCGCGCGTGAAGCGGGCCGCCTCCGCCGTGCTGAGCGAGGAGACCATGGGTATGACGGGCGCGCGGCCGTCGAGCGCGCTCACCAGGCCTTCTATCGTCGCGAGCTTCTCCGCGTGGGTGAGCGTGGCCCCCTCACCCAAGGACCCGAAGGGCACGATGCCGACGCAGCCGGCGTCGACCATCCACACGGCGTGCTCCGCCTGCAGGGCGTGGTCGATGCTCAGGTCCTCGTTGAACGGTGTGGTGATGGCGGGGATGACGCCTTCCCAGTCAACTCGCATGCTCTTCTCCTTCCGGCCGCTCGCGGCCGAGTCGTGCGCTCACTATCTCCAGGTTGGTGCGGATGTGCTCGGCCATGGCCTTGCCCGCGGCGGCTCCGTCGCCAGCCGCGATGGCGGCCACGATACCCGCATGCTGCGAGTGAGCGAGGGCGCTGCTGTTGACGTCGCGCGTCAGGACCTTGACGCGCATGACGCGCTGACTCAGGCGTTCGATCGTCTCCTCGAGTACGGGGTTGGCGGACAGGCGCGCCACCAGGCCGTGGAAAGCGTTGTCGGTGCGCAACTGCTCCGCGAAGTCGTCGGCCGGGACTGCCGCCATGGCGGCGAGGCCGGCCTCGAGCTCGGCGTGGTCGCTCGGCTTGGCGTTGTGGGCCGCCAGTTGGGCGGCCATCGCCTCGAGCGGCTCGCGCACGGCGTACGTGTGCACGGCCTCCGCCAGGCTGAGGTTGGGCACGCGCACGCCGCGGTTGGGCTCCATGACCACCAGCCCCTCCTGAGCGAGCTGCCTGACTGCCTCGCGCACCGGCGTGCGGGAGACCTTGAGGGCTTCGGCCAGCTCCTGCTCGCGGAGCCAGGTGCCCGGGGCGAGCGTCCCCGAGAGGAGCTCGTGGCGTAGGTGAAGGTAGACGCCGGTGGCTACCGTTTGGGGGCGTTGAAAAGCTGCCACGGCATAGTGTATGTTGCATACAATCTCTAGGCAAGGCCTCCGACCTGACGCTGTCGAGCGGGGCGAGTCCGTCGTCACGTCGAGGTCTAGGCTGGAGGGTCAGGCATGGAGTTCGCTGCCACCTACACGACGGTCGACGCCCACACGGGCGGCGAGCCGCTGCGGATCGTCACGGGCGGCGTGCCGCGCATCCCGGGCGTCACCATCCTCGAGAAGCGCCGTTGGGTGCGCGAGAACCTCGACCACGTGCGGCGCGCGCTCATGTGGGAGCCGCGTGGGCACGCCGACATGTACGGCTGCTACGTCACCGAGCCGGTGACCCCCGGCGCGGACCTCGGCGTGATCTTCATGCATAACGAGGGCTACTCGGACATGTGCGGCCACGGCATCATCGCCCTGGCCACCGTGGTCGTGGCGCAGGGGCTCGTCCCGCGCACGCCTGGCGAGACGCGCGTCGGCATCGACAGCCCCGCCGGTTTCATCGAGGCGTTCGTCGCGTGGGACGGGCGGCGGGTCGGACGCGTGCGGTTCCTCAACGTGCCGTCGTTCCTCTACCTGCGGGACGCCGTAGTGAGCACGCCCGGTTTCGGGGAGGTGAGCGTCGACATCGCGTTCGGAGGCGCGTTCTACGCGTACCTGGACGGCGCCGCCGTCGGCCTGGCGGTCGTGCCGGAGAACGTGCGCGAGCTCGTGGAGCTCGGCGACCAGGTGAAGCGCGCCGTCATGGCCGCCGTGCCCATCCAGCACCCCGAGGTGCCGGAGCTGAACAGGCTGTACGGCACCATCATCGCCGGGCCGCCGCGCGACGCGGCCAACCACCAGGCGAACGTGTGCGTGTTCGCCGAGCGGGAGGTCGACCGCTCGCCAACGGGCACGGGCACGTCCGGCCGCGTGGCGCAGCTCGTCGCCCGGGGTCTACTCGGCATGGGCGAGGAGTTGCGCAACGAGAGCATCATCGGTTCGGTCTTCGCGGGGAAGGCGGTCTCGCGCAGACGGGTCGGCGGCTTCGACGCCGTCGTGCCGGAGGTGAGCGGCACCGCCGCCATACTCGGCTTCAACCAGTGGGTGGTCGAGCCGGGCGACGCGCTCGGCGAGGGCTTCCTTGTGCGCTGAGGCGCTAACCCCGCTCCACGTGCGGCAGCATGGCGAAGAGCTTGTCGAGGATGCGCTTGCCGTCCGTGCGCAGGCCGTTGTGCTCGTACTCGCTCGTTACCCACGTCTCGACGTTGGGCACGCGCGCGACCGTCTCCATGGCGAGGCCGAGGTCGACGTACATGTCGTGGTAGTAGAGCGCCGCGGCCACGGGCACGCGGTTCTCGGCGAGGACGTCCAGGTCGTAGAGCGCGGGCCAGTCCGACTTGGCGGCGAGGAGCTCGGCCGCGCCCTTCAGGGGCCGCAGGGTCTCGAACTCGTCGCACATCCAGGGGTAGACCATCTCGCCGGTGAAGAGGAACTCCTTGCCCGGCGCGTAGTCGAACTGCGGGAAGTCCGCCTGCACGCGCTCGGCCGCCCAGTTCGAGGCGGTGCCCTGGCAGTAGATCGCCTCGTGCAGCACGGTGAAGATGGGGTTCGTGTGGAAGCTCGTAGCGCCGAAGACGCCGTGCAGGAAGGGGTAGGAGAGCTCGTCGCGCCCGTCGACGGTCACGAAGGCGCGCTCGAGGAGGTCCATCACGGCCTCGGAGCCGCCGGCACCGCCGAAGGCGAGGCCGAGCTGCTGGAACTGCCGCGCCGTGAGCCGTTGACCGTTCGGCAGGCTCACGTCGTTCTTCAGGAGGTGGTCGGCGATGCGCCGGCACGTGAGCTGCGCGTGCGGGTAGCGGGCGAAGAACGCGCGGTTCTTGGCCTCGACGCGCGGGAAGGTGGCGCGGTAGACGTCCTCCGCGGGGCGCGTGAGGGACGGGATACCGCCCGTGATGAGCGCGGCGCGCAGGCCGCCTGGCGCCGCGGAGAGGTAGCGCAGCGCGCAGAAGCCGCCGAAGCTCTGCCCGAGGACCGTCCACGGCTCGTCGCCGATCAGCTCGCGGCGGATGAGCTCGGCGTCCGCCACGATGGCGTCGGCGCGGAAGTGGGCGAGGTAGGCGGCCTGCTCCTCGGCCGTGCCGCGCTCCGCGACCGTCTGGTAGCTCACGGGCGAGGAGATGCCCGTGCCACGCTGGTCGAGGAGGAGCACCCGGTGGTCCTGCAACGCCCTGTCGAGCCAGCCGCTGCGCGACTCGGGCCGCGGCGACGCGGAGCCGGGCCCGCCCTGGAGGAAGACGAGGTAGGGGAGCTCGGCGCCGGCGCGCTCGCTGGGCGCCAGCTCGCGCGCGAACACGCTCAGGCGCTCCCCATCGGGGTCGGCGTGGTCGAGCGGCACGGTGAAGCGGCGGTTCGTGACGAGCATGCCTGGGAGGGTGTAAGACTCGCGGGCGGAAGAGGAGCTGGTCGTCGGCATTATGAGGGAATGGTAACTGGCCGTATGCGGCTGCTGGAGGTAGCGGCGTGAGGGAAGCGCGAACGGATGAAGGCACGCGGCGGCTGCGGTTCGTCGACTCGCACACGGGCGGCGAACCCACGCGGCTCGTGGTCGAGGGCGGTCCCGAGCTCGGCACCGGGCCGCTGGCGGAGCGCCTGCGGCTGTTCCGCACGGAGCACGACCGGTTCCGCTCGGCCGTGGTCAACGAGCCGCGCGGCTCGGATGTGCTCGTCGGCGCCCTCCTGTGCCGGCCGCACGACCCGGCGGCGGCGGCCGGGGTGATCTTCTTCAACAACGTCGGCTACCTCGGCATGTGTGGCCACGGCACCATCGGGCTCGTCGCCACCCTCGCGTACCTGGGGCGGCTGGGGACCGGCAGGCACCTCATCGAGACCCCCGTCGGGAACGTGACCGCCGAGCTGCACGCCGACGGCCGCGTGAGCGTGCACAACGTGCCCGCCTACCGGCGCCTGGCGGGCGCGCGGGTGAGCGTCGAGTGGCGCGGCGCGCGCGTGAGCGTGACGGGCGACGTGGCCTGGGGCGGCAACTGGTTCTTCCTCGTGACCGACCCCGTCGAGCGCTTCGGCGTCTCCGTCGCCACCTCGGACCTCGAGGCGCTGACCGAGCTGGCCTGGCGCGTCAAGCAGGCGCTCGCCGTGGCGGGCATCACGGGCGACGGCGGCGCGGAGGTCGACCACGTCGAGCTGTTCGTGCCGGGCGAGGCCGGGGCCGACTCGCGCTCGTTCGTGCTCTGCCCGGGCAAGGCCTACGACCGCTCGCCGTGCGGCACCGGCACGAGCGCCAAGCTCGCGTGTCTCGCGGCCGATGGGGTCCTGGCTCCGGGGGAGACGTGGGTGCAGGAGAGCGTCATCGGAAGCCGGTTCGAGGGGCGGTACGCGGTACGGGAAGACGGGGCTTTCGCGGGCGCTGGTCGGCAGGACGGGGCGCCAGCCGGCACGAGCGTCCTCCCCGTGATCACTGGCCGCGCGCACGTCATGGCCGAGGGGACGCTGATCGTCGACCCGGCCGACGAGTTCGCTTGGGGGATCTCGTGAGCCGCCACGTCCTCGTCATCGGCGCGGGCGTCATCGGCCTGATGAGCGCCTACCACCTGCGCCGGCGCGGCTTCGCCGTCACCGTCCTCGAGCGCGAGGGCGCGGACCGCGGGTCCGGCGAGCACGCGCCCGCGTCGTACGGCAACGCCGGCATGATCGTGCCAAGCCACTTCGTGCCGCTGGCCGCCCCCGGCGTCGTGGCGCAGGGACTGCGCTGGATGGCCGACCCCAAGAGCCCGTTCTACGTGCGCCCACGCCTGTCGTCGGACCTGCTCACGTGGGGTTGGCGCTTCTGGCGCGCAGGCACGGCCGCGCACGTCAGGGCGAGCGCGCCTCTGCTCCTCACGCTCAACCTCGCGAGCCGCGACGAGTACGTCGCGCTCGACGACGAGTTGGGCGGCGGCATCGGCTTCGAGCGGCTGGGCCTCACCATGCTGTGCGCCACGCAGCACGCTTTGGAGGAAGAGGCGAAGGTGGCCGAGATGGCGCGCGCGCTCGGTGGCGGGGCCGAGGTGCTCGACGCCGCCGCGGTGAGGGCGCTCGAGCCCGGCATCGAGCTGAACGTGGTGGGCGGCGTGCACTTCCCGGACGACGCACACCTCAACCCCGGTGCGCTCATGCGGGCTCTGCAGGCGCGCCTGCAGGCCGACGGGGTGGAGTTCCGCTTCGGCGCACGGGTCGTGGGGTTCGAGCTCGGCGATCGCGGCGTGCGCGGCGTGACGGTGCGGCCGTCCGGCGGGGTCGACGAGACGGTGACCGGCGACGAGGTCGTCCTGGCCGCCGGCGCCTGGACGGGGCGCATCGCGCGCCTCGCCGGCCTGAGCCTGCCGATGCAGCCCGGCAAGGGCTACACCATGACGTTGGAGAGCCCGTCGCAGCGCCTGAGCGTGCCGTCCATCCTGACGGAGGCGCGCGTGGCCGTGACGCGCATGGGGGAGAGGCTGCGCATCGGCGGCACCATGGAGCTGGGCGGCTTCGACGAGGGCGCCAACGACCTGCGCGTGCGGGGGATCGTCGAGGCGGCGCGGAGGTACTTCCCGCGCCTGACGGAGGTCGAGCTGGCCGAGCCGCCGCGCTGGCACGGCTTCAGGCCCCTGTCGCCCGACGGGCTGCCGTACCTGGGCCGGTCGCGGCGCGTTCCCAACCTCACCGTGGCGTCCGGCCACGGGATGATGGGGCTGAGCCTCGCGCCCATCACGGGGAAGCTGGTCGGGGAGGTCGTGGCGGGGGAGGAGCCCTCTTTGCCTATCGGGGCCATGAGCGTGGAGAGGTTCTAGGGCAGGTCAGATACCAGGCGCGGCCCCGGGCCTCGAGCTCGTGCGGCTGCTGGGGTGCCTCTTACGTGCGTCGAGTGCCTCAACGAGACCTCGACGTCACCGTCGCCTAACTTAAGTTGTCTGCTAAGCCACCGGCCGAAGACAACGGGCAAGGACGGATTCCAGGAGACCGGAGTCGGCGGTCACTCCATGGACCATGGCCTCGATCACTTCGTCGGGTCCGACGTTGTCCCAGGCGACGCTCTGCCCAACCGTGTTCGCCCAAAGCTCGACGAAGAGTCGCATGGTCCTGCCGTTACCTTCCCGGAACGGATGGATGACGTTCAGTTCGATCAGGAACGGTGCCGCAGCCTGAACGAACCAGCGACCGAGGTCGGCCTCGTCCGCGTCCGGCCCCTTGGCGGTACGTTCGAAGAGCCGCTGCGCCTCGCTCTCGATCTGTCCCCAGACAGCGAACCGGGTGTCGCCCTTGGATATGTCCACCTGCCTGGTCTTCCCGGCCCACTCGTAGACATCCCTGAACAACGACCGATGCAGTTGGCAAACGAACTCGAAGGTGAAGTCGAAGGGATGCTGCTGCCTTACTACCTCAGCTGATCTGATGGCGACGACATGCGCATCCCACTCGGCCAGTTCACGGGCGTCCCGGTACCCTCCCAGGTTCTTCAGGGTGGCGCTGTTCGGATAGCAGTAGCGACTATCTTGACTTGTGTACACGCCTCGCCGAGCTGGGTCGGAACTCACGGATCGCTGTCTCGGCGTCGATCTGACCATCGATCACGGCGGCGACAAGATACGTCTGCTGGGCCGAGAGGCTCTGCCCCTCGATCTTGGCGCTCGCGACTATCGAGCGAGCTAGGGTCTGCGCCCGCATCGTAGGTTCCTTTGGCTTCACTTCTCCATTCTATCTCGTCGACCAAGCACGAATCGTCCGCCTGGTCGTGTTGAGGCCCCTCGTCTCTTCACCTCGTGCTGCCTGACCCGGCTCCTTCTCTCGTGCGGTGGGTTCATGCCGACTCATCATCAACGCTGCGCCTCCCGGTGCTACCCTCGCCTAGTGGAGGTCCGTGCGATGCGACGACCAGTCACCAGAAGCCATTTGAAGAGGGCCGCAGCCCTGTTGGCGGTCCTGCTGCTCCTGACGAGCTGCGGCCTCGGGAAGAAGTCCACCGCCGGCTCGTTCGACTACACGGGCACCTGGCGCGGCAGCCTCACAGACGAGACGAGCGGTGCCGGCACCTTCATGACCACGCTGCAGCAGGTCGACTTCGCCGTCACGGGCACGTGGCATAGCGTCATGGGGAGCGACGCCACGCGGCAGGACGGCGGCGCCCTCAGTGGCCAGCTCTTCGTGGGCAAGGACAGCGACCTGCTCGAGGTGACGCTCAGCCCGGCCGTGGCCGGCCGGTGCTCGTACAAGCTGACGCTGTCGCGCACGCAGGAGACGATCAGCGGCAGCTACGTGCCCGTCGGCACCGGCGCGGAGTGCGGCGACCTGACGCGCGGGACGGTTCAGGTCGGCAAGCAGCAGTAGGCGCCTAACGCACCGCCGCCGTCCGCTCCGCCAACCAGGCCCGAACGTCCTCGGGCAGGTGCGGGCTGAGCGTCTCGCGGACCCTGCGGTGGTACGCGTCGAGCCATTCGGCCTCCTGGTCGGTGAGCAGGTCCACGTCGACGAGGTCGCGGTCGAAGGGGCACAGCGTGAGCGTGTCGAACGTCAGGAACTCGCCGAAGACGCTCGTGCCCGCCGGCGCGACGGCGATAACGTTCTCTAGGCGCACGCCGAACACGCCCTCGAAGTAGACCCCCGGCTCGTTGGAGTTGACGTGGCCGACCTCGAACACGACGTCGTTCGTCTTGTTGATCCGCTGCGGCCCCTCGTGCACATGGAGGTAGCTGCCCACGCCGTGGCCGATGCCGTGGCGGCACTCCCAGTCGTTCGCCCAGATGTGATAGCGGCCCAGCGCGTCCAGCTTCTGGCCCGTCGTGCCCTTGGGGAAGCGCGCGGAGCTGAGCATGATGAGGCTCTTGAGGACCGTGGTGTAGGTGCGCTTGTGCTCCGCGGTCGGCGCGCCGAGGGCGACGGTGCGCGTCGTGTCGGTCGTGCCGGTCAGGAACTGCGCGCCGCAATCGATCAGGAGGAGCGACTCGGGGGCCAGCGGCTGCGGGTTCTCGCGGTTCAGCTTGTAGTGGCCGACGGACGAGTTGGGCCCGAAGCCGACGATGGTGTCGAAGCTGGCCCCGCGGTAGTCCGGCAGGCCCTCGCGGAAGGACTGGAGCTTCTCGGAGACGGAGAGCTCGGTCTCGGCGTTCAGGTCGGTCGTGCTCAGCCAGTGCAGGAGCCGCGTGACCGCGGCGCCGTCGTACATGTGGGCGAGGAGGGCGCAGCGCAGCTCGGTCTCGTTCTTCCTGGCCTTCATGGCGCCTAACGGGCTGGGGCCCTCGACGCGGCGCAGGTGGCGCGTCGCGTCGTACAGGAGCACGTTCGTCTTGGCCGGGTCGACGAGCAGCGGTGTGCCGTCGGCCAGTTCGCCGAGGCCGGCCGCGACCGCGGCGTACGGCCGGATCTCGACCTCGCCGGGCAGCGCGGCGCGCAGGCCGGCGCTCACCCGGTCCTCGTGCGCGAAGAGTTGGACGCCGTCCGGGCCGACGATGCAGTAAGCCAGCGCCACGGGGTTCATGGGGATGTCGTTCCCGCGGAGGTTGAGGAGCCATGCGACCTCGTCGAGCGCGGTGACGAGCATGCCGGCGGCCCCGAGCTCGGCGAGCCGGGCCCGGAGCCGGCTCAGCTTGCTGGTGGCGGCCTCGCCGGCGAACTCGAGCGGGTGGTCGACCACGGGCATGGGCCGATCGGCCGGCCTGTCGGTCCACACCTCGTCGATCAGGCCCTGGCACGCCTTGGTCGTCAGCCCGGTCGGCGCCAGCCTCGCCTCGAGCTCGCGGAGGGCCTCCGCGCTGAGCGCCTCCGGGTCGAAGCCGACGACGCTGCCTGACGGGAGGGTCTCGCTGAGCCAGGCCGTGAGCTCTGGCGTGCCGGGCTTCCCTTCCTTGAAGACCGTGATGGCGGTGCCGGCGGTCTCGGTGTCGGCGCGCATGTGGTAGCGCGGGTCGACCCACAGCCCGGCCTGGTCCGCCGTGACGACGAAGCGCCCGGCCGAGCCGTTGAAGCCGCTGAGGTAAGCGCGCGTGCGCCAGCGTTCCGAGAGGTACTCGCTCAGGTGGGCGTCGCCGGTGGTAGCTAGCCAGGCGTCGACCCCGGCGGTGCGCATGCTCTTCCTCAAGCGGTCGATCCTCGCTGTCGCGTTCGGCATCCTGGCTCCAATCATCGCCGCGGAGGCGCCGGGTCGCATGCCCGGTACGCCTTCAGAGCTTTCTCATACTGTTGACAATCTAGCATGCCCGAGGCTACGCTTCGGCCATTCAGTTCTCGTGAGTGGGGTCCGGCCATGCCTGTGCAAGTTCGCTCAGCAGCCTCCACCGCAAGGTTCGAAGGGAGAAGCGCAACGGTGAAAAGAGTTCTGTTGTCCCTCTTGGTCGCGTTTGGGCTGCTCGGCAGCGCATTCGCACAACAGCCCGGCTCGACCCTCGTGGTCGGCATGAGCATCCTGCCGAACACGATCGACTCGGGTGACGCGAACGACGCCAACGCCATCGCGGTCACCCGCCAGATCGTCGAGCGCCTCGTCGAGTTGGCCCCGGGTAACGAGGGCCTCGTCCCCGGACTGGCCAGCAGCTGGGAAGCGAACGACGACTCGACGGAGTGGACGTTCCACCTGCTGCAGGGCGTGAAGTTCCACGACGGCACCCCGTTCAACGCCGAGGCCGTGAAGTTCAGCCTCGACCGTTGGAACGACGCTGCCAACCCGTACCACTTCGGAGCTGAAGGCAAGGCTTACGTGGGTTGGCGCAACCTGTTCGGCGGCTTCCTCGGCGACGGCTCGGCCGTCAGCGAGGTCGTCGTGGACGACGAGTACACGGTGACGCTCAAGCTCACGCGCTCCATCTCGTTCCTCCCGTCCCTGCTCGCCGGTGGCTACTTCGGCTTCGATAGCCCCACGGCCGTCATGGCGGCCGGCGCGAACTACGGCACGCCGTCCGTCGGCTCCGTCGGCACGGGCCCGTACCGCTTCGAGCGTTGGGAGGAGGGCAGCCGCGTGGTGCTCACGGCCAACACGGAGTACCGTGACGGCCCACCGCCCACCGAGACGGTCGTCTTCGTAGGCGTGAGCGATCCGACGGCGCGCCTGGCCCAGCTCAAGGCGGGTGCGCTCGACATCGCGGCGGCCATCTCGCCGTCCGACCTGGACAGCGTGCTCAGCGACCCGAACCTCGAACTCGTCCAGGGCGAGGGCGGTCTGAACACGAGCTACCTGGCCATGCACCAGAACCAGAAGCCCATGGATGACGTGCGCGTGCGTCAGGCTGTCGCCTACGCCGTCGACAGGGTCGCCATCGTCGATGCCTTCTACGCCGGCCAGGCGGTGGCGGCGGAGGACATCATCCCGGACTCCCTGTGGGGCCATGCGGACGGCGTAGGTGGCTACCCTTACGACCCGGCCAAGGCGCGCGAGCTGCTCACGGAGGCGGGCTACCCGAACGGTTTTGATACTGAATTGTGGTATCGGAACTCCGGTCTCGAGCCCGTCATCGCCGAGGCCATCGCCTCCTACCTGGCCGACGTCGGCATTCGCGCTGCCCTCAAGACCGAGGACTGGGCCGCGTTCCTCGCGGACTACATGGCGGGCAACTTCCCGCTCTACACGCTCGGCTGGAACGCCGACTTCGCGGACCCGGACACGTTCATCTACACGTTCTACGGTCCGCAGGCCGTGCGCCGCTTCGGCTGGAACGCTCCCGAGGTCGTCGCGCTCACCCAGGAAGCCAGGCAGGTCCCCGGCCAGGCCGAACGCGCCGCGCTCTACGCGCAGGTCGTGACCGCGGCCCACGAGGCCATGCCGATGCTTCCGCTCGCGCACCAGTCGCAGTTCTTCGTCGTGCGCAAGGGCGTGACGGGCCTCGTCCTGAACCCCCTCGGCGCCTTCCCGGTGCTGACGGGCACGAGCAAGGCCCAGTAGCGGATCGCGGGAGCAGGGCCGGGCCTCCGACGCGGGCCCGCTCTTCGCACCCGGCTATCGCATACGGTCGCACGCGCTCTCACCGGCGCGTGCGGCCACTCGGACGCAGCCGCGCTGCGTGCGGTCGCTCGAACCAAGCCACCCAACGCTAGGGGAACCTGACCAGTGACGACATACCTGATCCGGCGCGTGCTCGGCATCATCCCCGTTCTTCTCGGGGTCACGTTCTTGGTGTTCGCCATCAACCGGATCGTGCCGAGCAACCCGGCCGTCGCCATCCTCGGCGACAAGGGCACGGTCGAGTCGCAACGCCAGCTCGCCGAGGAGCTGGGGCTCAACAAGCCCGTGTTCTTCGACGTCGAGGGCTACCGCAGTAGCGGCAGGTTCGGCCAGCTCTTCGACAGCCAGTACTTCAAGTACATGGGCGAGCTCCTGACGGGCAACCTCGGCAAGTCGTTCATGACGCGCGCGCCGGTCACGGACAGCCTCAAGGTCCGGTTCCCCGCCACCATGGAGCTCGCGCTCTTCTCGATCCTGATCGGTAGCACGCTCGGGATCGTCCTTGGGGTCGTCGCCGCGCTCCGGCGCGGCACGTGGGTAGACACGGGCATGCTGTTCATCGCCGTGTCGGGCGTGTCGTTCCCCGTGTTCTGGACCGCGATCGTCCTCATCTATCTCTTCTCCGTTCAGCTCGGTTGGTTCCCGCCCGCCGGGCGCTTGAACGTCACGAGCACGCTCCAACCGGTGACGGGCCTGTTCGTGCTCGACACGCTGCTGCGCGGCCAGTACAAGATGTTCCTCGATTCGCTGCACCATCTGGTGCTGCCGGCGTTCGCGCTCGGCACGCACGCCATGGCGCTGATCATGCGCATGACGCGGTCGTCGATGCTCGACGTGCTGCGGCGCGACTACGTGCGCACGGCGGCCTCCAAGGGCGTGCCCCCACTGGTCGTAGTCATGAAGCATGCGTTCCGCAACGCGCTGGTGCCTGTCATCACCGTCATGGGCCTATCGTTCGGCTCGTTGCTCTCCGGCGCCATCCTGATCGAGGCCATCTTCAACTGGCCTGGCGTCGGGAGCTGGATATTCAACGCCATCACGCAGCGCGACTACCCCGTCATCCAGGGCGGCGTCCTGTTCGTGGCGGCCGTGTTCATCGTGCTCAACATGCTCGTCGACCTCTCTTACGTCCTTATCGACCCGAGGATCAGGTACTGATGCGGCGCTTCCTCAGGAACCGCTCCGGCGTCATCGGCCTGGCGATCGTCCTCTTCTTCACCGTGGTCACGCTCCTCGCGCCCGTGCTCAGGCCGTACAACGCCGGCACCGACAGGAACCTCGCCAAGCGCCTCAAGCCGCCCAGCGCCGAGCACGTCCTCGGCACGGACGAGCTCGGTCGGGACGTGCTCACGCGCGTGTGGCACGGCGGCCGCGTGAGCCTCAGCGTGTCGCTGCTCGTCGTGGGGTTCTCGGCGCTGCTCGGCACGGCGCTGGGGGTGCTCGCCGCGATCATGCGCGGTTGGCTCGACCTCACGCTCTCCTGGTTCGTCGACATCCTGCTGGCGTTCCCCGGCATCCTGCTGGCCATCGCGATAGTCGCCGCGCTCGGCGCGAACCTGACGAACGCGCTGGTCGCCATCTCCATCATGGGCATCCCCGGTTACTACCGCGTCATGCGTTCCGCGATCATCGGCCTGCGCGACCTGGAGTTCGTGCAAGCTGCGGAGGCGCTCGGCTCGTCGAAGTTCCGCGTGGCCGTCAAGCACCTGCTTCCCAACGCCCTCTCTCCCCTCATCGTGCAGGTCACCTTGGCCATCGGCCGCACGGTGCTCGCGATCGCGTCCCTCGGCTTCCTCGGCCTTGGGGCGCAACCGCCGACGCCCGAGTGGGGGCTCATGATCAAGGCCGGTTACAGCCAGTTCCTCACGGCGCCGTGGCTCTCCATCGCCCCCGGTTTCGCCATCTACCTGGCCGTTCTCGGCTTCAACATGCTGGGGGACGCGATCCGCGACCACTTCGATCCGCAGCTGAGGACGTAGGGCTTGGCCGCGACTCGCATCTCGCCCGACCGCGCCGCGCCGCCGCCGCTCTCGAAGGCGCCGCACCGCCACCGCTTCGTTCTCACACCTTCAGGAGAGGAACACCATGACCACCGCGAGTAGCTCCAGCTGGGGCACCCACGACGCCCTGCCCGACGACCGCAACAAGGACGTGCTCATCTACGTGAACGGCGAGCTGGCGCCGCGCGCCGAGGCCAAGGTGTCCGTCTTCGATAGCGGTTTCCTCGTCGGCGACGGCGTCTGGGAGGGCCTGCGGCTCCAGGGCGGCGTGCTCCTGTTCCTCGAGCAGCACCTCAGGCGGTTGTACGAGGGAGCCAAGGCCATCGCGCTCGACATCGGCTTGACCCCCGAGCAGCTCACGGCCGAGCTGTGGAAGGTCCTCGACGCGAACGGCATGAAGGACGGCGTGCACGTGCGGCTCATGGTCACGCGCGGCAGCAAGCGCACGCCCTCGCAGGACCCGCGCTTCGTGGTCGCCGGACCGACCATCGTGATCATCGCAGAGTACAAGTCGAGCAACCCGGACGTGCGTGCCACGGGCGTCAAGCTGTTCACGTCGAGCGTCAGGCGCCCGTCGCCGGACGTTCTCGACCCCAAGCTCAACTGCCATAGCAAGCTTCACGAGGTCATCGCGCTGCACCAGGCGCTCCTGGCGGGCGCCGACGAGGCCCTCATGCTCGACCCGCACGGCGCCGTGAGCACCTGCAACGCCACCAACTTCTTCTGCGTGCGCGGGGGCGAGGTCTGGACCTCGACGGGCCAGTACTGCATGAACGGCATCACGCGCGGCACCGTCATCAGGCTCTGCAAGGAGAACGGCATCCCCGTCCACGAGCGGGACTTCTCCCTCACGGACGTGTACGGCGCGGACGAGGCCTTCGTGACGGGCACCTTCGGCGGGCTCACGCCCGTGGCCGTGGTGGATGGGCGGGGCATCGGGAGCGGGATCCCGGGGCCCGTCACGACCAGGTTGACGGAGCTCTACGTCGCCGAGAAGGCACGCTACGTGCGGGAGCGACAGGCTGTCGGGAGCGCTGAGAGCTGAGCTCGCGCGGGTCTGCATGACCCGGTCCGCCGGTGCCGTCGGTGGTCGCTGATGCCGGGGGTGGGCCTCGGCCTAGCGTCCGCTCGTCGCGGGGCTCGGACGGGCGTTCATAGGGGCGCGGTCTCCTCCCGCAGCCACGCGCGCTCGGGCTCGGTCAGGTGGGGGCTCAGGGACCGCTCCACGCGTGCGTGGTACTCGTTCAGCCACTCCGTCTCGTCGCTCGTGAGCATGCCGGTCTCGATGAGCGCCGGGTCGAACGGGCACAGGGTGAGCGTCTCGAAGCGGTAGAACTCGCCGAAGGCGTTCGCTTCGTCCGGGCTCGTCACGATGACGTTCTCGAGCCGCACCCCGAAACGGCCCTCGAAGTAGACGGCGGGTTCGCAGGAGTTCACCATGCCTGGCCCGAAGGGCTCCTCGTTGCGCGGGTGGATGCGCTGCGGCCCCTCGTGCACGTGCAGGTAGCTCCCCACGCCGTGGCCTATCCCGTGCGGGCAGTCGAGCCCGGCGCGCCACAACGGTGCGCGAGCCAGCGCGTTGAGCTGCTTGCCCACCGTGCCCTTCGGGAACCGCGCCGAGCTCAGCCCGATCACGCTCTTGAGGACGAGCGTGTACGTACGGCGCTGCTCGGCCGTGGGGTCGCCGAGGGCGACGGTCCGCGTCGTGTCGGTCGTGCCGTAAGGGAAGTGGCTGCCGCAGTCGATGAGTAGTAAACCGTCCCCGAGCGGTTGCCTGTCGCCCGCGTCGGTACGGTAGTGGCCCTCGGATGAGTGCGGCCCGAACGCCACGATGGTCTCGAAGCTCGGCCCGCGGTACCCGGGCAGCCCCGCCCGGAACTCCTCGAGCTTGCGCGCAACGCCCGCTTCGCTCTCCGCGGCCAAGTCGCACTCGCTCAGCCAGTGTAGGAGCCTCGTGAGGGCGATGCCGTCCTGGAGGTGTGCGGCGGCCGCACCGGCCAGCTCCGTAGGGTTCTTGACCGCCTTCAGGTGGGCGACAGGGCTCGGGCGCGGCACGAGCCGAACGTGCCTCGCGGCGTGCCCGAGGGCGACGCTCACCTTGCCGGGGTCGAGGAGCAGCGCCGTGGTGACCGGAAGACCGGCCAGACCCTCGGCGATCGTCCCGTAATCGGAGAGCTCGACTTCGGCTGGCAGTGCGGCCCCGAGCGCCTCGTCGACCCGGCGCATGTGCACGTAGAGGCGCACGGAGTCCATCCCCACCAGGCAGAACGCCAGTGCGACAGGGTTCAGGGGGACGTCGTTGCCGCGGACGTTCAGCAGCCACGCGATCTCGTCCAGCGTCGTGAGCAGCCCGACGTCGGCGCCCGCTGCGGCGATGCAGGTCCGCAACCGCGCGATCTTGCTTTCGGCCGTCTCGCCCGCGTACTCGGGCGGATGGGTGAAGAGCGGCGATGTGGCCTCTTCCGGTCTGTCGAGCCAGACCTCGTCGATCAGACCGTGAGCCGGCCTCGGCTCGAGGCCGGCGGGCGACAGGCGCGCCTGGTACTCCGCGAACGCCTCCATGCTCAGCGTTTCCGGATCGAAGCCGATAACGGAGCCGGCGGGCAGGTTGGTCGCGAGCCAGGCCGCAAGCTCGGGCGTGCCCGGCCTGCCCTCCTTGAACACGGTGATAGGCGTGCCCTGCGTGTCGGCGTCGGCCCGCTGGTGGTAGCGGGAGTCTACCCACAGGCCCGCGACGTCCTGCGTGACCACGAGCCTGCCCGCGGAGCCGCGGAAGCCGCTCAGCCAGGCGCGGGTCCGCCACCGCTCGCCGATGTACTCGCTCAGGTGGGCGTCTCCGGTGGTCGCTAGCCAGGCATCGATGCCGCGCGTGGCCAGCGCGGAGCGCAGGCGGTCCAGCCGCTCACCGACCGGGTTCTTTCTCATACTGTTGACAATCTAGCATGGACGTTGCTACCCTCACACTGCAAAGCCATCCAACTGACCGGCCACGGTGCCGCCACGTCTACCCAGGACGGGTCGAAGCTCACCGAGCGGCGCGTTAGGAGCGCAATGAACATCGTCCAGAAGCTCATCGCAACACTGCTGGTGCTCGTGCTGGCCGGGATGGTGCTCGCGCAGCGGTCCGGCGGGGCCATAATCATCGGCACGGGCAACCTGCCCACGACCCTGGACTCGGGCGACGCTAACGACGGCAACTCGATCGCCGTCACCAGCCAGATCACCGAGAAGCTCATAACGCACGCGCCCGGGACCACGACCCTCATGCCCGCGCTGGCCAAGAGCTGGACGGGCAACGAAGACTCGACCGTATGGGTCTTCGAGCTCGAACAGGGCGTGCGCTTCCACGACGGCACGCCGTTCAACGCCGAGGCCGTCAAGTTCAGCCTGGACCGGTGGAACGACCCCGAGAACCCGTACCGCTACTCCGCGTCCGGCAAGGCCTACCCGGGCTGGGGCGCGCTCTTCGGCGGCTTCCTCGGCAGCGGCAGCGCGCTCGACCGCGTGACGGTGCTGGACGAGTACACCGTTCAGCTCGAGCTGAACCGCTCCGTGTCGTTCCTCCCGGCGATCCTCGCCTCCGGCTACTTCGGCTTCGACAGCCCCACGGCCGTGATGGCCGCCGGCGCCGACTACGGCACGCCGAAGGTCGGCTCCGTCGGCACCGGGCCGTTCGAGTTCGGCCTCTGGGAAGAGGGCACCCGCATCGTGCTGAACGCCAACCCCGACTACCGCAAAGGCCCACCGGCCTCGGCGCAGCTAGTGTTCGTGGGCGTCGGCGACGCCACCGCGCGCATCGCCCAGCTCAAGGCTGGGGCGCTCGACGTCGTGTACGGGCTCGCGCAGGGCGACCTGCCGTCCTTGGAGAGCGACCCGAACGTGGAGATCGTCCGCAGCAGCACCGGCGGGCTTAACACGAGCATGCTCTCGATGCACCAGAGCCAGCCCCCGTTCGACGACGTGCGCGTGAGGCAGGCCGTCTCCTACGCCATCGACAGGCAGGCCCTCGTGGACGCCTTCGACAACGGCGAGGTCCCGGCCGCGAAGGACATCCTGCCGCCCAACCTCTGGGGCCACGCCGACGTCGAGCCGTACACCTACGACCCCGAGCGGGCGCGCGAGCTGCTGGCCGAGGCCGGCTACCCGAACGGGTTCGACACCGAGTTGTGGTACCGCGAGACGGCCCGGTTCCGGCTCGGCATGGTCGAGGCGATGGCGTCCTACCTTGCCGAGGTCGGCATTCGCGCCTCGCTCAAGACGGAGGACGCTGCGGCGTTCCTGCAGGACCAGTTGACCGGCAAGTTCCCCCTCTACACGGCGGGCTGGAACGCCGACTTCGCCGACCCCGACACGTTCATCTACACGTTCTACGGCCCGACCTCGATGCAGCGCTTCGGCTGGGATGCCCCGGACGTCGTGGCACTCACGGAGCAGGCTCGCAAGGCTCCCACGCAGGCAGAGCGCGCCGTGCTGTACGCGGAGGTCATGGCCATCGCCCACGAGGCCGCGCCGTCACTCCCCCTCGCTCACGGCACCCCGTTCATGGCGATCCGGAAGGGCGTCCAGGGCGTCGTCATCAACCCGCTCGGCGGTCTGCCGTCCATGGCGGGCGTCAGCAAGTAGGCGAGCCCGCCGGCGTCGCCGGGACGGTATCGTACGGTCAGAACAGCGTGCGGCACCGAACCAGGTCAGGCTCTTGGGGAGCGGTCTCCCGGTCTTCGAGCAGGGCGTGTGAGGCGGCGCCTGGAGGTCGTTAGTGCTGGGACGGCTGGAGCCGATCGATAGAGAGCAGGGGGCCGGCAGGACGCTGCGCGAGCAGCTGGTCATCGTGCTGCGCAAGGCGATCCTGGAGGCGGCCCTGCCGCCCGGCGAGCGCCTCGTCGAGACGACGCTGGCCGAGCAGCTCGGCGTGAGCCGCGGTCCGCTGCGCGAAGCCATCCGGCAGCTGGTGGAGGAGGGTCTGGTCGACCAGACCCCCTTCACCGGCGCGGTGGTCAGGTCGCTGTCCGTGGAGGACATCCAGGAGATCTACTCCTTCCGCACCCTGCTCGAGTCGTTCGCATTCAAGATCGTGTGGGACAAGCGGACCCCGGAGTTCTTCCGCGCGCTCGACTCGCGCCACAGGGCGCTGGCCTACGCCATCTACTCCGGTGACCAACAGCAGGCCATCACGCGCGAGATGGACCTCCACGGCCTCGTGTACGAGTTCTCGAAGCACCGCAGCCTCGTCGAGTCGTGGAACCTGCTGCGCGGGAGGCTCCACTTCTACTTCACGCTCCACCACGAGGCCCACCACCGCAAGGGCGCCTTGCCAGAGGCACACGACACCTACGTGGCCTTGGCCAAGGGCGACGACCTCGACGCGATGCTGCGCGAGGTGGAGGAGCACATGCGCCGGGGCCTCGGGACGCTGGAGGCGTTCGTGGAGGAGCGCAGCGCCAGGTTGCGCGGTCAGGACGTGGCGGTGTCTTCCGGGGTGCCGACCTAAGGTCAGTGCCGCACCGGGCACCCGCCGGCTTCCAGCCTGTCCGCCAGCATGTCGCCGACCTCCGCGTGGCCGCCTCCGCGCTCCAGCAGTCCGAGCGCCGTGCCTTGCTGGTCGGCCACGCTGCGGTTCTGGCTCAGCTTCCACTTGCCGCGCAGCTCCGTGACCTCGATGCTCACGCCGACGATGCCCTTCATCTGCGCCGCCAGGTACTCCTCCGGCGCGTCGGTCATGCGCCACGGCTCGTCGAAGGACTCCTCGTTGTGGTCGACGAGCTCCGCGAGGTGGCGTCGCAGCCAGGCGCGGTCCTCGATCACCGTTGGCAGGCCGCGCGCCTGCGCGATGACGTAGTTCCAGGTAGGCACGACCTTGCCGTGCTCGCGCTTCGCCGGGTACCACGACGGGGTGACGTAGGCCTGTGGGCCTTGGAAGACGACTAGGCACTCCGTGGCGGTCTGCAGGTCGCGCCACTGCGGGTTGGCGCGGGCGAGGTGACACTCGAGCTTGCCGAGCGCGGCGTCTTCCGCGTGCAGGACGAACGGGATCGGGTTCACCACAGGACCACCGCTGCCGGCGCTGACGAGCAACCCGAGGGGGTGGGCGCGGATCAGCTGGTGCATGACCTCGGGGCGCTCTTCGCGGTTGTGCGGCGGCACGTACATGCGGGGAGTGTACGGCGTTGGGGTGGTGGGCGCTCGTCGAGGCGGACCGGACCGCGTGCGTCGACCGGTGACATGGGATCTGGGCGGCGCTGGAGGGGCCCGGGTTCAAATGGCGGCGGAGAGTCCGCCTATCCGACAAGGCCCGGTATAACCGTGGTAGGATTGCGGTATGAAAACGGCGATCTCCTTGCCAGACGACATATACCGGGATGCCGATCGCTTGGCGAAGAGCATGGGGGTGTCACGCAGCGAGCTGTACGCCACGGCGGTCAGGGAGTTCTTGGCCAGACACCGACACGCCGACGTGACTTCGCGCCTCAATGAACTCTACGCGCGTGAGCAGAGCGGTTTGGCGTCCGACCTACGCGAGGCCCAGGCCGGTAGCGTTGGTGCGGACGATTGGTAGTTCATCGCGGTGAGATCTGGTGGGCGGATCTGGGCGAACCGCGAGGGTCTGGCCCTGGGTTCCGGCGGCCGCTCCTGATCGTTCAAGCGGATGCTTTCAACCGTAGTCGCATCCGCACGGTGCTGTGCGTTGTCCTCACTTCCAACCTCGCGCTACTCGATGCCCCCGGAAACGTGCTCATAGAAGCGGGCGGGGCGGGGTTGCCCAAGGACTCGGTCGCGAACGTGTCGCAAGTCGTGACGTTGGATCGCGACTACCTCATCGAGCGCGTCGGCCGCGTGGACCCTGACCTCCTTGCTGGGGTCGATGCCGGGCTGAGGCTCGTGTTGGACGTGTGGGAGGAGTCGAGCTACCAGGGATGAGCGAGCGTTCCTGGGTTCGCCGGCTAGGCGGAGGTCGCAGACTTCATGCGTCCGCGGTGAGCCGCGTGTCCAGCACGTCCCTGATCCAGTCGCCGACGATGTTCACCGAGAGCACCGTCAAGGCGATCGCCAAGCCGGGGAACGTGATGACCCACCACGCGAAGATGATGTAGTCGCGCCCCTCGGACACCATCCCTCCCCAGGAGGGCGTCGAGGGAGGGACGCCAAGGCCGAGGAAGGAGAGGGCCGCCTCGGCGAGGACCATCTCGGCGAAGGCGAAGGAAGCGACGACTATGAGGGCCGAGGTCACGTTGGGAAGGATGGTCCTGGCGAGTATGCGTGAGTCGCGGGCGCCTAGGGCATGCAGAGCCTCGACGAACTCGAGTTCGCGTAGCGCCAGCACTTGCCCCCGCGTCACCCGTGCGAAGGTCACCCAGGCGGAGAGGCCGAGGACGAGCACGAGGTTCCAGATTCCGGCCCCGAGTACGACCAGTAGGGCGATCGCGAGGAGGATGAACGGGAACGCCAGTTGCACGTCCGCTACGCGCATGAGCAGGTCGTCTAGCCAGCCGCCGCGGTAACCCGCCAGCAGGCCAGCCGTGACCCCCATGAGCGCGGCGAGCACTGTGCCGGCGACCCCAACCAGCATCGAGACGCGCGCGCCGTAGATCAGCCGCGAGAGGATGTCGCGGCCAAGGGCGTCCGTGCCGAGGAAGTAGCTCGAAGTGCCTCCAGCACTCCAAGCGGGCGGCAGGAGGCGTTTGGCGACCTCGCCTTGGTCGGGCGAATGCGGCGCCAGCCATGGGGCGAAGACGCTCATGAGGACGACCGTTACTAGCAAGACGAGAGCGGGCATCACGGTGTAGTTCCTGAGCAGGCGCTTGAGCCATCTCGGGTACCGGACGTTGGCGCTGGAGCCGATCATCGCAGCCTTATCCTCGGGTTCAGCACCGCGTAAAGAAGGTCGGTCAGCAAGTTGACGACCATGAACGTGGCCGCGATGAGGACCACGCCGGCCTGGATGACGGGGAAGTCGCGGCCTTGCACGGCTTGCACCATGAGGCGTCCGATGCCAGGCCACGCGAAGATCGTTTCTACGATGACGGCACCACCGAGAACGAAGCCTATCTGGAGCCCGACTATCGTCACGAACGGTATGAGCGCGTTCCTGAGGACATGCTTTCGCACTACAACGTGCTCTGCCAGCCCCTTGGAGCGTGCGGTCCTGACGAAGTCCATGTTGAGCGTCTCTATCACCGATGAGCGCAGCATGCGGATGTTGCGGGCGGCGGGGAAGAAGCTCAGCGTGACAGCCGGTCCGATCAGGTGGAGCCAACTGCCCATGCCTGAGATCGGCAGCACGCGCAAGGTCACCCCGAACACGAGGATGAGCATGAGTCCCAGCCAGAAACTCGGCAGCGACTGACCGAACAGAACCACTGCAGTGGCGAGCGTGTCGTAGGCCGTGCCGCGTCTGACGGCCGTGAACGTCCCGACCGGGACCGCCACGAGCACCGAGAGCGCCAACGCGGTGAGCCCGAGCAAGGCCGTGGCAGGAACGCGTTCGGCCACTACCTGGATGGCCGGCCGGCCCTGCCTGAGCGAGTTGCCGAAGTCGCCCCGCAGGGCGTTCGTGAGGAAGCGCCAGTACTGCACGTGCAGCGGCTGGTCGAGGCCGAGGCGCTGGGTGAGCGCCTCGACCTGGGCCCGCCCGGCGTCGGGCGGAAGGAGCAGCGCAGCGGGGCTACCGGTCAGGTTGGTGATGGCGAACGTCACGGCGCTCACGCCCAAGAGGACGAGGGCGAACTGCCACAGCCGCCGCAGCAAGTAAGACGTCAAGGCTTACCGCCCGCTCCCCGCCGTCACGAGCGTCCTCAACCACCCAGCTCTTCGCGCCAGAACTTGACGATGCGCCCGGCGGCGTCGAAGACGTGCTCTGGCTCGTCGAAGCCGTGACCCTCACGCGGGTACTCGACGTAGCCCACCCGCTTTCCTTGGGCTACCAGGGCGTCGTAGACGAGGCGCATCTGGTCGAAGGGCACGCCTTCGTCCGCCGCACCCTGCAACATCAGCAAGGGGCCGCGAACGGAGGAGAGGTGCCGGCCAGTCGAGGAGCGTGCGTAGCTTTCCGCCTGCTCGCTCGGGTGACCGAAGTTATGGATCATGAGGTGCCGGACGGTCGTCTCCTCGTAGAAAGCCGCCAGCTCGATCGGGCCGAAATGGGCGATGCCCGCGGCGAACGTGTCCGGTTCGAGAGCCAGCCCCCTTACGGTGCTGTAGCCGCCGTAGCTGCGTCCCCAGATGCCGATCTTGGCGTCCGCCACGTACGGCAGCGTCCTCAGGTACCGCACGGCTGCTACCCAGTCGCGCCGGTCTCCCTCACCCCAATCGTGGATGTTCGCGTCCATCCACTCGCGCCCGTAACCGGTGCTGCCACGGCAGTTGGGCGCCAATACGACGAACCCGTTCTCGACGAGGCGGTGGAAGAGCGGCCAGTAACCGTTCGTGTGCTGACCGTTCGGGCCGCCGTGTATGAAGACGACGGCCGGGTAGCCGCCCCCGCCATGCCGCTCGCCCTGAGGTGCGTAGAGGACTCCGTCCACGATCTGCCCGTCGAACGCTTCGAAGGCGACCTGGGTGATGCTCACCCCGGGCACGGGCTCGGGGGCAGCGGCGAGGACTACCTGACCGCCCGTCAGGGAGTAGACGGCGGGCTCGGCCGGCTGCCACGGGGTCTCGCGTCTGACGAGAACGCGCTCGCCGCCAGGCTCGAGCACGGGCCAGTGATGGACGCCGTGACCAGTGTCGAGCCGTTTGACGTCGCGTCCGGCGCGATCGACGCTCCACAGCTCCACGTCGGTCCGCTGGTAGGCTACGTAGACGACGTGAGAGCCGTCGGACGAGACGGCGAACTCACCCACGTCCGCCTGGCGTTTCGGTGAGACGCGAGTCATCCTGGTAGTCGTCGGGTCAATACGCCACACCGCGTCGTAACCGTATACGTCCGAGAGGACGTAGAGCTCGCTTGCACCGCCCTCCGACCTTGCCCAGGCCGGGAAGCGGCTATGTACGTTGCCCGTTGGGGTCACGATCCTGAGCTTGTGCGTCGCCAGCTCCAGCACGCCTACTTGGCAGCTGAGCGCGTCGGCGCCGGTCGCGCACGTGAAGGCCAAGTACCTACCGCATGGTGAGAAGGCGGGATGGAATGCGCCGAACTCCCTGGAGACGAGCTCTGTCGCGGCGCCGCCTGTCACGGGCACGACCCAGATCGAGTCGACTCCGTTGGAGTTGGCCACGAACGCCACCCGAGTACTGTCGGGTGAGAAGACGGGGTGCCTGTGGTTCCCGAAGCGCCGGGTCAGGCGCCGGTACTCACCGGGGGCGGTGAAGACGTAGATTCCCTGGCCCGTTTCCGGTCCGTCGGAGCCGGTCACCGCGATCATGGAGCCGTCGGGGGAGAACGCCGGTCCGCCCGCGAACGTGCGGTCCATGATGGACCCCTGCCCGGCGGAAGCCTTGAAGGGGTCGGTGCTCCATCTGACCGGGGCTCCGCCGGGCTCTCCGACCCATAGCTGGAGCGTCAGGCCGTCCGCCTGCCCGACTCGGTAGTAGGCGACCTGGTCGCGGTTGGACCATGCGGCCGGGCCCGGACCACGCCTCAACTGGGCATCGCTAGTTATGACCGGGTCGCGGAGTAACCGTGTGTCCCTAAGGGGTTCCGAGAGCATGTCTAGGTCGTGCGAACTCACGGGGGTGACGGCCGTCAGGCCGTCACCCCCACCGCTACCGGAAGTAGCGGAACGCTCGCCGCTCACTTGAGCTCGACGCGCCGGAGGTCGAGGACCTCGTCAGGACGCGGCTCCCAGCCTACGAGGCGGTTGCTGACGCCGTAGTTGTCGTACTGCCTGTAGAGGAAGATCCAAGGCGCGCCTTCCATGGCGAGCTCCTGGAGCCTATCCACCTTCTGCTTGCGAGTGGCGTCGTCGAGCGTCGCGCGCATGTCCGCGTAGAGGTCCTCGAACTCTTGCGACTGCCACCGGATCTCGCGGTCGCGGTCGGAATACTGCGGGGTCGGGGTGACCCAGCGCATCTCCCCGACGCCGTTGAAGAGGCCGCCCAGGCCGCCGAGGCTCAGAGGCGCCAACGCACCGGAGTTCTGGCGCTGCGTCCTGACCGACCATTCGAGCGGTTCGACCTCGACTACGAGACCCAGTCGCCGGAGGTCGTCGCGAACGGCCTGCGCCACCTCGACGTCCTTGAGGTAACGGCCCGAGGGCGTGTCGAGCGTAACGACGATGGCCTCACCAGCAGCGTTGCGGAGCACGCCGTTGGCGTCGGGCGTATAGCCGACCTCGGCGAACAGTTCGAGCGCCTTGACGCGGTCGAACGGGTAGGGCTGGATGTTCTCGTTGCGCCACGGGCCGTTGGCGATGCCCGCGAGCGGTGTGCCGAGCCCGAGGAAGAGGTTGTCGATGATGGCCTGCTTGTCGACACCGTAGTTGAGGGCCAGGCGCGCGCGGAGGTCGTTGAACGGCACGACGCTGTTGTCGATCATGATGTGGATGACGCGACCGCTCTCGACGCTCTTGACCGTGGTGTTCGCGTCGCGTTCGATGAGGAGCGTCTGGTCCGGCGGCACGTTGACGACCAGGTCGGCTCCGCCCGTGACCAGTTCCGCGATGCGGGTCGATGCTTCAGGAACGGAGCGCACCACGATGCGCTCGATGCTCGGCTTGTCACCCCAGTAGTCGTCCCAGCGCTCCAGGACGATGGCCTCGTCGCGCGTCCAGCTCACTAGCTTGTACGGACCGGAACCGACGGGATGAGAGGCAAGCTCCGTGAGGTCGGTGCTCGAGTAGTAGCCCTGCGGTACGACGAACACGAAGCGCAGCAGCTCGGCAACGAGAGCCGAAGGCTGCTTCGTCTTGATCTCTATGGTGTAGTCGTCGATCACGCGCGAGGACTCGAAGTCAGCGTCGGCCACGAAGAACCAGGCGTAGGCACCGACCGTGGGGTCGACGAGCCGTTCGAGGTTGTACTGCATGACGTTCGCGTCGAACGGTTCACCGTTCTGGAAGGTGACGCCTTCGCGGAGGTGGAAGCGCCACGTCAGGTCGTCGATGATCTCCCAGCTGGTAGCGAGCTTGCCGACGAGCTGGCCGGTCTCCCAGTCGAGTTCCGTCAGCGTGTCGAAGATGTGCGTGAAGAGCGTCTGCTGCGTGGTGGAGGCGAACTTGGCCGGGTCGAGCGTCCCGGGGTCTACGCCCTGGAGGACCGTGGCCGTGTTGCTCTGAGCCAGGCTCGTCGCCGCCAACGATAGGGCTGCCACGAGGACCGTCAGGCGCTTGAGAAGCTTCGTCATAATGCTTGTCCGTCCTGCGCGTCTGGCGCTGGTTAGAAGTGCCTGTCGTTAGGGTTGAAGTGTTGGCGCGCGATGACGCCCATCAGGTCGATGTAAGCCGCGATGCCGACCATGGGTATGCCGTCGTCGCCGATGAAATCTGGGTCGACGGTGCCGCCGTCCAGGCAGCCCATCGAGTTCGCCAGCCTGATCAGCTCTTCGACGTGCTGCGAGGTCGGCACGAGGTCGAGGCGTTCGTGCATCACGGCAAGGCTCGTAGCGATACCGTACGCGCCGAGGTTGGAGACGCATACGGGCAGGACCTGCTTCGTGGCGGTCGTCGTCCAGGCGTCCGGATGGGGCGAGGTGCGCCCAACGCTCTCCAGGATCTTGCCGAACCCGATCTCGTTGCCGCCGTCGCCAAGTCCGATCGTCGGTTTGCCGGCGGCGTTCATCCCCTCGACGATCGCATCGCCGATGGTGTAGCCGCCCTCGAAAGGCGTGCCGACGATGGTGTGGCGCCGACCGTCCTCGGCTACCCCGATGCGTTCGATGCTCACGAGAGCCGACCAGGAGCCGACCACCTGATCGATGGTGACCGAGCTGACGGGTATCGCCTTGACGTGCCCGGCGCCTTTCTGCGAGAGAGCGTCGATGAGCGGCACGAGATGGTCCTCGACTAGGACCTCGGTCTTGTGACCCAGTGCTCCGAGAACGTTGCCCAGTACGACGGTGCCGATCGGCCCATCGATCTCGCCCATCTCGAAGTGCGGGGGGAAGTGCACGCCCGTCAGGAAGCCGATGGTGCCCGCGACTGAGTCCAACTCCTTGGCTGCCTGGTACACTAGCGGCTCACCAGCGCCGCGCACCACGTCGTAGGCTCGTTGCATAACGCCTTGCGGAAGCCCGTCTGGACGGACCTCCACGTTCAGGAGCCTGTCTATGTTCTCGAACGGAACCAGTTTGCCCACGCTTGCCTCCCAGCAGATCGACATCGGTCTACGCCCCGGTAGCTTGTTCGGTGCCTCACGCGCTCCCTCTCTGCGTGAGACAAGACGCATGCAAGCACGCCCAGTGGTGCGGGGAAAGCATACAACAATTTGTCCAATCGTTGTAAGTGTCGCCTCTTGGGGCTCGGGTGTTCTTGGTAGAGGCTTGTGCAGGGCATGCGGACTTTATCGCTGCCAGTCGTGTATGCTCGCACTTGGCGGGGCTTGCTAAGGGAGGTCGTATGGCCAGATCGTCTGCACAAGAAATTGGGAACGAGGGTGTTGGAAGAGATGGGCAAGCCCGCCCGTCCAGCCCGTCCGTGCCCACCGCCGGCCGCGACGAGGAGTTGATCATCGCCAGCCTCGCTGCCGCGGTCCCATCGATAGCGGCCATCACAGGCAGGGAGTGCGAGGTCGTCGTTCACGACTTGCGGTGTCCCGAGCGGTCGATAGTGGCCATAGCCAACGGCCATGTCTCCGGGCGGCAGATAGGGAGCCCTCTCATCGGCGGTCCGATGAACGATGTCGCGCTCAAGGCCCTAGCCCGCGGGGTCAATCCCAACCCGGAGATCCTCGCTTACCAGACGAAGACGAGCGACGGTCGTGTGCTCAAGTCGACCACGACGCTCTACTACAACCTTGACTGCGCCCCTTTCGCCGCGCTGTGCCTCAACCACGACCTGAGCGTCCCGTTGGCCGCCGCCAGATGGCTGGACCAGCTAGTGGGCGCTACCGGGGCAGTCGTCGAACCCGGGAGCGAGCCAGGGCACCCTTCGCGTGACTTCGGGCTAGTCCTCGACGAGCTCATCGCTGAGTGCCTCGGGCGCGAGCCTGGCCCCGTAAGCGAACTCGACCGGGAGGCACGGCTACGCATCGTCGGGGAACTGGAAGGACGGGGCGCTTTCCTGCTCCGCGGCTCCGTGGTTCGGGTGGCGGATGCGCTCGGGATCTCGAAGTTCACCGTCTACAGCTACCTGGACGAGATCAGGTCCAGCGGCTGACGCACGAATCCACTGTCTGGAGGCCCATCGAATGGGTACTGACGCCCCCCGTACCAACCGTGTCCCACTCTCTGCCTACCTGAAGCGCGGGAACCATATCTACGTGTCCGGGCAGGTCCCTTTCGACGCCGACGGGAAGCTCGTCGGGGGCGACATAGGCGACCAGACCGAGCAGGTCATCGACAACTTGGAGCGCGTCCTCAACGAGGCCGGCGCGAGCTTGGCGGACGTCGTCAAGACCACTGTCTATCTGAGCGATGTCAAGCGTGACTTCGCCGGGATGAACGAGACGTACGCTCGTCGGTTCGGAACGAACCTACCGACGCGGTCGACGGTCGGGGCGGAGCTGGCCATCGACGCCCTCATCGAGGTCGAGGCGATAGCGGTGGTAGACGGGGAGTAGTTCATGGGGTCGGGGCTGGTCCGGACCTTGTGGGGTCTGCTACACGGCTCGGGCGGTACTGTGAAGACAGTCCTCCTGACTGCGTAAAGGAAACCTCCATGCCCCACGACGTCCACTCCGCTCTAGAGCCGCTGATCGCTGAACTGGTCAGTATCGACTCCGTCAACCCCACCCTAGACCCCGACCACCCCGGCGAAACGGAGCTGGCCCGCTTCGTGGCGACGTGGTGCGAGGAGCGCGGCCTGAAGGTCGAGTGGCTGGAGTCCTACGCCCCCGGCCGGCCGAGCGTGATCGTCACGGCCCCCGGCACCGGCGGCGGCCGCAACGTCCTGCTCTACTCGCATCTGGACACGGTGGGTGTGAAGGGTATGCCCTCCCCGTTCACGCCGCGCGTGGAGGGCGGCCGCATGTACGGCCGCGGCACCATCGACATGAAGGCGAGCCTGGCCGTGTGCATGCTGCTGCTGGCCGCCGCCGCCGAGCGCGGCCTGACGGGCGACGTCGTCCTCATGTGCGTGGCGGACGAGGAGCACGACAGCATCGGCACCCGCGAGGCGCTCGCGCACCTGGCGCGCACGGCGAAGCTCGACGCCGCCATCGTCACCGAGGTCACGAGCATGGAGTTGCACGTGGCGCACCGCGGGTTCGCGCTGTTCGAGGTCGAGTTCGAGGGCAAGGAGTCGCACACTTCCAGGCCGGCCGACGGCGTCAACGCCCTCACGCACCTGGGCAGGCTGCTCGCGGCCGTGGAGCGCCACGACGAGGAGCTGCGCCGCCGCCCGCCGCACCCGCTGCTGGCGCACGGCTCGCTGCAGGCGGTGCTGGCCGCTGGCGGGCAGGAGCTCTTCACCACGCCGAGCAGGGCGACCGCGACCATCGAGCGGCGCACGTTGCCGGGGGAGACGGCCGCCACGACCCTCGCCGAGATGGAGTCGCTGCTCGCAGAGCTGACCGCGGCGGACCCGGCGGTGAAGCCGACCGTGCGCCAGGTGCTGGCGCGTTCGCCGTTCGAGGTCGCGCCCGGCGCCGAGGTCTTGGAGCTACTCGGCGCCGCCATCGCGGCCGAGACCGGCGCCACACCTGCCAGGGTCGGCGCGCCCTACTGGACCGACGCGGCGCTGATCGCCGATGCCGGCATCCCCACCGTGCTGTTCGGACCGATCGGCGGTGGCATCCACCAACTGGACGAGTGGGTGGACCTGGGGAGCGTGCACGCGGTCATGCGGGTCCTGGAGCGGGTGGTGGGGGAGTTGGCGAAGTAGGGTGAACGTCGGCGGCGCTCGTGCGGCGCCTCGCCCTTCATGCCCCGACCGAGATGGCGGTGCCGGCTATCGTCGCGGGCGAACTCGCCTTCGGTGCCTACGACTCGACGCGCGTGGCCGAGAACTTGAGGCTCGTCTCGGACTTCCTGGCGCCGTATGCCATCGTTCCCTTCGATTCTCAGGTCGGTTACCACTACGGCCGGATATGGGCGGATCTGAAGCGTCGAGGCGCGCCTATCGGCGCCAACGACCTGCTCATCGCGGCTACCGCGGTGGCCAGCGACCTCGTCCTCGTCACCAATAACACCGGGGAGTTCGGGCGGGTCGTCGGTCTGCGTTTGGAGGATTGGGAGGCTGGCACCTAGCGCCAGCACCGGGTCTCGGGTCGATGCTACTGCTTGTCTGCGCCTCCCTGCGGCGCCCGACTGAAGGTGGCCGTACCGATCGCCACCAGCGTTCCGTTGGCGTCGCTCACATCGATGCGCACCACGATCACGCGGCGCCCGCACCGCATCACGCGCGCGTCGGCCGTGAGGAGGTCGCCGCGGCCCGGCTCGAGGTAGTCGACGCGCATGTCGATGGTCGCCACCGCCACCGCCTCGCGCAAGTCCGGGAGTTGCAGCGCCGCGGCGCCGCCGGCCGCCGCGTCGATGAGCGCGGACATCGCTCCGCCGTGGACGATGCCGCGGTAGGCGTTTCCGATCAGCTCCTCGCGCAGCGGCATCTCCAGGACCAGCCTGCCGGCTTCCGGATCCGTTGACACGAGCCGCACGCCGAGCAGCTTGTTGAAGGGGATCATCTCCTCCAGCATCGTCTTGAGGTCGAGGTTCAGCTGGGTGGCCGACATGTGGTCATGCTATCCCTGGCCGGCGCGAAGCGGCCTGAACCGGAGTCCACTCGTGCGAGTTCAGGCATGGGGCAACGCCTGGCCCAGAGCGCCTGTCGCCGTCCACGGATCGAACGCGGGCTTCGCCGGCGGCGTTCTTCTCCTGCTTGGCCCGTATGGATCCTGGATCCCGAGCGCATGGCCAAGCGGCCACGCGCTGTGCGATCCGCCCAGCATGTCGCCATGGCAGCGAGTAGCATTCGCCCATGCGAACGGTCCTGAAAGTACTACTGGTGCTCGGGTTCGTGTGCGTGTTGGCCGGTTGTGCGACTACGAAGCCCCCCAAGGGCGATGAGGACCCTGATCCCGGTAAGCCGACCTTGGCCGAGGCGATGTTGGCCGCCGTCAACGAAGTTCGGACGGCCGGTACGACCTGTGGCGGTGTTGCAGCGCCGCCGGTAGATCCATTGACGTTGAACGACCTGCTCGCGCAGGCAGCACAGGGCCACAGCGACGACATGTTCGCGCATGGGAGCATGTCCCATGCGGGCTCGGACGGCAGCACCCCAGACACGCGCATCGCCGCGACCGGTTATCGCGCGAGCTGGTGGGGCGAGAACGTCGCCGCCGGTTTCGAGACCGTGGATGAGGTCATGGATGCCTGGCTGAAGAGCTCCGGTCACTGCTCGAACATCATGAACTCCCACTTCACCGAGCTGGGCGTGGGCGAGGCGGGCCACTACTGGACCCAAGTGTTCGGCCGGCCCTTCTAGCGCGGGGACGCTACATTGTCAGGAATTGGCTGTAAGGCCCTCTGGAGCCGAGTCTCATGACGATGGGACTAGAACAGCCTGTCGTCCCATAGATAGTCGAGCCTGCGCAGTTCCCGTTGCCAGGCGGCTGCCCCCGGCGCAAGCCGGCCTCACTCAAGGCAACACGGCCTCACACAGCTCCTCGTCCTGATAAGGCGTGTAGTTGAAGTTCACCCCGCGCGCCTGCAAGGTATAGATCGCGTCGTTGTTGCTCGGGTAGAGGTAGGGCAAGGCCCCGTTGAGCCCGAGGCAGTTCAGCCGCAGGTACAGCCAGGCGCCGGGCGCGAACATGTCGGGGTTCACGGTCAGCGGCCCGAGCTCCCAGATGAGGTTGTTCGCGAGGTCCAGGTTCTCGATGCCGTCGGCCAGGTCGGCCAGCGGCAGCAGGTCGGTCAGCCGGTTGTTGTCCAGGAGGAGCTTCGTGATCTTCGGGCTCCGGGCTATGCCGTTGAGGTTGGTGAGCTGGTTGTAGCTGAGGACGAGCACGTCGAGGTTCACGGGCGGCAGGACCGGCACGGCGGTGAGCTGGTTGCGGGCGAGGTAGATCTCCTCGAGGTTCGTCATGCTGGTCAGGTCCGGCACGCTCGCGAGCTTCGCCCCGTTAACGCGCAGCACGCGCAGGGTCGCGAGCTGCGTGATACCGCTCAGGCTCGTCAGCTCGCTGTTCTCGATCTCCAGGTTCGTGAGCGAGCTCGACTGCACGAGCTGCCCAAGGCTCGTGACGGGGTTCCCGAGCGAGCGGAAGAACGTGAGGGCCGGCAGGCTGCCGAGTGCGTCCAGGTTGGCGAGCACGCCGTGGTCGACGACGACCGAGGCTAGCACCGGCAAGCCGCGCAGCGGCTCCAGGCTGGTCACCTGCGTCCGGTCGAGCGAGAGCGACTCGAGGTCGGTCATCTTGGACGCGAACGCGAGCGTGTCCAGCGGCACTTCCCAGAACGTGAGGTCCTTGACCTTCGTGAGCGCGGCGAGCTTCGCCGCGTGGGAGGGTGGGAACGGGCTGTTGTCGAAGCTCACGCGCGTGGCGTTGACGAGGTACTGGACCCCCTCCAGCGAACCAAGGGTGACGCCGCGGATATTCAGCTGCTTGACCACGGCGAGGTTCGCGCAGGTGAGCTCCTCGCTCCCACCCGTGTCGCGCCGCACGGCCGTGGTGATGCTTGCCCGCAGGTTCTCGTCCGGGATGCTCACGAGAGAGCTGGGGTCCGTGCACTGCGGTTCGGGGTCGCGCGGCGGCGTGGGGGTCCCGCAGGCGGCGAGGAGGACGAGCAGGAGCGCGAGAGCTGCTAGGCGCCGCGAAGGGCTGGGGGAGGTGAGGGGACGGTGGCGCATCTGGAGCCTCCAACGGGCAGGGCGACCTAGACCGGTCGTCGCTTCCGTCAGCTTGGCCCCAGGTGGGTTAAGCCAGGTTTAAACCGCCGTCCCCTCGACCCTCAGAACGGGATCGTGAACGTGTGCGTGTGCACCACCCCTTGGTTGCCCGTCGGCCTCCCGCAGCCGAGATCGAAGCCCGGGTCGGCAACTGCCGACCGCTTGCCCTTGACGAGGTAGACCTGCCCGAGCCCGCTGCAGTAGCCGTACGAGTCCGTCACTTCGAAGACCAGCGAGTCGCCCTGCTTGGCGACGAACGCGATCGGCCCGCGCGTGCCGGCCGCGGCACCGGCGTCGTCGTAGATCACCTTGCCGTTCAGCGTCACCTTCAGGCTATCGTCTACGCCGATCCCGGCCGTCCCCTCGGCGTTGCCGGCGAGGACGTAGTCGTTGCGCTCGACGTAAGTCACGCTCGCCCGCGCCTCCCCGAGGATCGTCTTGGTGCCGGCGTCGTCGACCACGACCGTCACGTTCACGGTCTGCACGGCTCCGTCCTCCGTGTCGGACTCGCGGAAGACGACCGTGTCGCTCGGCCCGACCTTCGTCTGCTCCCCGCCGACGAACGTGCTCTTCCCGTAGGTCACGAAGACGTAGCTGAGCGTGCCGCTAGTGGGCATGGGGTCGACGGTGGCCGTGAGCGTCTGCTCCTCGCCGAACCCGAGCTCCGAGCTCTTCGGCGTGAGCGTGATGGTGCTCTCCTTGACGGTCACGGTGGCGCTGGCCCTGGCGATGACGGCCTCGGTGCCGTTCTGGTTCTGCACGGCCTCCACGGTCACGGTGTCGGTGCCGTAGACGACGTTGATCGTGTCGCGGTGCTTGTACGTGATGGTCGTGCTGTTAGTGGTGAACGGGAACGCCTTGTCCGTGCCAGAGTCTGTCGCGTAGCCGGCCAACGCGCCCGTCAGGGTGTAGCGGTAGGCGATCGTCGCGGGGTCGGCGCCCACGGGGAGCTTGATCGTGGCCGTCAGGACGACCTCGCCGCCCTTGCCGATGGTCGACTCCGCCGGCGTGAGGCGGAGGCTTACGGGCTTGCTAACGATCTTGAACGTCTCGATGCGCTTCGAGGCGGTGATCGTGCCGATGATGCCGCTGCCGTTGGTGCTGACGCTACGGGCCGTCGCGCCGAGGAGGCTCCTGAGGCTGCGCGTCAGGCGCTCGCGCATGTTCTGCAGGCTGTCGCGGGTGCGCACGTTCGGGTAGTAGACGGCCAGCACGCGCTCGACGGTCGTCGGCAGGGCGCTGGAGTTGAAGAGGTCGGCGAAGGCGCCATTGATGCCCGTGGCGAAGTCGCCGGACTCGATCGCCTGCACCGTGCCGTTCGAGAGGCCCTGCAGGATGGGGCCGAGGTCGGCGGCGGTGCGCTGCTTCGCCCCGGCCTCCAGCGCGCTCGCGATCGTCGGCGCCAGGAAGCGCTCGATCGCGGTGCGCATCGCGAGTTCCTTGGCCTTCTGCGCCTGGTCGCTCGGGGCCACGCTGGAGAGCGGGTCGCCGCCCGGCCCGACCACCGTGACGGTGTAGATGGTGGTCTCGTCCTCTTGGCCGGGAACGGCGACGTCCCCCGACTTGATGGCGCTGCGCGGCACGTCGCCGGTAGGGAAGCCGGTGAGGGCCTGGAACGTGCTGGCCGTCGCGGGCTGCTCGATGGCCGCGCCCTCCAGGTCGAAGCTCGTGACGGCGCCGGGGTTGGGGCTCACGCGGTCGACGTAAACGAACACGGGGCGCCTGAACGCGTTGTAGACGTTGATGGCGTCGTTGAGCGGGGCGGTCTCGCGCACGAAGACGCCGCTCGCCTGGTAGTCGGGGGAGATCGTCAGGTTCGCAGGGGTCAGTTCGAAGCCGGAGCTCGTCGTCTCGGGGGCGAACACGGCGAGCATGGCTTGCAGGGCGGCGTCGATGTCCGGGTCGTCCGCGCTCACCCGTGGCGGGCTCGCGAGCACCGCGGCGAGCACGGCTTCCGCCACCGGGCCTACGGCGGAGCTCCTGGAGAGGTAGTCGATCAGGCTCGCCTGCATCGCCGGTTCCAGGAACTGGCCCTGCAGGGCGTAGAACGCGAACGCCTCGGCCGTGGTGCGGACGCTCAGCGTGGTGCGCTCGTCAGACACGAAGCCCATGAGGAGCAGGTCGCTGCCCCGTTGCGCCGTGGCGAGCGTCGCCCCGAGCCCGGTGACCCCCGCCTTGCCCGAACCGCCCGTGACGGGGCCGGCGCCGTACGGGGTCGACAAGGTGATCGTGCCGGGTGCCGCCCCGGCCGGCAGCGAGACGGTGACCGACACGTCGTGAACGGCGCTCGGGTCCGGCGGACCGCCGCGTCCGCACGCCGGCACCGTCAGCAACGCGAGTAGCAAGACCAAGCCGAAGTTGATCCTACGAGTCATGGCTTCCTCCAGAACCCCCAGCGGAGTGTAGTGCCGGCGTGCTTAAGGTGCGATTAATGCGTCACCGGGCGGTTCGGCCCGGTGTAGTCCCGTGCTGGCGGCCAAGGATTGCTTCCAGACCCTCAAGCGACCGAGGCTGCCATAGCCTTCTCGATCTCCTTCGCGCAAGCCCTGATGGTCGGCGCCAACTCCACCAGTCGCTCCCGCGTTAGGTCGGTGATGGCCCCGTTGAAGCTCACCCCCGCCACCACCTGCCCGGACGGGCCGTAGATGGCGGTCGCCACACAGGCGACGCCGCTTGCGCTCTCCTCCAGGTCGAGGGCGTAGCCCCGCTCCTTGATCTCGGCGAACTCGACCAGTTGGCGGGTCCGCTCCTTGCGTCCGATGCCGTTAAGGAAGAAGAGCCATTCGCGCTCGGGTTGGCTGGCGATCATCGCCTTGCCGGCGCCCGTTCTGTACGCCAACGTGCGCTGACCGACGTAGGCGTTGACCTGGAGCTGCCTACTGCCGATTATGCGATCGACGACCATACTGTAGATGCCGTCTAGAACGGCGATGTGCACCGTCTCGCCTGTTCGCTCGCAGTAGTTCTGCGCGATCGGCTTGGCGGCCTTCGTGAACTGCAGGCTCGACTTCTTCTTCTCGCCGAGTTCGAGGAAGCGGTAGCCGAGGCTGTAGCGCTGCGCCTTGTTCTCCAAGTACCGGTGCTTGACCAAGGAGGCCGCGAGGCGATGCGTGGTGCTACGCGAGAACCCGGATGCCTGACAGAGTTGTTGCAGCGACAGGTCACCGTCACTCACGAGCTCGACGAGCTGGAGTGCCTTCTCTAGAGTGGTGCTCACGTCGACATCCTAGAACGACCTGCGCTGCCGCCGGAGCGCGAGGAGCCGACCTCGCCCGGCCAGGTCGCCCGGGCGTCTCGGGAAGCTGACGTAGGCCGACGCTGGTCCTGGTGGGCTAGTCGCTTCCCGCCAGCCCTAGCCGCAACCGCAGTACTTCGATGACCTCGATGGCGGCGGTGAGGGCGTCCGTGAAGCGGTGCCTGACCCGCATCAACTCGGTTGTCAGGAGGTGCCGTTCCGGGTCGCCGGCGACCAGCCTGCGGTAGCGGCTCAGCGGGGCGAGCATGGGGACGGGCTCCTTGAGGTCGCTGAGCCCGTAGCTGTCCTGACCGTACTTACCCACCACGGTGGCACGCAGAGGCGTGATGTGGCGGCTGAGGCGCAGGAGCGCCTCGTTGCGGGCCAACACGGCTTCCTTGGTGTCGGCCTGCAGTGCGTCCAGCCACGCCGCGCGCTCCGCCAGTCGGTCGAGCAGCGGCCGCACGCGGCCCAGTTCGGCCGGGTCTTCGCCTTCCGAAAGCATCGTGTCGAAGCGCGCCCTCAGCTCTTGGGCCGCTGGCGAGGCCAGATGGGGCAGAAGCTCGGTGCTCACCAGGTCGTGTATCAGGCCCGCCCAGAAACGGCCGTCGCGCTCGAGCACCGCCTCGTCGAGCGTGTCGAAAGTGTCCTTGTCGGTATGGTTCCACCAGCCGAGGGTAGCGCCGTTCCAGGCCTGCACGACGGCGTCGGGCAGGGCGTGGCGTGCCGCGATGGCGGGTACGCCGACGCCGAAGAAGGACTGGTCGCCGATCCGCTCCAGCCGCTTGCTCGGCAGTCGCTCGCCGAAGAGCTCCTCCGCGATCGCCTGATGCGCGTCGCGCAGCTCCGGGCTGCTGTTGACGGCGAGACGGTCGGCACCACGCATGCCGACCGAGTCGATGTTGGTGTACGCCACTCCGTAGCGGTTCAGCTCCTCCCAGTGGGTGTCGACGAAGTAGGTCGAGCCGGCGGCCTCCGCGATCTCATGACCGTTCCAGAAGCAGAAGACCACCGAGCGGCGCAGCTCGTCACGGCGCTCGGCCAGCAGCCTGGCGATCTCGATCATCACGCCGTTGCCGCTGGCGTTGTCGGTCACGCCCGGCTCCCAGGCGTCGAGGTGCCCCGAGACGACCACGAACTGCTCGCGCTCTGGGCTTGACTCCGGTGCGCGCAGCCAGGCGATCGGCTGGGCGACCCGCGCCCAGAGGCGTTGGCCCGTCACGCGGAGCCTCACCTCCACCCCTCCCTGCTTGCACTGCGCCTTGAGCCGCTCGCCGTCGCGTCGAGTGATCGCGAGGGCGTGCAGCCTGGGGATCTCGTTCCACGTGGCCCGGGTGGGGTTACCCCACACGGCCTTCAGGGCGCGCCAGGGGATGTTGTCCTGGTCGGAGGTTCCCCAGTTCATCAGGACGATGCCGATGGCGCCCTGCTCGTAGGCCAGCCGCGCCTTCTCCGGCGTCGCTGGGGCGTAGCTGACCTCTGCCAGGACGATCTTGCCGCGCACGTCGAGGCCGGCGTAGTCCTCGCGGCCGCCGGGGCCTACCGCCACGAGCTCGGCCACCACTCCCTCCGGAGGGGTCGGGTCGATGTGCAGGCACGGTTTGACGACGGGTGTCCAGGGCTCCGGGGAGAGGACATCGAGGGCGCCGCTGCCGATGGTGCTGGTGTAGGTGTCGAACTCCTGCAGCTTGGCCGCCAAGCCGTAGGAGGCGAGGGTGTCGCGGATGTACTCGGCGGCCAAGCGGTCCTGGCCCCCGCCGGAGATGCGGTTGGGTGTGCGCTCGCTCAGCCACCGGACATGGGTCATGGCCCGGTCGAGGTCGAAAGCTTGAAGGATCGGTGGCAGAGCCGAGGTCGTCATGAATGGTCCTTTCTATGCCCTGATTGCCCTGAGGTCCAGGTTCGCTCCGAGGTCGCGAGCGCCACGTAGAAACGCGCCGCCTCGCCGATCTGCCGCACGTCCACCCACTCGTCGGCGGCATGCAGGTTCGCTCCGGACGGCCCGAACATGACCGTGGGGATCCCGCTGTCGGCCAGCAGGTTGGCGTCGCTCACTCCGCGGCCGTAGGCGAAAGCGGGGTCGTGGCCGAACTCGCGGCGGTAGGTCTCAGTGAAGTGCCGCAGGAAGGGGTGGTCGGGTGCGGTCAGGTAGCTGGGGTAGGCGGGGGGTAGGACGTCGAAAATGGCGTCCACCGCCGGCGATACGCTCTCCGCCAGCGCCCGCAACTCGCCGACCACGTCGTCGGCGCTCTCGCCGGGCACCAGATGCCAGTTGACCAGGCAGGAGCAGCGATCGGGGACCCTGATCTCGTAGGGGCCGTCGCCGCTCTGGATGCGCAGCACGCAGCGACTGCCCCGCCCGACGAGCGGATGCTCGCGCACCGGCGATGCCTGAAGGGCGTGCAGCAGCCGCGCCATGGCGTCGATGGCGTTGACCCCCTCCTCGGGGCGACTGCCGTGCGCGCTGCGCCCACGGCACGTGATCCTGACGTTGATCTTGCCGACGCCGCCGACGACCGGATCGTCGAAGTGCGGCTCACACACCACGGCGGCGTCGAACCGCAGCCCGCGGGCGATCAGGTCGACCGCGCCCCTCGAGGAGGCCTCCTCGTCCGCCACCGATGCGAAGCTGACCGTGCCACACCAGTCGGAGCGGCGGGCCAGCTCGCGCATGGCCAGCATCGCGGCGGCTAGGCCGGCCTTCATGTCGACGGCCCCACGTCCGTACAGACGGTGGCCCTCCAGGACGCCCGAGTACGGGTCGTGGGTCCATCCGTTGCCCGGCAGGACGGTGTCGGCGTGGCCGAGTAGCAGCAAGCTGGGCGCCGCCTCGCCATGTCGGTCGCCTCTGACCGTGGCGAAGACGTTGCTGAGCCCGTCCGCGGTGGTTTGTAGGGTCGTGGCGACGCCGTTCAGCCGCAGCCAGTCGGCGATGAGGCGCTGCACGGCCTCCTCCTGCCCGGAAGGGCTTGGGCACTGCACTAGGCTGCGCAGCAGGACTACCGTCTCGTCGGTGGCCTCGGTCATGCCCTGACTTCCTCCTCCTCGGCCGGCGGCCCGGCCCTCAAGCCGTGATGGGGATGGCTCCGGACTCGGTCACCAGGTAGGCGTCCTCGATCGCGACCACCGCCTCGTCCACCGGCCAGACGAACTCGACGCAGCCGGACATACCCGCCTCGATCCGTTGCTCGCAGCCGGGTTCCAGATAGATGGTGCAGATCGTTTGCCGGTTGATCACGTGGCCGCAATCCCTGGCGTACTCCTTGCCGCTGCGACCATGCGGCAGCAGACCCCAGCCGCGCACCCGATCGTCTTGCTCGGCCAAGGCTTCTGTGGCCGCCTCGTGGACGACGGCGCCGCTGACCCCCGGGCGGATCGCGGGGATGACGCGGTCGAGCAGAGTGGCGCGCAGGAACGCCTGGAACTCCTCCAGCTCGGGAGAGTTGCAGAGGGTCTTCGCGATGTCGGAGCAACCCCTCACGCGTCCGGCCAGGTCGAGGACCTGGGTGCCCATGTCGAACTTGACGGTGCGGTTCCGTCCGCTCACGAGGTTCGGGGTCGGCGCGGCCGGGACCAGGGTCCGCTCCCCGGGGTGGATGATGCGGAAGTAGGGACGGAACATGCCGTGCAGGTCGCACTCGCCGGCGAACTCCCCAAGGAAGGCATCGAAGGCGAGCGCCAACTCCGACTCGCGCAGCTCGCCGCCCCGCGCCAGGCGCCCGGCCGCGTACTTGACGGCGCGCTCGGTGGCCACGCGGGCCGAGTTGGCGGCGAGGACGTAATAGGGGAGCTGGCTCGCGGCCCGCAACTCCTGCCAGCGGTACAGCAGCGGCGAGGCGCTCGGCAGCAGCAGGGGGTCGGCGTCGAGCGCGCGCGCGAGGCCCAAGTCGGCGTGGCCTGGCTCGACGGCCAGGGTGCCGGGCGCGATGGCGGCGACGGCGCTGCCAACGTCTCGGTAGGTCGAGCGCTCCACGGTCCCGGGCAGTTGACCTCGTCCCGGCAACAGGAGGTGGAGTCGTTCGTCGCCCCTGACGAAGAGCATGACGGCGCCTGCCCGCTCCAGCCAGGCGCTCGGATGACCGCTCAGCTCCTCCATCTGGAAGGGGGAGGTGACGAGAAGGGCATCGACGCCGGCCCTCTCGAGCTGCGCGTCGAGCAGGGCGAAGTCGTGCTCCGGCTGGCGCTGGAGCAGCTCCGCCAGCCGCTCCTCGAAGCGAAAACCCTCGACGACTCGCCTCGCCGCCCGTCGGTAGCGCTCCACGTCAGACTCCATCGCCGCCGCTACCCGGGGGCGCTCGAGCGTGAGGTGCCGGAGCGTCCGGTCGGTCAAGGTCCGGTAGGTGACGTCTAGATCTAGGGAGCCATGCAGAGCGCGGTAGCTCGCCACCGGCAGGGTGTCGTCGACCTCGACCGCGCGGCCGGGCGCTAGCTCGTCGATGAGCTGCGGCAGGGCCGGCGCGGCTGGCCGCTCGTTCCAACTGAAGTAACCGCCGTAGACGGCGAAGCGGTGGGGGGTCGCCGGTTGCGCAGTGGCCATGGCGCTGTCGGAGTCGCGCAGCAGCACCGTGCACCTGCCGTCGAGCTCGAGGACGTAGGGCAGGACCGTCTTGGTGGCGTCCTTCACGATGTGCGGGTAGACCATGGCGTCAAGGTAGTCGGCCCCCAGCAGCCGGACGAGGTCGTGGTGGGCGTGCCACAACCGGGCCGTCTTCTTCACGCCGCCCCGGCTCCCGCCGCAGCCGCCAGCCGCACGCGGCTCAGAGCCAGACCTACGGCGGCCTGCGTCGGATCGACCACAGGCAGCCCAACCGCCTGCTCCAGCTGCGCGCAGTAGCGGCCCATGCCGGCGCCGGCGAACAGCAGCGAGCCGGCCCCGAGCTCCCTGAGGCTCGCGCCGACCTCGATGAGCCGACCCAGCACGCGCTCCGGCCGGCGCAGGTCGCCGTAGTCGAGGCCGAGCGCGGCCGCGCCGGCCAGCCTCGCCTCCACTCCGAGCGCTCGCAACGCGCGGCGGTTCTTCCCCTCGCTACCCGCCGAGACCGAGATCAACCCGAGCTGACCGCCGAAAGCCAGGGCCGTCATGACGCCCGCCTCGCCGATGCCGAGCACCGGTCGGCTACTGAACTCCCGGGCAGCGGCGATGCCCGGGTCCGAGAAGCAGGCCACGACGAATGCGCCCGTGTCCGGTAGCTCATGCCGCTCCTCGATGAAGCGCGCCACCGCCACAGCGGCCAAGTCGCTATCCCTGCTGGTGGTGATGCCGTTGGGGCCGTCTTCCAGCGTGACGCAGTCGATCTCCGGCCCACCCGGGAAGCGCAGGGGTTCCAAGGTGCGCGACAGCTCCTCGGTGATCCCAGTGTCCTTGCGACTGCTGGCGTTCATGACGTGGATGATCTTGGCCATCGCTGCTCGACTCCTCCTGTCAGGCCCCGCTGCCCTCAGTGCTCGCGGACGGTGAGGATGATCTTGCCTACGTTCTTGTTCTCCGCCATGCGCTGGTGCGCCACCTCCGCCTCCTGGATGGGGAACACGCGGTCCACCACCGGCTTCAGCCGGCCGTCGTCGAGGGCCTCGCCGAAGTCGCGCAAGAAGGCATCCTTCATGTCCGCCAGCTCGGCGACCGAGTACTTGCTCAACGTGTCCCCGAGGACGGCGAGGCGCTTGGAGATGATCTGGCGCATGTTGATCTCGGTCTGGGTTCCCCCGAGGATGCCGATGAGGAGCAGGCGGCCCTTCAACGCGAGCAGCTCGAGGTTGCGTTGCAGGTAGCCGGCACCGACGGTGTCGAGGATGACGTCGACACCCTCGCCACCCCCGAACTCCATGGCCCGCGCGACGAAGTCCTCCTCGTGGTAGCGGATGGCCAGGTCCGCGCCCATGGCTTCGCATAGGCGCGCCTTCTCGGCCGAACCAACGGTGACGATGACGCGGCAACCGGCCAGACGGGCGAGTTGGATGGCCGCCGTGCCGACGCCGCTGGCGCCGCTGTGAATCAGGACCGTCTCGCCCGCCTGGAGGCGGGCGTTGACGAACAGGTTGCCGTAAGCGGTGAGGTAGGCCTCGGGGAGCGCCGCGGCCTCCGCCATGCTCAGTCCGGCGGGCACCGGCATGAGCAAGCGCTGCGGCACGCGGACCCTCTCGGCGTAGCCCCCACCCAGCGTCAGGCAGACCACGCTGTCGCCTACGGACCATGCCCGGACGGCGGAGCCGCGCTGGCTTATGCGCCCGGCAGCCTCGCCTCCAAGGATCTCGGAGCGACCCGGGGTCGTCGGGAAGTTGCCTTCTCGGTGTAGCAGGTCGGCGCGGTTGAGCGCGGTGGCTTGGACGTCGATGATCACATCGTCTTCGCCGCATGCGGGGTCGGCCACGTCTTGCCATAACAGGGGGCGGCCAGGGCGGTTCCGGTCCACGACGATCGCCTTCATCTACCTATGACCTCGCTCTCCGCTCGTGCGGCCTGGATGCTAGCACAGCCTGGTGGGCGGTCGCCCCTTTCGGAGATTAACGCCGTCACAGACGGGCTTTCTAGATCATCATCGAGCTCGCTGGGCCGATCTTTTCTCCCATATGTTGGGACGGCTATCCTTGTAGTTGACATGCATGATAGGTGCCTCTATAGTGGCGCGCACGTACAGCGGAGCAGGCCGGCGCCGCGGCGTACTGTCGACCATCGGTTCAGCAACGTAAGGGAGGAACGGATGAAGTCCCCCAGGTTCGCCGTCTCGTATCGCCTATTGGTGGCAGTGGGGCTTGCGCTATGCTGCCTCCTCCCGACCGCCGCCGCGCAACAGACGGGCGGGAAGCTGACGGTCGCCATCGGCGTGCCAGCCGTGACCCTTGCCCCGGGCAAGTCGATCGCGTCGATCGTGAACAGCATCACCGAAGGCATCTACGAAGGACTCGTCGAGAGGGACGCCAGCGGAGCCGTCCTACCAGGTCTGGCGACCTCGTGGAGCCTCGCCGAGGACGACGTCACCTGGACCCTGACCTTGCGGCAGGGCGTCCGGTTCCACGACGGCACCGAGTTCTCCGCCGATGACGTCAAGGCCACGTTCGACCGCATCCTGAACCCCGACTTCGCGTTGCCGCTGAGCTCCGTCCTTAAAGTCGTCTCGCGCGTCGAGGTGGTGGACCCTTACACGGTCAAGATCATCACCGGCAGTCCGACGCCCGACTTCCTCAACCGTCTCGCCTACGGCGTGGCCGTCATCATCAGCAGCGATGCCGTCGAGAAGTACGGCGCCGACATCGACTGGACGCCGGTCGGCACCGGCCCGTACCGCCTGGAGTCCTACGTTCCCAACGAGAGCGTCACCCTGGTCGCCTTCCCCGACTACTGGGGCGGCACCCCGTTGCTCGATCGCGTCGAGTTCCGCACGGTTCGCGAGCCGGGCACGCGCGTCGCGCTGCTCGAGGCGGGCGAGGTCGACATCATCGTCGACGTGCCGGCCACCGACCTGCCTGGCCTGAAGGCGCAGGCCGACAAGGCCGTGCTGTTGGCGCCGAGCACGCGAGTCATGCACATCGGCGTCAACACTCAGGTGGCGCCTTTCGACAACGTCCTCGTTCGCCAGGCGCTCAACTACGCCATCGATCAGGACGGTTTGGTCAACGGCGTGCTTCAGGGCGTCGGACAACCCGCCCGCTCTATTATCTCCCCGGTGGTCACCGGCTTCTCGCCGGTGAGCGAGTACCGCTACGATCCGGATACGGCTCGGCGCCTGCTCGCGGAGGCCGGCTATCCGAACGGCTTCAGCGCAACGCTCTGGACGCCGGAAGGCCGCTACTTCCAGGACCGCGCCACGGCGGTGGCCGTGCAGAGCATGCTGGGTGACATCGGCGTGAACGTGGATGTAAGGGTCATCGACTGGGCCACGTACCTGGAGATCCTCCGGCGCCCTGTCGACTCTAGCGAGACCCAGCTCTACCTGCTCGGCTGGGAGTCGGGCACCGGCGACATCGGTTACGTGCTGGACCTGATCTTCCACACCTCGACGTGGCCACCCGCCGGCTGGAACACGATGTTCTACAGCAACCCGGAGGTCGACGCCCTGATCGAGACGGCTCGCGTCACCATGGATCCGGATACGCGCCAGGCGCTGGCGACGCAGATCCAGGAGCGCATCGTCAGTGACGCCCCGTGGGTCTTGCTCAACGTGACCGAGGAAACGGCCGCCATGAGCAGCAAGGTGAACGGCCTCGAGCTGCTGCCGGGCGATGTCTACTCGCTGAAGACGGTGTGGCTGGACAAAGACTAGGCTAGGGGCCTCGTCCCAACCGGCCGGGTCTCCCAGAGCCTATGCTGCGCCTCCTTCTCTATCGGGTGCTGGGGCTGGCCGTGATCCTGGTGCTGGTCTCGGTCATCTCGTTCTCGATCACCTACGTTGTGCCCGGCGATGTCGCTCTCGTCATCGCCGGGCCCGGCGCCAGCCAGGCCTCGATCGAGAAGATCCGCAGCGACCTGCTCCTCGACGAGCCCTTCCTGGTTCGTTACGGCACGTGGCTCGGCTCCGTGATGCGCGGCGACTTGGGTGCCTCGGCCATCACCAGGCAACCGGTGGCCGAGATCGTCGGCTTCCGGCTGGTCAACACGATGAAGCTAGCCCTGGCCGGCATCGTCCTCGCCATCGTTCTTGGCATCGCGCTCGGTCTGGTGGCGGCCCTGTACCGCAACAGCCTTGTCGACTACGGGGCCATGCTCGTATCGGTCCTGGGCATATCCGCGCCCGTGTTCTGGGTGGGGTTGATGCTGATATACGTCTTCAGCGTCCGCCTGCGCTGGCTGCCCATCACCGACCAGGGTGGTGTCGCCCACCTGATCCTCCCAGCCATAACCATCGGGATGTACTCCGTGGCGGTCATCGCCCGCGTGACCCGCTTCAACCTGCTCGAGGTGCTCGGTCGGGACTACATCCGCACGGCCAAGGCCAAGGGCGCCTCCACCGCGCGGATGTCACTGAAGCACGCGCTCAAGAACGCCCTCATCCCGGTGGTCACGGTGATCGGACTCCAGTTCGGTTACCTCATGGGTGGGGCGGTCCTCACCGAGACCGTGTTCGCCTATCCGGGCATCGGCCGGCTCTTCGCCGACGTCGTGTTCACCCGCGACTTCCCGGTCATGCAGATCCTCATGCTGCTGCTCGCCGCCATCTTCGCCGTCACCAACTTCCTGGTCGACATCTCCTACGCCCTGCTCGATCCTCGGATCCGTCATGCCTGAGGCGCCATGACGGGCCGCCGCTTCTGGAAGGCGTTGCGGCGCAACAAGGCGGCGCTGGTCGGCTTCGTCCTCTTCGCCATCTTCCTGACCTGCGCCGTGTTCGCCCCGGCCCTCGCGCCGGCCAACCCCAACAGGGCCAACTTCTCCATGGTCCTGCATCCACCCAGCGCCGCCGCCATACTCGGCGCCGACGAACTGGGGCGCGACATCCTCAGCCGCATCCTCTTCGGCGCGCGAGCCTCCTTCCTCGTCGCCGCGTCGACCACCGCCATCGCCGCCGTGATCGGCGTGCTGCTCGGGTTGCTGGCCGGCTACTACGGCGGGTTGGTCGACGCGATCATCATGCGCGCGGCCGACTTGCTGTTGGCCTTCCCCAGCTTCCTGGTGGCGTTGGTCATCGTCGGCATCCTCGGTCCTGGTCTCGTGAACGTGATCCTGGCCGTCGGCGTCCTCTTCGTGCCGCGCTTCGTGCGGCTGATGCGCGCCTCCGTGCTCTCCGTGCGGGAGAACGAGTACGTGGAGGCCATGGCGGCCCTCGGCAGCCGGACGCCGCGCATCATCTTCCACCACGTCCTGCCCAACGCCATGGCGCCGATAATCGCCTTGACCGCCATCGTCAGCGGCGAGGCCATCCTCATCGGCTCAGGACTGGGCTTCCTCGGCCTCGGCGCGCAACCGCCACTTGCCGAATGGGGAGCGATGTTGAGCGAGGGTCGGGTCTACCTGACCACCGCGCCGCATGTCGCTGCTTTCCCAGGCCTAGCCATCATGGGCCTAGTCGTGGCTCTCAATCTCATAGGCGATGGGGTCAGGGACGCGTTGGACGTGCGGCTCTAGGTAGACGTAATACAGCATGGGTTACTGGCCCGCCCCCATTCATGAACGCGCTTACGTCGTACTGGCATGTACCGGTCGGCCAGAGCGAGCGCCGGTCCCGCCGGCGAAAGCTACCGGCTCAGCCCTTGCGACTACGCGAGCCGGCCGACCAGATGAACACGCCCCCGAACAGCGCTAGCAGTACCGCGCAGGCCGCGGCGGAACCGGCTTTGCCCCAGTAGGGCAGCAACGCCTGGTACAGGGCCCAGGCCAGCAGGGCGGCTGCCGCGGCCAGGAGCCCGATGCCGACGGTCGCAAGGGCTACGCTCGTGCCGGCGCGCACGAGGCCGACGCGAACGGCGCTGGTCGCCTCGGCCTCGAACAGTTCCAGCAAGGCGATGACGTAAGCGGTGAAACGCCGGAGCACGGCGCCCTCAGCTCATCTTGCGTCGCAACAGCCAGCCGAGCGCCACGCCGACGCCCAGGGTCATCAGCACCGAGGTCAGCGGCTTCTCGGAGATCTTCTCCTCGGTGCGGCGCAGGACCTCTTCGCCCTGCTCGACAGCCGAGCTTCCTGCGCTCTTGATGCTCTCCATGAGCTCCTCGGCCTTGGCTTCCAACTGGCTGCGGGCGGCCTCGAGGAGGTTGCCGCCATCGCTTGCCATGCCCTTGAACTCCTTCTTCAATGCTTCCACATCTTTGCGGAGTGCTTCGATATCTTTACTTGAAGTAGCCATACGGTAGCCCTCCTTCTCGCCGCGGTGCAGGCCGCATTAGGCCTTGCGCCGTTCAAGGAAGATAGCACCAGATCGTGAGAGTCGGGGTGCCGGCGTCACGCCGCGGTTACAGGGTGGTTACAGTGGCCGCATGCCGAAGGTCTTCCTGATCATGCTGGACGGCGTGAGCGCCGACACGTTCCGGTCTCACCACAGCCGGTTGCCGTTCCTCTCGCGTTTGGCTGCCGGCGGCTTCAGCGTCGAGAGGTTGCGCTCGCTTGTGCCCGGCATCTCTTTGCCTGGCAGGACGTCGATCCTCACGGGGCGCGGCGCGGCCGAGGCCGGCGTGTACGGCAACAACGTGTGGCACGACACGCGCTTCAGCTACGCCGACCCGGACGACGTGCGGGTCCCGACGTTGCCGCGGTTGGCGCTGGCGGCCGGGCTGGACGTGGCTTGCGTCGGCTTCGGGATGGTGAGACCGGAGGACGCGACCGTCTTCAAGCGGCCGTGGTGGGCGGACAACTTCGTGCAGCGGGCCCGCGACGACGTCGGGGAGCCCGCGCAAGGCGCCTGGCGCCGCGCGGCCGACCACGTCGACCCGACGGGGCGCCTGGTCGCCGCGGCGACGGCCGCGGGCTACCCGAGCGACTACCCCGAGCGCTTCCCGGACAGGCGCGTCTACGCCTTCACCGGCGACATGCACGTGGCCAACTGGGTCGGCTTGCTCGCCGCGGCCGACCCGGCGCCCGACTTCGTCCTGACCGAGTTCCTGGTGACCGACTCCGTCCAGCACAGCCACGGTTTCGACACCGAGGCGTCGCTGTGGGCGCTCGGCTACCTCGACGCGCTGGTGGGCGTGACGCTGAGCCGCCTCGGGGAGCGCGCCGCCGAGTACAACTTCGTGATCCTGAGCGATCATGGCCATTGGCACGTGCAGAAGGCTTTGCGACCGGAGGCCATCCTGCCGGGCATGCAGGCGGACTGCCAGGGCGCCATGCTGCACGTGAAGGTCGACTCGGCGGCCGACGAGGCACGGGCCACGGCCGCGCTCGCCGAGCACGGCGTGGTGCCTTACGACCCGGCATACCTACCGGAGGACCACCGCGCGTTCCTGCGTCCTTACCTCGCGCCGGACGGCTTCTCCTTCGAGTCCGGACCCTCGGAGCTGCCCGTCACGGAGCCGAAGAACATCTCCAGCCACGGTCTGCGGCCGGGGCATCCGGCGGACGACCGCTTCATGTTCATGAGCGGACCCGACGTGCCGGCGGGTACCGTCGCCATGGCGGACGCCGACCAGGTGGCGCCGACCGTGGCCCAGCTGCTCGGGATCGCGACGGGCGTGTTCCCGGGGCGGTCGTTGCTGGGGTGAGGCTCAGGGAAACGCGACCGACTGCCCGCGCATATACGCCGCCGTGCGCAGGCGGTGCTCCCGTCCGATGCGTTCCAACTCCCAGGGGTCCGTGGCGGGGTCAACTAGCAGCCGTGTGATCAGCTCGTGCTCCCGCAGGTCTTCCGCCGCGCGGTTGGGCACGAGGTGGAACGCGGTGACAGCCAGCATGGCGTCGAGTTGACTCCAGAAGACCCTGATGCTGTCAAGGAGCTGCGCATTGCCAGCGGCCTCGTAGATGGTGAAGTGGAAACTCCGATTGAGTTCGATGAACCACTCCCACATACCCTGGTTCAGCGCCAGTTGAAGCTTCTCGTTGAGTGCGGTCAACTCGGGAGCGAGGTGCGCGCGATGCGCGGCCGCTTCCACCGTGCCGTAGCCTTCCAGCACTGCTAACAGTCGGATGACGTCGTATATCTCCTCGGCAGATACCCAGGAGACCACGGCGCCGACATACGGAGTTATCGAGACAAGGCGCTCGGCTTCGAGCTTCAGCAGCGCCTCCCGAACGGGCAGGACACTGATCCCGATCTCGTCGGCAAGATGGGCAGCCGTTATGCGTTGGCCTGGGAGTAGGCGCTTCTCGCGGATGCAGCGCTTTATGTAGTCGTAGGCTAGATCTTTCTTGGTCTGCCGTGCCATCCTCCACCCCCTTCTGATATCTTATAAGATATAGCTCTGATTTCAAAGCCTGGTCAGGCTCGACGCGAAGGGAGCGACCAACGATGGCTGACGCAACGATACTCGACCGCGGCAGGTTCTACGAGGACTTCGAGGTCAACGAGGAGTTCCGTCATTGGCCGGGGAGAACCATCTCCGAGGCGGACAATACGTGGTTCACGCTGCTCACGATGAACACGCACCCGCTGCATTTCGACGTGCAGTACGCTGCCGGTACCGTGTTCGGCCGACCCATCGTGAACAGCTGTTTGACTTTTTCCATCGTGGCCGGTATGTCCGTCAGAGACATCAGTCAGAACGCCATCGCTAATCTCGGGTTCGATGCCATCGAGATCCCGGCGCCCTTGTTCAACGGCGACACGTTGTATGCCTCGACCGTCATCTTGGATAAGCGGCTGTCGCGTTCGGATCCGAGTCGGGGGATCGTGAAGGTGCGCACCACAGGCGTGAATCAGCATGGTCAAGAGGTGTTGAGGTTGCAGCGCTCGATCCTGGTGCCGGTGCGCTCGGTCGAAGGCTGAGCTCAGGCGCGGCGTTGACAGATGCTGCGACAAATGCGTATAACCTCTCTTATATAATCTAAGGTTTCCGGAAGGAGCGCCCAGCTGTCGACAGCGGTGTCAATAGGCTCTCGCCGAGGCTCGGCCGAGCGCGGACCAGGGAGTCAAGCGACGCCGTCTAGGATCCATGCTCACGGCATTTCAGGATCGGCGCCACCGAATGGAGGCGCATTCAGAGAGGGGTACCCCACATGATTCGACGGCATACGTTGAACGTGATAGCGCTCATCATCGCGATGGCGGCGACGCTCTTGAGCGTAGCCGCGGCCCAGGCGACGCCCAAGGCCGGAGGCATCCTGAGGGTTGCGATCACGGGTGACCCGCCTGGCCTCGACTCTGCGGTGACGACCTCCGCCATAACGGCAGAGATCAATAACCACATCACGGAGATGCTCTACGCCTTTGACGGGGACGGGATCGTACGGCCGATGTTGGCCGCCGCCCTCCCCGACATCAGCGCAGACGGTCTGACGTACACGATTCGCCTGCGGGCCGGCGTCATGTTCCACGACGGCAGCCTTCTCGACTCGGGAGACGTCAAGGCCTCCCTGGAGCGTTGGCACCGCCTCAGCTATGGCAAGACGGTCCTGAAGAACTTGGTGGCGATAGACACACCGGATGAGCTCACCGTCGTGATCAGGTTGTCGGCGCCCGTGGGGATCCTCACGTCCGCGTTAGGCTTCGATAACTACGCTTCCGGCATCTACACGGCAGAGCAGTTGGCAGGTGCTGGCGATGATCCCATCGCTGTGCCGATCGGTACTGGCCCTTACCGACTCAAAGAGTGGATACGTGGCCAGAGCGTCGTCCTGGAGCGCTTCCCCGAGTACTCTGCTCGTTCCGAGGAGCCTTCCGGTGACGCGGGCCGCAAGAACGCATGGCTTGATGAGATCCACTTCATCAGTGTTCCCGACGCCGCTACCCGCCAGGGAGGACTAGAGTCCGGCGAATACGACGTCAACTACAGAGCGGCTGGAGAGGATTACGAGTTCATCGAGTCGTCCTCCAAGATGTGGCCTTGGATGCCGCCAGTCGGCTACAACTACACCCTCCTCTTGAACTTCAACTCGCCACTGATTCAGAACCTCAAGCTGCGGCAGGCTATCCAGGCTACCCTCGATATGGATGCGATCGCTCTGGGCGCCTTCGGTAATGAGGCGCTCTACGACCTCAATCCCGGCGTGCTTCCGCCTGGGTTCGGCGGCATGTACACCGACGCGGGTAAGGAACTGTACGATCAGCGGAACCCGGAACTTGGCAGGAAGCTGCTCGAGGAATCGGGTTACGACGGCACGCCGATCCGGTGGATCACCACGCGCGATTTCTCGTATCAGTACGCAGGCACGCTGATCGCCGTAGATCAATTGGAGGCGATCGGCCTCAAGAGCGAGATCATCGTTCGCGACTGGGCGACCACGGTCGAGACCAGGTCCAAGCCTGACGCCTGGGAGATCTTCGTAGGTAACCAGATCTCCGGCCCCGAGCCGGAGATGATCGCGATCATCAACCCTGGCTGGGTCAACGCGTACGACGGCTCGCCCGAGTTCGCCGACCTCATGGCGGAGTTGCGCGTCACCGCGGATCCGGTGAAGCGTGCCGAGCTTTGGGCCCAGGCGCAGGAGGCCTACTACGAGGACGTCGGCAGCGTGAGGGTGTCCGACACCTTCCTACTGGTGGCCTACTCATCCAGAGTGCACGTGCAGGCAAGGTACATCGCCTTCCAGGCCTGGAACACCTGGATAGAGTGACTTCAGCCGGTCCTGGCCACGCGAGGCGCGCGCGTGGCCAGGACCGCTCTCGACCATGGTCGCCTACCTCCTTAGACGCCTGGTTTCGTTGTTGTCCATCCTGGTCGTGGTCGGGCTGGTGGTCTTCTTCCTTGTCCGGCTCGTCCCCGGCGATCCGACCTCGGCACTGCTCGGCGAGAACGCCACGGCCGAGCAGGTCGAGGCGCTGCGCACGCGCCTAGGATTGGACCGCACGCTACTCGCTCAGTTCGGCGCTTGGATGGAGAGCGTCGCCCGGGGCGACCTCGGCATGAGCATCTACATGCGGATACCGGTCGTCACGGCCGTCATCCAACGCATCGAGCCGACAGGCATGCTCGCTTTGGCTGCCACGCTAGTCGCGGTTCTTCTCGGCGTGAGCCTAGGGGTGATCGCCGCCATAAAACACAACACCGGGGTCGACTACGCGGTGATGGTCATAGCCATGCTCGGGCTCTCCTTGCCGACCTTCTGGCTGGGGCTTCTGATGATCATGCTCTTCGCCGTGACGTTGCAGTGGTTGCCCGCTGCCGGCTACGTTTCCATCCTGCAGGAACCAGTGGCTAGTCTCAGGTACCTCCTCATGCCCGCCCTGGCTCTCGGGTTCAGCCAGGCCGCCATCATCGCTCGCATGACGCGCGCGAGCGTCCTTGACACCCTGGGTGAGGACTACGTGCGAACGGCCCACGGCAAGGGACTTCCGGCTTCGAGGGTCGTCATCGGCCATGCCCTGCGCAACGCCATCTTGCCGATCGTGACGGTCATCGGGCTCTCGATAGCCACGTTGGCCGGCGGCGTCGTTGTCACGGAGACGGTGTTCAATATCCCCGGCGCAGGGCGTTTGGTGATCGACTCCGTGTTGCGGCGCGATTATCCGGTCATCCAGGGGTCTGTGCTCATGGTGGCGTTCGTCTACGCGTTCGTCAACCTGTTAGTGGACCTGAGTTACGCGTTCTTCGATCCTCGAATCAGGTATCAGTGACTCGGGCGTCCTGGGTAGAGCATGGCGTCTGAGACCGCGTCCGTGACCGCGCCACGAAGAAGGGCCGGCTTGAGACGCCTGCTGTCACGTCGGATAGCGGTGGCCGGCGGGGTTCTCATCATCGTCATCGCTATCGTCGGTCTGGCCGCCCCGCTGTTGACCCCCTACGACCCGAACGGGCTGCAGATCAGCGACCGCCTGAGGCCGCCCTCTAGCGCGCACCCTCTCGGCACCGACAACTTCGGGCGTGATGTCTGGGCGAGGACCGTGTTCGGCACGCGACTCTCCCTGGTCGTTGGCCTCAGTACCGCCCTGATCACTGCCGTTCTAGGCACTCTCTTGGCTTTGCTCGCTGGGACATACCGCTTCCTGGGCGAACTCATCATGCGTGTCATGGACGGGCTCATGGCCTTGCCGGCAACGTTGCTGGCGATCGCCATCATGGCGGCCGTCGGACCAAGGGTCGAGAACATGGTGGTGGCGTTGAGCTTGGTCTACTTGCCCCGCTCCACCCGCGTCGCGCGGGCTGCTGTCCTTGTGGTGCGAGAGCAGATCTTCGTGGAGGCCGCCATCGCGCTAGGCGCAGGTAACCGCGGGATCATGCGGCGCCATATCTTGCCTGGTGTCCTCTCGCCCGTGATCGTGCAGGCCACGTACGTCTTCGCGACGGCGGTCCTACTCGAGGCCTCGCTGTCGTTCCTCGGGGTCGGCGCGCCGCCCGAAGTGCCGAGCTGGGGGATCATGTTGTCAGAGGGGCGCCTGCTCATGCGCAACGCACCCTGGATGACGGTGTTCCCCGGAACCCTTCTAGCCCTGACCGTTCTGTCCGTCAACATGCTCGGCGACGGCCTGCGGGACGCCCTGGATCCCAAGATGAAGAGAGGCTGACGACATATGTCCGAGTCAAGTGCCAGGCTGCCTGGGGGCGAGCCTGACGCAACGAGGCCACTACGCGGAGTGCGTGTCCTAGCGATCGAGCAGTACGGTGCCGGCCCTTTCGCAACGCTCGTGCTCGCCGACCTTGGTGCCGAAGTGATCAAGATCGAGCTACCCGAGCAGGGCGACGTAGGACGCGGCATCCCCCCATGGACGGACGGGGCAGACAGCTTGTTCTTCCAGAGCCTCAACCGCGGGAAGCGGAGCGTCGCCGTCGATCTGAAGGAGCGGCGCGGCAGACAGCTCTTCGAGCGCTTGGTGGCCAACTCCGACGCGGTGTTCGCGAACACGCGCGGCCTTTCCCCTAGTAAGCTCCGCATCACTTACGCCGACCTGGCCCGCTTCAACCCCGCGATCGTCTGTGCGTTCCTCACGGGCTTCGGGCGAACCGGACCGCGCGCAGACGAGCCCGGCTACGACTACATAGTCCAGGCGATGAGCGGCATGGCATCGCTAGGTGGGGAGCCGGAGGGGCCACCAACGAGGGCGGGCGTCAGCGTCGTCGACTTCGCCACGGGCCTTGCCGCCGCCTTGGGGTTGCTCGCCGGCCTGCATAGGGCCAGAACGACAGGGGTAGGCGGCGACGTCGACACGAGCCTGCTCCTCACGGCGCTGAACCTCACGAACTACGTCTCCAGTTGGGTCCTGACAAGAGGTTTCCAACCGGAGCGACTGCCGCATGGAGCGCACCCGTCGGTCGTGCCCTCCCAGCTCTTCGAGGCGAGCGACGGGTGGCTCATGGTGATGAGTCAGACTGACGCCTTCTTCCGCGAACTCGTCAAGCGGATCGACCTCCCCGAGGTACTGGCTGATTCGCGGTTCGGGACGATGGCCGGACGCCTCGAGAACCGCGAGGCGCTGCTCGGGCTGCTCGAAGCGAGGTTCCGGGAGCGAACCGTGGCCCAGTGGCTTGACCGACTCGAGGGCGCAGTGCCTGTGGCACCCGTGAACGACCTCCCGACCGCCCTGCGTGAGCCTCAGGTGGTGGAGACCTCCATGCTCGTGTCTTTCCAGCACCCGACCTTCGGGGAGGTCAGGCAAGTCGCCGGACCCGTGCAGGTGTCCTCGCCACCGCCACCTCCGACTCCGGCGCCGGCGCTTGGGGCGGATACCTGGAGCGTTCTGCACGCCTTCGCTGGTCTCGACGAGGACACGTTCCAAGAGCTGCTGGCCGACGGCGTCGTCGCTCAAGCACCCTCGGACGCCGGCGGAGCGGGCGGGAACGCTGAACCGACGTTGGACTCAGACGAGCAGCCGGTGGTCACCGGTGCACGAACCGATAGGAAGTGAGGAAGAGGATGAAGGGAATAGTCGTTGCGCCCCAACCGGTAGCGGTAGAGCTCGGGGCCAAGGTACTCGAGGACGGCGGCAACGCCTTCGACGCGGTCATCGCTGCCGCCTTCGTGCAGATGGTCAGCGATCCGTTCATGTGCGGTCTGGGCGGCTGGGGCTCCGGCGTGTTCTATCGGGCCGAGACCGACACGTTCGAGAACATAGGGTTCTGGGCGCGCATCGGCTCGAAGATGCGGCCGGACATGTGGGAGAAGGACGTAAAAGGGTTCACCGACATCTGGCGCTTCGCGCTCTTCGATGACCATCGGAACCTCTACGGCTACACGTCCATCATGACGCCGGGTACGGTCGCGGGCTTCGCCGAGGTCCATCGCCGTTACGCGACCAAGCCGTGGGCGGAACTGCTGCGGCCGAGCATCGAGCTCTCGGAGAACGGCTTCCACGTTCCTGAATACATGGCCCAGCACTATCGTCAGCTCTTCCTCCCCGGACTCCCGCACCCTCGGGACAAGTACGCGCATAACCCGGCGGCGCGTGCCCTCTTCCGTAACTCCGACGAGAGTGACCTGAAGGAACGCGGTGAGTTCTACAGCAACCCCGACCAAGCGCGGGTGCTCAGGCGGCTTGCCGAGGCTGGTCCCGAGGACTTCTACACGGGCGAGATCGCGGAGGTCATCGCGAACGACTTCGAGGCCAACGGTGCCTTCGTTACCCGCGAGGACCTGGCCAGCTACCGGCCGGTCGTGGAGCCCGCCCTTGACTCGACCTACCGCGGCTACGACGTGGTGAGCACGGCGCTACCTGGCGGAGGGCTGCTCTTGCTCCAGATCCTGAACATCCTGGAGCAGTTCGACCTCTCCTCCATGGAACACAACGGCCCTGAGCACGCCTTCATCGTCGGTGGCGCTCTCGCGTGGGCCGGCGTGACACGCGGCCGACACCTTGCCGACCCTGCTTACCGCGATGTGCCGGTCGCCGAGCTCCTCTCGAAGGAGTACGCGGCAGACATCGCGGAGCGTATTCGCCGGAGTGAACTCCCTACCGAAGTGCAGCTCAACCGGCCTGGCTACACGACCCACATCTCGGTCATGGACGAGCTGGGTAACTGCGCTTCGATCACTCACACGCTGACCACGTGCGCGGGGATAGTCGTCCCCGGCACGGGGTTCACATGGAACAACTGCGTGTCTTTGATGGACCCGATACCGGGTCGCCCGAACTCGTACGAACCGGGCAAGGCGCGCGCCAGCGCGATAGCGGCGACCATCGTCATGCGGGAGGGTCGTCCCTGGATCGTGTTGGGAGCGCCGGGCGGGTGGTCGGTCACGTCGGCTGTCGCGCAGTCGATAAGCAACATCATCGACTTCGGGATGTCGCCGGTCGAAGCGGCGGCCGCCGCGCGGTTCCACAGCGAGGGCAATCCGGTCTACTGCGAAGGTAGGGTCTCGGCCCGCACGGTCGCGGCCCTGCGCGGCCGGGGCATGACGGTCGAGCAGTCGCTCATGAACTTCGAGAACAAGTTCGGCTCCATCCAGATAGCCATGCATGACGAGAACGGCTTCCGTGGCGGGTCGGACCCGCGCCGCGACGGCGGCACGTTCGCCGTGGCCCATGGTTGAGCCCATGTCGTGGGATGGAGGACCGAGCGCGTGAGCGCCGGGCCGCCGGCGAGCGGAGGGCCTAGCCCGTTGCGGAGTTGGCTGTTCATGCCGGCCGACCGCCAGCGCTTCCTTGCGAAACTCCCGCGGACTAGCGCGGACGCGGTCGTGCTCGATCTCGAGGACGGTGCGGGTGCGGCGGCTGATGGCGCGCGCGCGAACGTGGCCTGGTGGGTGTCGGCGGAAGCGCCCCAGGTACCGCCAGCGCTGTTCGTGCGGACGCGTGAGGTCGATCATCCCGGTTTCGCCGAAGATGTGAGGGCTGCCGTCGGCCCTAGGCTGACCGGTCTGGTACTACCGAAGGTAGCGGGCACGACCCAGGTCAAGGCCGCCGCCCAAGCGTCTGCCGCCGCAGCCGCTGCCCATGGTCTGCCGGCTCCGCCACTCGTCCTGATAGTCGAGTCCGCCCGCGGTCTCGAGGCGCTCCAAGCGATGCTTGCGGCCACCGATCGCGTCCGCGCCGTGGGGTTCGGGGCCGAGGATCTCTCTGCTGACCTGGGATTGCCGCCCCGGGGCGAGCGCGAGACATCCGAAGACGTGATCCTCGATCATGCCCGCGCTCGCGTGGCGGTCGCATGCGCGGCGGCAGAGGTGGCGATCAGGATCGATACGCCCTGCCTGAGGATCGACGACGAGGAAGGTCTGGTCGGCGAGGTCGTCCGCGCGTTGAGCTTCGGGTTCGGTGCCAAGTTCCTGATCCACCCCGGGCAGGTGGAACCGCTCCACCGAGCCTTGCTGCCGAGCCCGGAAGAGATCTCCTGGGCGGAGCGGGCGCTTGCCGCGTCCCCGACTGGTGGTGGGGCGCTACGAGTGGACGGACGCATGGTCGACGAGGCCATACTGCGGCAGGCCAGGGCCGTGTTGACGCGAGCTGCCGGAGGACGTTGAGGGCCGTGCGGCGTACGATGCACCATGATCGCGATCGTGATTCACGGTGGGGCGGGCAAGATCGCCGCGGATGACCGCGTGCCTTACCTGGCAGGGCTCGAGCGGGCTCGTGACGTCGGTTACCGGGTGCTGGCGGACGGCGGGACGGCGGTCGCCGCGATCCTGGCGGCCGTCACGACCATGGAGGACGACCTAGCGGCGTTCAACGCCGGCACGGGCGGGTCGCCTAACCGCGACGGGGCCGTGGAGTGCGACGCCGCCATCATGAGCGCCGATGGCACCAGCGGCGCGGTCGCGGCCGTCACGCGCGCGAAGAACCCCATCCTCCTCGCCGACAAGGTGCGCACGGCGACGCCGCACGCCCTGATCGTCGGGGCGGGCGCAGACGCGCTCGTCGAGCACCCGATCGACAACGCCCAACTCCTCACCCCTCGCACCCGGCGGGCACTCGAGCGTTGGCGCGAGGACCGTGACCTCGGGCCGAAGGGCTCCGCTACGGTCGGGGCGGTGGCCCTGGACGACCACGGCATGCTCGCCGCGGCCACGAGCACGGGCGGCATGCTGGGCAAGTGGCCCGGCAGGGTCGGTGACGCGCCGCTCATCGGCGCCGGCACGTACGCGGCGCGGCACGTCGGCGTCTCGTGCACGGGCGACGGCGAGGCGTTCATCCGCGCCGTGACGTCGAAAGGGCTCGCCGACCGGCTTCGGGCGGGCGTCGAGCTGGGCGCGGCGGTGCGATCGGCCCTCGACGAGGTCGCCGTCCAGAACGCCACGGGCGGCGTGATCGTCCTGACGGCGGACGGCCATATCGCCAGCGGTTTCAACGCCCGCGACATGGCCTACGCGTGGCGCACTCCTGGCGGAGCCGACGCGTGCGTCTCGGCGGAGCCGGGCGTGCGGTTGGTCGGCTGACCGGCGCCTAACCCTCCAGCAGCGCCGCCTCTACGGTGATCTTCGCGCCAGCGAACAGCCTGGAGACGGGGCACAGCTTCCCGGCCTCGTCCACGATGGACGCGAACTGCTGCGCAGAGGCGCCGGGGACCTTGCCGTGCACCGTTAGGCTCGAGCGGTCGATGGTGGGCAGCCCGTTCACCTCGCTGAGCGAGACCGTGGCGGTGACCTCGAGCCGTTCCGCTTCCAGCTTGTGCTCCGCGAGCTTGAGCGACAGCGCCATGGAGAAGCAGGACGAATGGGCGGCGGCCAGGAGCTCCTCCGGGCTCGTCTTGCCGCCGGGCGCCTCCGTACGCGAGGCCCATGTGAGGGCGAGACCGTCGAGCGCGGTGCTGCTGCTCTTACCCAGCTTGCCCGAGCCCTTGGCTAGCGATCCCAGCCAGGTCGTCTGAGTGGTCCTGTCGGCGATGCTCATGGTGTCTCCTCCTTAAGCGGTCTAGTGCCGCTGTGGCCTTGGTTGGCTACTTGTCCGGCCACGTCTCCTCACCCTACTTCGCTTGTGCGTAGGCGCACTTGGCCGCAGGAACGGACGGGGGAGAGGTGCGTGGCCAGGGCGGGTACGGGGCGGCAGACTAGGGGGCAGCCTCACTCCTCGAGTTGGGCGGAGAGCGGCGGCAGTGTCATCGTGAACCGCGTACCGCCTCCCGGGATCGGCTCCGCTACAATCCGCCCACCATGCATCTCCACCAGCTCCTTCACGATCGTCAGACCGATGCCTGAGCCGCCTTGTGCAGCCTTGCTGGTGAAGTTCCGCTCGAACAGGCGCCTCGACGCCTCGTCCGTGAGGGTCGGCCCGTCGTCCGCCACGCTCAGGGTCACTTCGCCCGTTGTCTCCGTGACCGTGATGACGACCTGCTCCGGCGCCGTCGCCGCTTGTACCGCGTTGCGCACGAGGTTCCTCACCGCCTGGGCGAGGCGCTCGCGACTGCCGAGCACGAGTCCGGCCGCCGGGCGGTCGCAGACGACCCCGGGGTACTCGGCGCATACCCGTTCGGCGACCTCCGCCAACGGGACGACGCTCGGCTCGAGCGCTACCTGGAGCTCGCCACGGGCCAGGGTGAGCAGGTCCTGCGACGTGTAGAGGAGTTCGCGGGCCGCGTCCCGAGCGGCCCTGATCTGCGGCGAAGGGTCGGCCGCCGCCAGCCCTTCCAGCTGCCCGGCCACGACCGATAGAGGCGCGGCCAGCTCGTGCGCTATGCCCGCCAGCGCGTCGCGCTCAGCCTGCTGCCTTTGGCGGATGGCGGAGACGGCGCCTTCCAGGGCCCGCCCGACCTCCCCCACCTCGTCCACTGGCAGGTGTGGCAAGGTCAAATGCGGGTCCGATGGGTCCAGAGCGGCTGCCTCCTCGGCTAAACGACGCAGCGGTCGCAACTGGCGCCTGAGCAGCTGCAGGCCGATGGCGGCGCTGATCAACGCGATCAGCCCCGCTGCAATGAGCAGACTGCTGCGCAGGGCGCGACGTGTGGCGAGCGCTTCCGAGACGTCGTAGCTCAGCCGGACCGTGCCGAGACGGACCCCACCTCCGAGTATCCACGGTGCCGACGCCACCACCACGTCCTTGCCACCCCACACCGCCCGGCCGTTGCCTAGCGGGATGGGTTCTGGATCCCCCTCCGGCACGAACACTTCGCCTGCCGGACCGACGAGCTGCAGGTTCAGGTGCTCGAACTCGGCGGTCAGGAGGTGCTCTCCGACCGTAGGGTCGGCCATCAGCGCTGTCACCCGCTGCAGCTCTCGTCGCAGTAGTGCGGTCAACTCGCGCGTCTGGTGTCGCTCGAACAGCGCTACGCTGAGGAGCACCGATGCACCGAGGGCGGCAAGCAGTGATGCGCCGAGGAGCACCGCCAGCCGCGTCCTCAGCATCTTCGCCTCACACGACCACGTAGCCGCGGTTGCGCACCGTGCGGATGACCTCTCCTAGGCCCATGCCCCTGAGCTTGCGCCTGACGTTGTATACGTACACCTCGATCGTGTTCGAGTCGGGAGGGACGACTCCGTAGAGAGCCCTCTCGAGGTCCTCCTTGGTGAAGATGCGCCCGCGGTACCGGACGAGCAGGTGTAACAGTTCGAACTCGCGCTCCGGCAGGTACTCGACGGCCTCGCCGACGGTGCATGCGTGCGTCTGCCGGTCAAGGATCAAGTCACCGTACGCGACCACGCCTCGGGCCCCCGCCTCGCGCAGCTGCACGTGAACGCGTGCCAAGAGTTCCGCGACGTTGAACGGTTTGGTGAGGTAGTCGTTAGCCCCGGCGTAGAGACCGGCGACGCGGCTCTTGACGTCGGCGCGGGCGGTGAGCATGAGAACGGGCGTGCTGCCGTCCTGCCTTACCTCCGCGGCCAGGTCGAGCCCGTCGCCGTCAGGCAGGTTGAGGTCGAGGACGATCAGGTCGAAGCGCGCTCCCGCCAGGCGTTCGCGCGCCTCGCCGAGTCGCCCGGTCACCGTGACGGCGTAGCCCGAGAGACCTAGTTGCTCGCTCAGGAGCCGCGCCAGCTCACGATCGTCCTCCACCACTAGGACGTGGGCAGCGGACCCCTTGCCAGCATGGTCTGCCGGCATCAGGCCGTCGCCAAGCCGAGAGGCGAAGGTGCGGCCGGGCCCGGTGCGGTCGCTTGCCAGGGACCGACCGATGTCGGCGGGGAGCCGACTGATGCAGCGGCTGCGCCGGTCCACACCTCGCCGGTCTCGCCCTGGTCGCCGTCGTCCTCCGGATCGTCACTCTCGTCCTGGTCATCGTCGCCGGTCTCATCGTCCTGCTCGTCGTCGCCGCTCTCGTCGGCGTCAGCGGCGTCGTCCTGCTCGTCTGGATCGCCCTCGTCCTCCCCGTCGGACGGTCGGTCGTCCTCGCTGTCGTCGTCTTGGCCGTCGGTGTCGCCGTAGTCGCCGTCAGTGTCCCTGTCGCCGTTCTCACCGTGCCCGTCGTCGTCTCCGTCGTCTCCCTCGTCGTCGACCGCCGGGCCGGCAGGGTCGTCGTCTGGCTGAGGGGTCCGCGCCGCGCCCGGACCGCCGAAGAGCAACTCGATCCCGCGCTTCGCGAAGAAGTCCGAGATCCCGACCTGGACCCCGTCCGCCAGCTGGAGGACGAGGCGAGCATCGGGGGTCAGGGCGCCTAGGTAGCGTTCGACGTTCCCGTCGTCGTCGATCAGAAGGAGCACGAAACGGCCGCTGATGTCTGCGAGGTCGAGCGTCAGCCTGTCCGCCCGGACTTGACCGTGGCCGAGGAGGCGCGTACCGGAGGCGTCGATCACTATGGCCTCGGAGGTGCGGAAGGTCGACTCGGCGCCTTGGGCGCGGGCGGCCGGCTGGGTCAGCTGGCTAGCTAGTACCGCCAGGAGCGAGAACGCGACTATCCTTACCTTCACGAGCATGACATCGCCATCGTACAGTTCCCCTCTCTGACATCGTTGCTAGCCGCCATGGGCCACGGTTCGAGCGTCGACGCCGTCAATGGGCGTCGACGCTCTGCGATGTGTCACGGCCGGTTCTCGGCTACCGGGGATCAGTCGTCGTCGCGGTCGTCCTCGTCGTCGTCATCGTCGTGGTCGTGGTCGTCGTCATGACGGTCGTCCCGATCGTCGTCCTCGTCGTCATGGCGATCACGATCGTCGTAGCTGTCGTCGTCCCAAGGCTCGTCCAGGACGTTCTCGACGTCCAGGTCCAGCCGTAGCCCCTCGGAGACCGCGAAGTCGGCCAAGCTTACGACCGCGCCGTCCACGACGAGGAGGATCTCGCCGGTGTCCGAGTAGCGAACGTCGTAGATGGTGACCGTGCCGTCGAAGGACGACACCGTCAAGGTGGCGGTGCCGGCTTGACCAGCGAGCACGTCGAGCTCGAGTTCCTTGCCTTCGAGTTCACCGTACCCGACCAGGCTGCCTTGGTCGTCGTGCAGCTGCAGGCGGGCGTACGTAGGGAGTGGCGCCGCCAGGGCCGTTACGGTCAGGGTGATGGCGGCGAGTAGGGCGGCGGTCTTGGGGAGCTTACGGGTGCTGTTCATGTCCAACCTCCTTACGCCATCCTCCCGGCCGTCGCTGAAGGCTGCCTGAAGTCCGCGGCTCGTTGGCCGAGCCGGGCCGGGCCGACCGCGCCGGCGACCGCTCGCCAAGCTGTCGCCCTACAATGGCGAGTCATGAACGAGTACCTCGCCATCGCCATCACGGCCGCGCAGGCCGCCGCAGCCATCCACCGCTTCTACGCCGCCGACCCAGACAAGCAGGTCGGTACGAAGGCCAACTACGCCGACATCGTCACCAAGGTGGACAAGCTGAGCGAGACGCGCATCCGCGAGGTGATCTCGGCGGCCTACCCCGACCACGCCGTGCTGGGCGAGGAGCAGGGGCAGCGCGGGGCGGGCGGCGGCACGCACAGGTGGATCGTCGACCCGCTCGACGGGACCATCAACTACACCAGCGGCTTCCCCTTCTACAGTGTCTCCATCGCGCTCGAGGTGGAGGGTCGGCTGGAGGTCGGTGCCGTGCTGGACAGCGTGAGCGGCCGGCTCTTCACGGCCGTGCGGGGCGAGGGGGCACAAGCCGATGGGGTCCCCATAAGGGTCAGCGGTGTCGATCGGGTGTCGAACGCGGTGCTGTCGACCGGGTTCAACGCCGACGAGCAAGGGATAACGGCGAGCCTGCCACTGTTCGAGAAGGCGTTGCGTGAGGCGCGCGGCGTGCGGCGCGCCGGTTCGGCCGCCCTCGACCTCTGCATGGTGGCCTGCGGCCAGGCCGACGGTTTCTGGGAACTGAGCCTCAACCCCTGGGACGTGGCGGCGGGCGTGCTCATAGTGCGCGAGGCCGGCGGGCGGGTGACGGACGAATGCGGACGCGACTTCGAGGTGGAGAAGCCGTTGCTCGTCTCCAGCAACGGGCTCGTCCACGACGAGATGCTGAGGGTGCTCGGGTTCATGGTGGACTGACCGCCGCTGACGAGACGATGCGACCTCCACCACGCCGCCACCGGTGCGAGGGACCATAGGATGGCGGAGTGAGTTCGACTACCAGGCGCGCGCCCGCCAACCGGTGGGCTCTGCTGTCCTTGCTGCTCGCCAACCTCGTTCCGGTAGCGGGCGTCTTCTTATGGGACTGGCAGCTCGGCGACCTGGTCCTCCTGTACTGGCTCGAGAGCGGCGTGGTGGGCCTCTACACGGTGGCGAAGATGCTCGTGGCCAGTACGGATAAGCTGCCGCGGTCGGTGCAGTTGGCGGGCAAGGTCTTCGGCGTTCCGTTCTTCATCGCCCACTACGGCATCTTCTGGCTCATCCACGGGCTCTTCGTCGTGGTGCTCTTCGGCGGCTCAGGCCCCACCATCCCCGTCAGGCCGGACACGTTCTTCTTCGCTGCCGTGATCGTCACGGGGATGCGCGCCGACGTGCTCGCCTGGCCCGTTGCGACGATGCTGGTATCGCACGGCGCGTCGTTCGTGACCGACTACCTGGCATCCGGCGAGTACCGTCGCGTCGGCGTCAACGACCTGATGTCGCAGCCGTACGGCCGCGTGGTCGTGCTGCACCTGACGATCATCGCTGGCGGCTTCCTGGCGCTGCTGATCGGGCCGTCTCAGCTCGTGTTGCTGCTGTTCGTGGCCGTCAAGGTAGGCGTGGACGTGTGGGCGCAACTGCGGGAGTCCCGAGCCGCGACCAGGACGGCCGTAGGCCCGTCGGCGGAGTCGCCCCCGGCCGGCGGCGCGGCGCGCACGCAGCCCGAGACCCTGACACCGGTCTCCCGGACGGAGCCTTAGCGCGGCCCTACGCACCCCAACGGCGCTCCCACGCATCAGCCGGGTGGTTCCCGACCGATGGTCGGCACGCGACCAAAGGCCTTACGAGCCGGCGGTCCCACTCGATCGGCGGTCGCACTTACTCCGATCGCCGCCCGGGCATACGATGGCGCCAGAGGGAGCGGCCTGCCCGCTCCAGCATAAGGAGCCACCATGTCGACCACTACCGCCAACCTAGCCACGGCCGCCCGAGGCCCGATCAGCACCTTCCTCCGCCACCACTACCGACACTTCAACTCCGCCGCCCTCATCGACGCGACCGACGCGTACATCGAGCACCTGAACAGGGGCGGCGCCATGATGATCACCCTCGCCGGTGCCATGAGCACCGCCGAGCTGGGGCTCTCGCTCGCCGAGATGATCCGCCAGGACAAGGTGCAGATCATCACGTGCACGGGCGCGAACCTTGAGGAGGACGTCTTCAACCTCATCGCGCACGACTTCTACGAGCGCGTGCCCCACTACCGCGACCTCACGCCCGAGGACGAGCAGGCGCTGCTCGACCGGCACATGAACCGCGTCACGGACACGTGCATCCCGGAGGGGGAGGCCATGCGTCGCCTCGAGGGAGCCCTGGTGGACGAGTGGACGCGCGCCGACAAGGCGGGTGAGCGCTACTTCCCGCACGAGTTCCTCTACCGCATCCTGCTCTCAGGGAAGCTCGAGCAGTACTACCAGATCGACCCACAGGACTCCTGGCTGCTCGCCGCGGCGCGGAAGAACCTCCCCATCATCGTGCCGGGCTGGGAGGACTCGACGAGCGGCAACATGTACGCCGCGCACAACCTCCTGGGCGAGATCAAGAACGTGCACACGGTGCGCACGGGCATCGAGTACATGATGTTCCTCGCCGAGTGGTACACGGCCATGGCCGAGGAGCGCTCGGTCGGCTTCTACCAGATCGGCGGCGGTATCGCCGGCGACTTCCCGATCTGCGTCGTTCCCATGCTCGAGCAGGACATGCAGCGCTCCACGCCGCTCTGGGGCTACTTCTGCCAAGTGAGCGACTCGACCACGAGCTACGGCTCGTACTCCGGCGCCGTGCCGAACGAGAAGATCACGTGGGGCAAGCTCGGCATCGACACGCCGAAGTTCATCATCGAGTCCGACGCGACCATCGTGGCGCCGCTCATGTTCGCGATGATCCTGGGGCAGTAACCGGCTCGGGCGGCAGGCAAGAAGCCGCTGTCCCCTGAGGAGAGGCCGCCGTCAGGCGCTGTCGGATCTGCGTGATGGCGGCGTACATGGCGCAGCGGCCGGCCCCGCGAAAGGGGGCGGCCGCTGCGCCACGTACGCTAGGCGTCGCTAGCGGACGCCGGGATGTTCTGGCGGACCGATCAGTTGTTGATCGGCGTGATGGTGAAGCGGATGTTCACCACGCAATCCTCCGGGTTGGCCGAGGCTTGGGTCTGACGGAACACGTCCTGCTTGATGGAGTCGAACAGGCCGTCGCTCGTCAGGTAGTTCTGGTTGAGGTTGTTGAGGTTGTAGCCGATGGCGCCGTCCCAACGCGTCAGGGCGGTGGTGAAGGCTTGCAACGTGGCGCCTTGGGCGGCGGTCAGGACCAGCAGGTCGTTGCGGACCGACACGTAGTCCGTCCCGAGGTTCTTGCCGCCCGTGCTGTAGCTGCCGCCGTGGGTGGTGCCCACGAGGCTGTAGTGGAAGTTGCCGGTGACGTACGCGTTGCCGCCCCCCGCCTCGCCGCAGATGTTGTTGAACGACGTGCGCACGCCTTGCATCTCGTACGTGATCCGCAGGAGCTGGTCGCGCACCAGCGGGTCGGTGTCGTTGTTCGAGTCGGTGTCGGCCATGCGGGCGCCTTCTACCGTGTCGCTAGCGCCGTCCCCGTCGGTGTCGTACTTCGTCGGGTCGGTGCCGAGCGTGACCTCCTGACCGTCGACGAGGTTGTCGAGGTCGACGTCCGCCACGAGCGGGTCGGAATGGACGACGTAAGGCGCCGCCCCCGTCACCTGGATGCGGCGCGGCGTGGTGACCTCCACCCCGTCGCTCAGCAGGTCGTCGTCCGTGTCCGCGTCGAGCGGGTCGGTGCCGAGCTGGACCTCTTCGAAGTCCGTGAGGCCGTCGCCGTCGGTGTCGGCCAGGCGCGGGTTTGTGCCGAGTTGGAACTCGACGTCGTCGCGCAGGCCGTCGCCGTCGGTGTCGGCCAGGTCCCTCGCGGACGTCACGTGTAAGGCGACCGCGGTCGGCTGCACGTACGGCGCCGTGCTCACCGGGTAGTACGTGACCGTCCAGCCGTCGTCCTCCTGCGCGTTGACGAGCGTGTCGCCGTCGTCGTCGAAGACGAGGTCGCCGTCGTTCACGTTGGGGTTCGTGCCCAGGGTACGCTCGGCGCCGTCCGGCAGGGTGTCGCCGTCGGAGTCCGGGTTGAGCGGGTCCGTGGTCACGCCGGTGAGCAGGACGCCGCCACGCGTGCGCATCGTGAAGCCGCGAACCTCGTCGCTGTCCGTGATGCCGTCCTTGTCGGTGTCGCGTTGCTGGGCGTCGGTCCCAAGGGTGAGTTCCTCGGCGTCGGTCAGGCCGTCGAGGTCGGTGTCCGTGCGCGAGCAGCTCGAGTAGCCCGTGTAGTCGCCCTTGCCGATCACGCTCACGCGCCAACCCTCGAACGCTTCGAAGCTGTCCGTGAGGCCGTCGCCGTCGGTATCGACGTTGGTATCCGAGCAGCTGAGCATGTACTCGATGGACGCCGGCAAGCCGTCGTCATCGAGGTCCTGCACGTAGGCCAGCGTTATGCCCTCGCCGGCGCCGAGCACGCGGCCGCGCACGTCCTGCGACGTGTTGTCGACGATGCCCTCCGGCGTGAGCACCGCCCAGGCCTTGAGGGGGTTGCCGAGCTCGCGTGATGCGGTGCGGATGCGCCACAGCCGCTCCACCCCGCCAACCACGCGCGTGGAGTAACTGTTGGCGAGCTGTACGGGATCGAGAGTCGCCGTCGGGGTGGCGTCCTCGTCGTAATGATCGAGCCCGAGGACCTCCTCGAGGGCCTCGGCGAGGGTTATGCCGACCTGCCGCCCGCGGTCGTCGAAGAGGATGCGGTCGTCGTCGTCGATGACGCCGTCGCCGTTGGTGTCGAAGAGGGCCCGGCCGGCGCTCGTCGAGACCTTCAGGCGCTCCGTCACGTCGCCCTCGCCGTCCCCGTCGCTGTCGGCCGCCCCGTAGTCGATCACGACGGTGGCCGTGCGGTCGTTGACGTCCTGCGAGGTGAACGCGAAGTTGCGTCCGAACTCGTCGGTGACGTCGAAGTTGGAGATCTTGAACACCAGGCCGTTCGGGTTGCGCATCAGCTGCTCGACGAGCGCGGGGAAGACCTGGTCGTTGACGAACACGAGCGGCCCGCGCTCGGGCACGAGCGGCCCGAGGTTGTAGCCGCCAGCCGGCTCGCTCTCCGGCGTGAGGGTGGCGATGGGCACGAGCCGGCCCGGGAAGTTCTGGTCGAGGATGAACGCGGAGACCTGGATGTCGGAGATGTTGAACGCGATGTCGCCCAGGTTGCGCAGGCTGACGGTCAGGCGCATGGCCGCGCCCTGGACCTCGCGCGCGAGCGTCTCGTCCACCTGGAGCTCGCGGTCCGTCTGGGTGGAGCGTTCGTACGCGTTCTGCGTCTCGCGCGCCGATTCGGACGTGAAGCTCGACGACCACTGGCCCGTGTAACCCGTCTCGACGTTGAACTTGCCGGACGCGCCGAAGTCGACGCCGGCCTTCCAACCGATCTCGACCCCGGCCTTGACCATGAACTCCTGCGTGTTGCTGTCCGTGTTGCTCGTCGAGCGGCTCTCGCTCTGGGTGAGCGTCGAGGAGTACGTGGCCGACTCGAGCTCGCGCGTGCCGCGCTGGCTCGTGGCCGAGAACCGCACGTCGAGCTGCAGGTCGACGGCGCCGACCTCGATGCCCGGCAGGGGCAGGTCGGCCAGGCGCGGGTTGCGGTTGCCGAAGTTGATCTCGTCACCGTCGTCTATCTGGTCGCCGTCGGTATCGGCGAGGTTCGGCGACGTGCGGAAGAACCACCACTCGAGCCCGTCTATCAGCCCGTCGCCGTCGGTGTCCTGTGCCGCCGGGTCGCTGTAGACGTAGTTCAGCTCCCAGAAGTCGCTCAGTTGGTCGCTGTCCGTGTCGGCGCTGCGCGGGTTGGTGAGGTAGGTCTTCTCCTCTAGGTCGGTGAGACCATCGCCGTCCGTGTCGGCGAGGAGCGGGTCGCTCGTGACCGTCGTGGTGGTGGTAGTGCCGTCGGCGCGCCGCACGACGACCGTCCAGCCGCGCTGCTCGGCCGCGTCCGAGAGCCCGTCGCCGTCCGTGTCGACGCCCGGGCCGCTCGCGGCCATGCCGTGGAACTGGACCTGGTAGGGGTTCTCCCGGTCGGGCGGAACGACGAGGTTGCCGGCCAGGTCGGCTACTCCCACGACCTTGAGGCCGTACTCGATCTCGCTCTGCGAGAGGGTGGTTAGGTTGACGCTGCGTCCGTCCGGTGAGAGGGTGGCGCCCGTCACGGTGAGCAGGGCCTGGGTGGCCGCGCTCTCGCCGGCGAGGCTGGCGATGCCGTAGCGGGAAGGGTCCTCCGCTCCACTGCCGCCGCCACGCATGGGCTCGCTGAACGTGACGAGCACGTTCGTCGGCGAGGTGGCTACCGCCCCCGTCACGCGCGGCGACGTCGTGTCCGGCGTGCCGACGGGGTCCGGGCCGACGATCACGATGCCGGCGCTCGTGAGCTGCTGCAGCGGGTTGCCGGCCATGTCCGCGATGCCGGCCAGCGTGAGGGTGTACGGGATGCCGGGCGCGAGGTCGTCGACGACGAGCCGGGCGCGCGTGGCGCGTTGCTCGGCGGCGAACGAGTCGACGGCCACCTGCGTCCCGCCGGGGCCGGTGAGCGCGAAGGTGGCGCCGCCGAGCGAGCCGGGTGCGAGGGTGCCGCGCACGCTTTCGCTGAAGAGCACGATCACCGTGTTCGGGTCCGCGGCGTACGCCGTGCTCACGTAGGGCGCCGCCGGATCGGGCGTGCCGATAGGGTGGAACTCCAGTTCGGCCGCCCGGGGGTCGAGGAGCATCTGGCCGTGGAAGGTGGTGGCGCCCGTCACGCTCGCGCGCCCGACGGGGAAGTCCATGGCGTTCGTGGTGAGCACGACGGCGCTGCGGTCTGCTCCCCCACCAGCCTGGTCGAACTCGGCCGAGACGACGGTGAGGTTGGGGGTGAGCGCGTAGCTGCTCGGGAGCAGCGCGTCGTCGCCCATCGCGACCGGGTCGCCCGCGGTGTCGGTGAACGTCAGGAGCAGTTGGTCGTTGCCGATGGGCACGGCACGAGCGAGCACTGGCGCCGGCACGAGGCTGCCCGTGAACTTGCCCGCGTCGGTGGCGGCTCCCGTCAACGTGCCGGGCGCGTCTGCCGCGGCAGACGCCGGGGTAGCGGCCGGGACCTGGGGCGCGTCGAGACGGTAGTCGACCGCCGCCTGCGGGGCCGTGGCGAGCGCCACACTGAGTCCGTCGGCGCGCGGATACGCGGCCACGACCTCCAGCTCACCGCCGCCGGTGGCGGTGACGGTGTACAAGCCCACGTCGGTGGCGCCGGCCCCCACCTGCCTGTCGAAGCTGGCGATCAAAGACGTGTTGCTCGTGGCGCGGACCCCCGTGAGGCCGGCCGGCTCGGGAGGAGCGGGTGGGGGCGTCGTCGGCTGCTTGGCGCAGCCGACCACCAGGAGGAGGGCGGCGCCGACGAGCCAGGTCACGAACCTGGCCGTGAACCCGCGCGCGAGGCGTGCGTGAGGGGTCGGAGTGTCTATCATCCTGCGCTCCCAGCTGCCGGGCTCCCGCCTCGGCTATCGGTTCGCGGCTTGACGTTGGGCTCCCGGAACGCCGCGAAGACGTGGGCGAAGGGACGGTGCCGTCCGCCTGAGCATCCGATGAGGAAGTATGCAAGACTCGCCCTGTCTTGAGCCTGTCTTGGGCCTGTCCGCGCCCGGGGGTCCGGCGGAGCGGCCGACGAGCTGGGAAGGAGAGCGGGCGTGCTGCAGCTGCTAACCTTCGGGGGTCCGGAACTCGTGGGCGGGACGCTGCCTGGCCGTCGGCCGCTCCTGCTGGCGGCCTACCTCACCGTAGAGGGTCGGCAGCCGCGCCGCCGCCTGGCTGAGCTCTTCTGCGAGGGCAACCGCGACCCGCTCAACCAGCTCTCGGTCAACCTCACGCGTCTGCGTCGCCAGCTGCGGGAAGTCGGCGCCGAGGGCGCGCTTCACGTCGACGCGGCGGGCGTGGCGCTCGACCTCCGCACCGACCACCACCAGTTCCTCGCCGCCCTGGAGCTCTGCGACGTCGCCCGGGCGGTCGAGCTGCACCGGGGGCCGTTCCTGCAAGGGGCAGAGGTCGGCCTCGGCGACGAACTCTTCACGTGGGCGATAGCCGTGAGGGAGGCCCTCGTCGAACGCATGCAACGCTCCGCCGTGGCGGAAGCCGGCAGGCTCGTGGCGGCCGGGAGGTACGCGCAGGCCGGCGCGCTCGCCGACGCGGCCTACGCCGCCGCCGGCCAAGGCGGCAGCGACCCGGCGCAGGTCGAGGTGTTGCACGCGCTCATAGTCCTCGGCGGCGGGACGCTGAGGGGAGAGTCGCTGGCGGAATCCCGTGCCCTTGGCGCGGCCGAGGGGACGGAGGGCGAGCGCGTTCGCGGCTTGGTAGCGCGCCTCAGGACAGGTACCGTCCTGGCGCCGACGAACCTCGTCGCGCCGCTCGGCAGGACGGTCGGCCGCCAACGCGAGCGTTTGGAGCTCGCCGCGCTACTCAGGCACGCGGACGCGCGGTTGGTGACCCTGGTCGGCGAGGGCGGCATCGGCAAGTCGCGGCTCGCCCTGCAGGTGGCGGCCGATCGCCACGCGACCGGCGATTTCCCGGGCGGGGTCGTGGTGGTGAACGCCGACGGCGCCGTGAGCGCGGACGCGCTGGGGCGGCGCTGCCTGAGCGCCGCGCCCTGGTTGACCGGCGGCGAGCTGGTCGAGGCCCTGGCGCGCCTCCGGGGCCGCCGGTCGCTGCTCGTGCTGGACGATGTGGGCGCGGGCGAGGCCGAACTGGACGCCGCCGCGACGCTGATAGGGACGGCTTTGGGCGCCTCGCCGGACCTGAGCGTGCTCGCCACCGCCACCAGGCGCCTGGCCCACCCGGGTGAGCGCGTGTTCAGGGTCGCGGGCCTCGGTCAGGACGGGCCGGAACTGTTCTCCGAGCTGGCCAGGGCGATCAACGGGACCGACGCCGCGGATCCGGCGGGCCGCGCGGGAGCCGCGAGGCTGTCCGAGACCGTCGGCGGCTCCCCGCTAGCGCTCGCGGTGGCCGCCGGGCTGGCAGGCGCCATGTCCGCTCACGACCTGGCCGCGCTGATCGAGCGGGAGCCCGCCGCGCTCGGCGAGCTTCGCGGCGTCCCGCCGCGCTTGCGGAGTCCCGCCGCGCGGTTCGCGCACACCGTCGCCGAACTGAGCGCCGCCGGTCGCGCCGCGCTCGCTCGTCTGGCTTACTTCGAGCCCGGCTTCACGCGCGAGGCGGTCGCGGAGGTTACCGGCGTCCCGGCGACGGCCGTGCTGGAGCTGCAGGAGCTCTCGCTCCTCGCCGCGCGGGAGGACGGATGCTTGGAGCTCGGCAAGCTCACGCGGCTCTTCGCGCGGCGGTTACTCGTCGCCGAGCCCGACTTGCATGCGAGCACCGCCCGTGCCCATGTCGCCTACTACGCGAGCCTGCCCCTCAGGCACTACCGCGCCGCCTTCGGACCCGAGCAGGCGGCGGTTCAGCGGCTCCTGCACGGCGCGCTGCCCAACAGCCTGCTGGCGTTCAGGCACGCCCTCGAGCTCGAGGACGGGGTCGCCGTCCAGGCCCTCTCGCTCGGTTGCTACGCCCTCTTCGGGCGGCTGGGGCGGTTCGACGATGCCATAGCGCTCTTCGGCGAAGGGCTGGCGGCGCTGCGGTCCGGATCGCCGGAGACCGCGGCCGCTCGCGGCCAGCTCCTCGCCATGCGGGCGAAGAACCTGATCTGGCTCGGGCGAGTGGGCGAGGCCGAGGCCGACGCCGAGCGCGCCCTGGCGATGCTCCTCCCGGTGGGCCACGCCATCGGGGTGCGCAAGGCGTACCTGGCGCTGGCCGAGTGCGCCGTTGCGCGGCAGGACCCCGCGGCCGCGACGCGCTACTTCGACCTGGCGAGGGGCGCCCTGCCGCCCGAGTATCCGGGTGCGTTCGCCGGCAGCGACGCGCTGGTCCAGATGGTCACGGGCGAGCTCGGTGCCGCCGCCGAGGCACTGCAGGCGGCCGTCGAGAGCCACCGCCGCCACGGCAACGCGGGTCAGGAGGCGGTGACGCACTTCCGGCTCGCGGGCGCGCGGTTCGGGCGCGGTGAGCTCGGCCTGGCGCGCCGTAGTTTCGAACGCGCGCTGAAGCTGACCCAGGGGGTATACCCGTACTACGAGCACGCCAGCCGGTTGGGGTTGGCGCGCACGCTCGCGGCGCTGGGCGATACGCCGGCCGCGAGCAGGTTGGTGCGGCAGGTCGCGGCCGGAGGCCCTGAGACGCCCCCCGACCTCGCCCGCGCGGCGGCGGCGCTGCTGGAGCACATCGGCATGGGCTCCGTGGCGGCGGGCGTATCCGGCTAGGCTCACCCAAGGAGTAGTCATGGCGGAGTTGGTCCTGTTCCATCACGTGCTCGGTTTGACACCCGGGATCATCGCGCTGGCCGATCGGCTGCGCGCCGGCGGACACACGGTGCATACTCCCGACATGTACGAAGGGAAGCGGTTCGCAACGTTGGACGAGGGCATGGCTCACGTCCGCTCCGTCGGCGTCCCCCTCCAGATCCACGCCCAGGAGCACGACCCGGAGTTCGACAACGGCTACGACCTGCCGACGGCCCAGGCCGTAGTGGCGGAGGCCGCCGACGGCGAGCTGTTCCTCTACCCTGGCGACAAGCACTTCTTCGCGGACAGCTCGACAGGGGAGTACGACGCGGAGGCGACCGACCTGCTCGTCGCTCACGCCCTCGCGCTCCTCGCCAGGGTCTAGGCGCCGTGCGCTCGCGCGAGGTGCGGCATGGACGCTGACAGCAAGCGCTTGGCGCAGGCACTCCTCGGCTGGCTGGAGCCGCTGGGCGGCAGCACCAGGGCCATGTTCGGCGGCTACTGCGTCTACCTGGATGGGAAGCCGGTTGGCCTCGTCAACGACGGCAGCATCTTCGTCAAGCGGAGCTCGGCGGAGGCGCAGCTCGCCGGTTTGGCCGAGCTCGGGCCCGCCTACCCGGGGGCCAAGGACTCGTGGCGCCTGACCCCGACGGCGCTGGAAGCGGAGCCGCTGCGGGTCGTGGCCGCCATCCATGCGACCGCGGCCGTGCTGCCGGAGCGGCGGCGTCGCTAGGGGTGTGCTAGCATCCTGGCTCGACCGCGTGAGCCGTGCTGCACGGGCGGTCCCGGACGAGAGCGACGTACCCGGTCACGACAAGACGTCGCCATGGAGGCACTCATGGCATGGGTCGTTCTTATCGTCTCGGGGGTCTTCGAGGCCGTTTGGGCCACGGCGCTCGGGCGCTCCGCTGGCCTCACCAAGCTCTGGCCGAGCGTACTGTTCTTCACCGCCCTCGCCGCCAGCATGGGCGGGCTGGCCTACGCCATGAAGACGCTGCCGACCGGCACGTCCTACGCCGTGTGGGTCGGCGTGGGCGCCAGCCTGGCCGTCGTGTACGGCATGGCCACGGGCGCGGAGCCGTTCTCGTTCCTGCGGGCGGCGCTGCTCGTGGGTCTGGTCGGGTGCATCGTCGGGCTCAAGCTCGCGGCCTGAGCGCGGCCAAGGCGTGTGGCGCGTCTCGAGAGGGATCCAGGACGGGAACATTCGAGGCTCGCGGCCCGGGCGCGCGGCAGGTCTCGCCCTCGCGCTTCGCGCGCGTTCGCCCGTGCGTAGCGCCTAGCCCCTATCGCTGCCCGGACCCGCTCCCGCCCGGGCCGTTCTCATCCCGACCGCTCCCGACCAAGCCCGTGCCCGACGCCGCCTAGAAGAGCCTGCCTGCCCCGCGGCCCCCGAAGAACCTGCGCTCGTGCTCGAGCAGCCAGCGCTTCCGCTCGAGGCCGGCCGCGTAACCGCCCAGGCCGCCACCCGTGTTGACGACCCGGTGGCACGGCACGACCACCGCGATGCGGTTGGCGCCGTTGGCCTGGGCCACGGCCCTGAACGACCTCGGGTTGCCCACGGCGTGCGCGAGCTGCAGGTACGTGATGGTGGTGCCAGCCGGGATCTTCAGCAGCTCCCGCCAGGCGCCGCGCTGGAAGGCGGTCCCGCGCAACTCCAACGGGGTCCGGAACTCGGCGAGTGCGCCCGCGAAGTACTCGCCCAGCTCCCGTTCGAGCTGCGCGAGGGGCTCGTTCACGCCCGCGACGATGGCGGCGTCCCGCGCGAGGTCCTCGAGCTCCCGCGCCAGTTCGCGCCGCTCCTCGAACTCCAGGAGCACGAGCGCTTCCTCGGTGGCCACGCCGAGCATCGGGCCGATGGGCGTGGTGAGGCGCGTCGAGGTGAGCGTCAACGCCACCCCAGCTCGGGAGCCACGTACTTGAGGATCGCCTCGATCACGTGGGCGTTGTACTCCACCCCGAGCTGGTTGGGAACGGTTAGGAGCAGCGTGTCGGCTTCCGCGATCGCCTCGTCCTCCGCGAGCTGCTTCACGAGCGCCTCCGGCTCGGCCGCGTAGCTGCGCCCGAAGATGGCGCGGGTCTGCTCGTCGATGTAGCCGATCTGGTCGCGCTCCTCGCCGTCGCGGCCGAAGTAGGCGCGGTCCCTGTCGTCGACGAGGGCGAAGATGCTGCGGCTCACGGACACGCGCGGCTCGCGTGCATGCCCGGCGGCCCGCCACGCGTCGCGGAAGGCGCGGATCTGCTCCGCCTGCTGCACGTGGAACGGCTTGCCGCTCTCGTCGAACTTCAGGGTGGAGCTCTGGAGGTTCATGCCGAGCTCGGCCGCCCAGGCGGCCGTGCCGTTCGTGGCGGAGCCCCACCAGATCCGGTCGCGCAGACCCTCGGAGTGCGGCTCCAGGCGCAACAGGCCGGGCGGGTTGGGGAACATCGGGCGTGGGCTCGGCCGCGCGAACCCCTCGCCCTTCAGCAGCTCGAAGAACACGGTGGCGTGCCGCCGCGCCATCTCGGCGTCCGTCTCGCCCTCTGCCGGCGCGAAGCCGAAGTGGCGCCAACCGTCTATCACCTGCTCGGGCGAGCCGCGGCTGATGCCGAGCTGGAGGCGCCCGCCCGCGATGAGGTCGGCCGCGCCCGCGTCTTCGACCATGTAGTAGGGGTTCTCGTAGCGCATGTCGATGACGGCCGTGCCGATCTCGATGCGCTTCGTACGCGCCCCGACGGCGGCAAGGAGCGGGAACGGCGAGCCGAGCTGGCGCGCGAAGTGGTGCACGCGGAAGTAGGCCCCGTCGGCCCCGAGCTCCTCGGCGGCGACCGCCAGATCGATCGATTGGAGCAACGTGTCGCCGGCCGTCCGCGTCTGCGAGTACGGCGAGAGCCCCCAGTGGCCGAACGATAGGAAACCGATGCGTTTCGTCATGTAACGCGAGTCTGGCACGCCGGGGCCCCCGCCGATGTCGTCGATCGGCTCCGATACGGACCGACGCCGGCCCCGGGGAGAGCGCGCCTCGAGGCGATCGACCCCACACGCACGGTCCGTGACCCTATCTGCACGGTCCGGCGTAGAGCCGCCGCCGCCCGGCGTGATAGCTTCGCTCCAGATGCGACCCGGCGAACGACCCGACGGTGCGAGGCGACCCAGATGAACCGCGCGTTCAGCGTGCTGCTGCTCGTCTGCTTCGCCGTCACCGGGACCTACCTGTTCACGCGCGCGCTGAACGGAGCGGGACCGCTCGCGTACTTCTTCTCAGCGGTCGCTTTCGGCATGGCCATCGCCGTCGTGCAGAGCCTCACGCGCGGTGGGCGGCGCTGAGCACGTCTTGGCGGGGCCGGCCTACAGCGGCGAGCCGATCGTGACTGGCTGAGCATGACCTCCATCACGCGCGCTTTCCCGTTCGCGACCAGCAGGAGCGCCAACCGGCCCGGCCGGCTCGACGCCGCGCCGAACGTCTTCGGCGATCACTCCTTGGGGGCGTTCACGCTGAGCGTCTCGCGGCTGCCGGAAGGTGGCGCGGCGCTGGCGGTGGTCGCCACCGCCGATCGGCAGCGCGTAGTCTTCGCCTCGCCCCCCGGCCGCGCCTTCCTCGCCGCCGCGCTGGGCCGGTACGGCGCCGCCGGGCGCGCCGGCCATCTCAGACCCACCGAGGCGATCGCGAGGCGCTACCGCCGTCAGTGGTTGACGGACGTGACCACCGAAAGCGGCTCAGAGCGACCGGCGCTTACGTTGAGCGGGCGACTGACGGCCTCCGACACGTCCGAACCGGTGACGTTCTCCGTGCGCCTCACGGACGTCGACGGGCAGCGGGTCGGCGTGGACGTGGAGCTGCGGCGCTCAGACGTCGGCGCGGGCGCCGCCGATGCCCGTACGGGCTCCGCCGCGGGTCCCACCACTGCCGTCGCGGTCCCGGCCACGGACGACCTCTTCGTCGACCTCTACTGGGCGCAGGACCCGACCGCGCGCGTCTTCGGCTTCGGCGCGCAGTTCACGTACCTCGACATGCGCGGCAAGGCCGTGCCGATCCTCACCGCCGAGCAGGGGGTGGGGCGTGGCGCCCAGCCGCTCACGCGCTACACGGAAGCGTTCGGGGGCGCGGGCGGCGACTGGTGGAGCACGTACGCGCCGGTGCCCGGCTTCGTGACGACCGGCCTGCGCGGCTTGACGCTGCGCGACAGCGCCCCAGCGCTCTTCGACCTGCGGCGGCCAGGGACGGGCAGTGTGAGGGCGTACGCCCCCAGGCTGAGCGCGCTGCTCTACGCCGCGGCCACCCCTAGCGAGCTGCTCGAGCTGCACACGCGCGAGACGGGCCGCATGCACCCCCTGCCCGACTGGGCGCACGCCGGCGCCGTGGTGGGCATGCAGGGCGGCGGCGAGAAGGTCGAGCGCGTCGTGGCGGAGCTGGAGGCGGCCGGGGCGCCGCTGGCGGGCGTCTGGCTCCAGGACTGGGTCGGCAACCGCAAGGTGCCGTTCGGGACGCGCTTGTGGTGGGACTGGCAGCGCGACGCGGAGCGCTACCCCGACTGGCACGGCATGCGCGAGCGCCTGGAGGCCAAAGGCGTGCGCGTCCTCGTCTACGTCAACCCCTTCCTCGCCCCCATGCACGAGCGGCCGGGCGGGCGCCCGGCCCTCTTCGACGTCGCCGCCGCCGCCGGCTACTTCGTGAAGGGCCCCGACGGCGGCACGTACCTCACGGACCAGGGCGACTTCGTCGCCGGCCTCCTCGACCTCTCGGACCCGGAGGCGCGCGCCTGGTACCTGGAGACGCTCACCGCGAACCTCTTGGAGAGCGGCGCCTCGGGCTGGATGGCCGACTTCGGCGAGGGCCTGCCGCTGGACGCCCGGTTGGCGCGCGGCACGGCCTTGGAGTGGCACAACCGCTACCCGGAGGAGTGGGCGGCCTTCAACGCGGAGCTGCGCGCGCGCCTGGCCGCGGCGACCGGCCGTCGGCCGAGCGACTACGTGACCTTCTTCCGCTCGGGCTTCACGCGCAGCCCTGGCGCCGCCGGGCTCTTCTGGCTCGGCGACCAGTGCGTCACGTGGGACCGCTTCGACGGCCTCGCGAGCGCCCTCACGGGCCTGCTCTCCGGCGGGTTCTCTGGCTTCGCGCTGAACCACGGCGACGTCGGCGGCTACACGTCCACGTTGCCGCCCCTGCCGCGCACGGTGCGCAGCCCGGAGCTGCTCGCCCGCTGGGGCGAGCTGATGGCCTTCACCGTCATGCTGCGCACGCACGAGGGGAACCGGCCGCAGCACAACGTCCAGGTCTACTCGGACGCCGGCGCGCGCGCGGAGTTCGCCCACGCGGCGCGCTTGCACGCGAGTTGGCGGGAGCTGCGCGTGAGCCTGATGGCGGAGGCTCACGCGACCGGCATGCCCGTCGCGCGCCACCCGTGGCTCCAGTACCCGGCAGACCCAGCGTGCGCCGACCTGACGGAGCAGTTCTTCCTCGGTCCCGACCTGCTCGTCGCACCGGTGCTGCGCGAGGGCGCCACGACCGTCGCCGCCTACCTGCCCGCCGGCAGCGGCGCGTGGCGCCACCGCTGGACGGGCGCGCGCTACGCGGCCGACGCCGGCGCCTGGGTGGAGGTGGGCGCGCCGCTCGGTAGCCCCGGACTGTTCGACCGCGTGGAGCGCTAGGAGCGTCGGGACCGGCTCGAGGCCGGCCGGGCGTCAGCCCTTGCGCCGCCCGCGGGGGTCGAGCACGTCCCTGAGCCCGTCGCCGAGGAGGTTGAAGGCGAGGACCGTCAGGAGGATGGCGATGGCGGGGGCGGACGACGCCCACGGCGCCTCGATGATGAACGAGCGCGTCTCGGAGACGACCGCGCCCCACTCCGGCGTGGGGGGTTGCGCGCCGAAGCCGATGAAGCCGAGGCCGGCCGCGGTGAGGATGGCCCCGCCGACGTCGAAGCTGGCCTGCACCAACAGCGGCGTCAGCGCGTTCGGGAGGACGTGCCGCACGGCCTGTCGCCACCGGCCGGCGCCGAGCGCGCGCGAGGCGTCGACGAAGTCGAGGGACTTGAGGCTGAGCACCTGCGCCCGGATGAGCCGGGCGTAGTACGGCCACGAGACCGCGGCGACGGCGATCATCAGGTTGACGAGGCTCGGCCCGAGCGCCCCCGCGATGGCCATGGCGAGGATGAGCGCAGGGAAGGCGAAGAAGATGTCGGTGATGCGCATCGCGATCTCGTCCGCCAGGCCGCCGAGGATGCCGGCCAGCAGGCCGACGAGACCCCCGAGGACGAGCGCTATGCCCGTCACGGTCAGACCGATGCGCAGCGAGATGCGCGAGCCGTGGACGACGCGCGCCCAGACGTCGCGCCCCAACTGGTCCGTGCCGAGCAGGTGCTGGCCGCTTGGCGGCTTCAGCCGCTCGGGGAGGTTCTGCAGGAGCGGGTCGCCGGCTATCACGGGCGCCAGGAGGGCGACGAGCACGAGGAGGACCGTCAGGACGCTGCCGACGACGGTGCCTGGGTTGCGCAGGAAGCGCCGCAGCGCCTTGTTCTTGATCCTCGGGGCCGTCATCGCGGGGTCGCCTTCCCGAGGACCGTCGCGCTCGTTACGAGGCCGCTCACGAGTAGGCGATCCTCGGATCGAAGACGGCGTACATGATGTCGACGAGCAGGTTGATGACGCTGTAGGCGAGGCCGGCGACGAGCGTCACGCCCATCACGGCGGGGAAGTCGAGCGCCGTGGCGCTCGCGGTGGCGTACGAGCCGATGCCGGGCCACGAGAAGATCGTCTCGGTGAGCACGGCGCCGGTGAGCAGCCCGCCCAGGAGGCTGCCGAGCACGGTCAGGACGGGCAGGGCGGCGTTGCGCAGGGCGTGCTTGAGGACGACCTTGCTCTCGGGCAGGCCCTTGGCCTTGGCCGTACGGACGAAGTCCTGCGAGAGGACCTCGAGCATGGCGCTCCGCACCATCCTGGCGACTAGGGCCGTCGAGAAGGCGCCGAGCACGGCCGCCGGCAGGAGCAGGTGCCTGAGCGCGTCGACGAGCACCTCCCAGTCGGCGGCCAGGAGGGCGTCGAGGGTGAGGATGCCCGTGACGCGCTGCGGCGCGAGCAGGAAGGCGTCGAGCCTGCCCGGCCCCGGCAGCCAGCCGAGCTTGGAGTGGAACAGGAGCAGCGCCAGGATGGCCAGCCAGTACACGGGCGTCGCACCGCCGATGAGGGCGAGGGTCCTGACGCCGAGGTCGAGGGGCCGGTCCTGCTTCACGGCCGCGAGGATGCCGGCCGGGACGCCGAAGAGCAGCGCGAAGAGCATGGCGCCGAGGGTGAGCTCGAACGTGGCGGGGAAGAAGTCCTTGAGGTCGTTCAAGATAGGCCGCTGGGTGCGCAGCGACTTGCCCAGGTCGCCCTTGGCGAGCGACTGCATGTACAGGAGGTACTGCTGCCAGGCGGGCTTGTCGAGGCCGCGCTTCTCCCGGTAGGCCGCGATCTGGGCCGGCCGGGCGTTGTTGCCGAGGGCCGCCGCGGCCGGGTCGGTCGGCACGACCTGGGAGATGAAGAACGTGGCGAGCCCCACGCCCCAGACGACGAACACGAGCGAGCCGAGGCGGCGCAGGAGGAACCCTAGCATCGCCCGTCCTCGAGGGGCGCGCCCTCCCCGAGGGCACCCTCGAACAGGGGCTCCCCGTCCGTGGCCCGGTCGGCCTCGCGGTGGCTACGGTCAGAGAGGGCCCGGTGACCCAGGCCCTCTCGCCTTGCTTCTCGGCTCAAGCTCAAGCCTTTGCTCAGGGGAGCTTGCTGATGCGGTCGAACTCCACGTCGCCGCCCGCGCTGCGCTCGAAGCCGAGCACCTTCGCGGAGGTGACGATGGGCTTGGACGGCTGGTAGAGCATCGAGTACGGTCCCTCGGTCGCCACCAGGTGGTTCAGTTGCGCGTAGAGCGCTTGACGGGCGGCGACGTCGACCGTCGCGGCGGCCTCGCTGGCCAGCTCGGCGGCCTGGGCGTTGTCCCACACGTTGCGCCAGGCGATGGAGCCGGCGGGGAAGCTGCTCAGGGGCGTGGCGTTGCCGTCGGGATCGGGGTAGTCGGGGCTCCACGCGGCCATGACGAGCTGCGCGGCCTGGGCGCGGTAGATGGTGTAGAGCTCGCCGCCCGTCGTCTGCTTGATGGTGGCGGTGATGCCGGCCTCGGCCAGGTCGGACTGGATCTTGGCGGCGAGGTCGGCGCACGGTACGCCGCCGCCGCAGGCGCCCGTCGAGATGAGGAACTCGACGCTCAGGTTCGGCACGCCGGCCTCGGCGAGCAGCTCCTTGGCCTTGGCGACGTTGCGCTCGTAGTAGATGGTCGTGTCTGCGCCCATGAGGCCGGCCGGCACGATGGTCTGCATCGGACGGCCGAGACCGAGGAGCAGGTTGTCGATGATGCCCTGCTGGTCGACGGCGTAGCGCACGGCGTCGCGGACGCGGTTGTCCTCGAACGGCGCGCCCGGTCCGGAGTTCATGCCCAGGTAGGACATCTGGAACGTGTCGGTGCGGTAGGTCTTGAGGACGCCGGCCGCCTCCGCCGCCTGGAAGGCTTCGGGTGTGTAGTCCCAGGCGATGTCGATCTCGCCGGACTCGAGCGCCGTGCGCTGGGCGTTGGACTCGGGCATGTGGCGCATGATCACGCGCGTGATGGGGCCCGGGTCGCCGTACGTCGGGTTCGTGACGAGCACGACCTGCGAGCTGCGGTCCCAACGCTCGAGCAGGTACGGGCCGGAGCCGGCGGAGTGGTCGTTCAACCAACCCTGGCCGTAGTCGCCGTCCTCGTAATGCTGCTCGACCTCGGCCTGGTCCATGACGCCGCCCGTGGTGAACGTGAGCAGGTTGAGCACGATGCTGGCGTTCACGCCCTCGGGCAGGTCGAGGCGCACGGTCTTGTCGTCGAGGGCCACGACGGAGTCGAGGTCCATGCCGACCACGTCCGTGAACAGGAACGAGGACGGGCTCTCGATGAGGATGGGGCGCTGGAAGGAGTAGACGACGTCGGACGCCTTCACGGGGCGTCCGGTGGAGAAGGTCGCGTCGCGCAGGTGGAACGTGATGCTGTTGCCGCCGCCGTCGCGCGCCGCGATCTCCCAAGACTCGGCGAGGCCGGGCACGACCGCCGACAGGTCGGCGCCGTCGAACTTGACCAGGCGTTCGTAGATGTTGTCGAGGATGGTAGTGCTGGTGAACTCGTAGCTCACGCCCGGGTCGAGCGTGATGAGGTCGCCCCAGTCGCCGCCGATGACGAGCGTGGTCTGACGCGCAGACTGGGCTGCGCCGAACGCCGTGACCACCGATATGACGAGCGCAACCGCCAGGGTTGCGATCCGCTTGAGACTCATGCTGCCTCCGTTGCGATCACTCGATTGCTTGCCCGCTTGGGTTGACGGGTAGGCGAAGTGTACACCCTGGGTCGTGACGCGCTAGGCGCACGTGAAGGCGCGCGGCTCAGTTCTGACCGAGCCCGGCGAGCAGCTTCGCCGCGGCGGCCTTCTCGACGTCGTCGGAAACCCGGCGGCTCGGAAGCGAGGCGGCGAGCTCGAGCTGGGTGCGCGCGTCCGCCGGCTTGCCGAGGGCGATGAGGGCGCGCGCGTACTCGACCCGGAGGTTGACCTGCTCGGGCGCCGCGGCCACGCCGCGCGCGAGGAGCGGCTCCACGGCGTCCTTGCGCCCGCCGTACAGCCACCCGACGCCGTTCTCCACCAGCTCGAGGTGCCACATGGCCAGCCCGACGAGGGCGTCGGCGTTGGCGGGCTCGAGGGCGAGCGCGCGGTCGAAGAGCTCCTTGAGCTCGGGCGCGACGCCCAGGTTCTGCAGGATGCCGGAGCGGCGGGCGATCTCGCCCTTGGCGCGCGCGAGCTGTATCAACGCCGCTGCCGAGGTCGGGTCGAGCCCGACGGCGGTCTGCGCGGCCGCGACCGCCCGGTTCAGCCACACGAGCTGGTCGGCGAGGGCGGCGCCCTCCAGGGCGAGGCCGTAGACGACCCGGTCGGTCGCGGCGCGCGCCGCCGTCGTCTGCATGGCGGCCGTCTGCGTCTGGCTCGCCTTCTCCCAGGCCGCCACGTAGTCGCCGCCGTCCGCGAGCGAGCTCGGCGTCTGCGCCCCGGCGGCCGACCAGGCGAGGACGGCCGCCAACGCCAGTACCGTCAGGCGCGGCCGGCAGGCCGCGGCGCGCGCCGGACTAGAAGGCGTACGCGAGCCCGAGCCGGAACTGGGTGTTGTCCCGCCACGCTCCATACGTGCTCCCACCCTTCCCGTACAGGACCGTCGCCGAGGCGGTGCCGGTCAGGCCGTCGGCGAACGTGTAGGTGAAAGAAGGCCTGACGGCCCCGCTGCCGTCCGTCCACTCGTGCAGCCAGGCGACGTCGAGGCCCGTGCGGTTGTCGGGGTCGAACGTCGCCGCCAGCACGGTCGAGAACGATTCGTGCGCCGCGCCGCCCGCGTCCGCCGCCGTGCGCTGGTAGGCGCCTTGGAGGGTCACGAAGGGGCCGCCGGCGAGCTTCGTCTCGGCGCCGAGCACGGCCGCGAACGCGTCGTTGCCGACGGCGGGGTCCGTGCCGTCCGGGTCGTCCGAGAACGTGTACGCGGCCTCGCCCCGCACCACGTAGGCGCCGAGCACGGCCGAGAAGTCGCCGCCAAGCACCGTGATCCGGTCGTAGGCGAGGCGCGGCTGCAACAGGAACGCGCCGGGCGTCTCGGTCGGCACTAGCTCGGCGGAGGTGGTCGGCAGGTGCCTGAAGCCGCGGTACGCGACGGCGCTCACGTCGGCCCCGCCCCCGAGGTCGAGGTCGAGGGTGGCACGCACGCCGAACTGCATGTTGCCGAACTCGAAGGCCGGCGCGGTCTCGCTGGGCGCCAGGACGCCGACGATCGCCGTCCCGGGCGGCAGGGTCGGTAGCTCGGCGGCGGACTGCCACCGTTCGCCAGGCAGCGTGGAGGGCACGAAGACGGGCACTACGACCATGTCGACGCTCACGCCTTGCTGCGCGTGCACGGTGGCCCGCAGCAGCGGGGTGGCGCGGCGCTGGTCCGCCGGGTCGGCCACCGGGTTGGAGAGGTCGCGGGGGTTGACGACGTCGACGGGGTTCACGGCGTCGGTCGAGCCCCAGGCGACGACCTGGTTGCCGACGCTCAGGTCGACGGGGCCCAGGTAGACGGTCGCGTACGCGCGGCCGAGGCCGACCTCGAACCGCTCGGCGGCGGCCGCGTCGTAGCCGGCGTACAGCTCGGCGACGAAGACGGCGTCAGGGAAGAGCCCCGCGCCGACCTCGCCGTCGAGCTTCAGGGTGAGCCCGGCCGCCGCCACGGGGATGGTGCCGTCGACGGCCACCCCGAACTCCGTGGTGAGGAGCCCGCCGAGGCGGTAGCTCACCTGGGCGGCGGCCGTGGCGCATAGGAGGACGGCGCTCACGGCGAATGCGACCCTCGTCGCGAACGCGCCCCGTTTGGCGAGGCGGGTCCTCGCGACGGGCGCGGCTAGCGTCGCGGGCGCGACCCTACCTTCGGGCGCGACCCTAGGAGCGGGGTCTACGGGTGAGAGGCGCGGCTGCCTGTTGCTCATGGTGGTCACCTCTGGCGAGGCAGCGCCTTCAGCGCTGCAGGAAGCGTTCCGTGAAGACGTCGGCCGGGATGGCCTCGTCCACCTTGAAGTCGGACTGGTCGATGGTCGTGTACGAGCCGGCGGCGACCGTCTCCATGCGGATGACGCTCGGCAGGTCGTACCCGCCGACCGCGCTTGTGCCGCTGATGGTCAGGACCTTGACGAGCTGCCCGGCGCGGTAGAACTCGACGCGTTGCGGCAGGAGCGTGGCTTCCGGGACCTGGAAGACGATGCGGTCGTAACTGCCGTCGGAGCCGGGCTTCGCGACGCCCTCGATGACGTAGACGGGCCCCGGCAGCGTCTCCAGGAGCGCGGTCTCGAAGTCGTCGCCGAAGTCGCCGCTCAGGCTCGCGATCTCCTCGTACGAGAAGTCGGAGCCGAAGAAGGCGTCCTGCTTCTGGCCGCCCGCCACGCGGCGCACGCGGCCTAAGGCCGGCAGGTAGATCATGGTCTCCGTCTCGCCCGACGCCTTCTCGACGGAGAGGAAGCCGGACCCGCGCACGTCCGCCGGCTCGAGGAACTTGATGAGCTGCGAGCCCCCCTCGTCCGCCGACCAGACCTGCATGGTGCGCGTCAGCGAGTGGCCCGACGCGGCCGTGATGGTCATGCTCATGGTGGCGACGGTCGTGCTGGGCGCGGGCTTGGCCTCCATGGCGTCCACGACCTCCTTGGCGGTCGTGTAGCTCTGGGCGAAGGCGGCGCCGGCGAGAGCGAGCACGAAGGCCGTCGCGACGATGGCGCGGGCGCTGGCCCGGCGGTGGTCCTGGTGTCCGGTCATGGGGTTGCCTCCTGGTCTGGGGGTTGGTCGGGTCTCGGTGTAGCCGGTCATGGCGGGTCAGGCTTCCGCGGCGGCCTTCGCCGCGCCGCGCGGGTCGCGAAGGAACACTAGGCAGGCGGCCGGCAGCAACGTGAGCGAGGCGGTGCCGACCGAGACGACGGTGAAGGCCATGAGCGAGCCGAGCGTGCGCACCGGCACGAACTGGCTGAAGATCATGGCGGCGAAGCCCGCGCCGAGGGTGAGGGCCGTGAAGAGGATGGAGCGGCCGGAAGAGTGCAGGGCGCGGCTCATGGCCGCCTCCGGCGGACTCCCGAACCGGCGCTCCTCCATGTACCTGACCGTGAGGTGGATGGCGTAGTCGCCGACCCCGATGGCCAGGGCCCCGAGGAGCATGGTGGAGAGGTCGAGTGGGATGCCGAAGAAGCCAAGCATGCCGTACTGGAGGGCGATGGTGAGCAGCAACGCGAGGATGGTCACGACGGCGGCCCGGAACGAGCGCACGAACGAGTCGATGATGACGACGAGCACGATGGCGAGCGAGAGGCTGATCACGAAGTCGTGCAGCAGGGCGTCCTCGATGGCGAGCTGGAGCACGGTCGAGCCCGTGTAGCCGAGCCGCGCGTACTGCCCGATGGTGGCGGCGCCGGCGGCCTCGATCTCGCTCACGATGCGGCGCATGACGGCCGTCGACTCCGACTTGGTCGCGATGTCGACGCGCGCGAGCCGCGAGTCGAGCGTGAGGTAGTTGCTCACCTGCTTCGGGTCGCCGGAGAGCTGGTAGAGGAGGAGCTCCTGCGCGACCTCCTCGCGCGTCGCCGGCAGGGCGAGGTCGCCGGTCAGCGTGTGATGGATCCCGCGCAACACGGTGGCGATGGATGTCGTGTGCCCGACCCCGTCTATGGCGGCCACGCGCTCCTGGAACGCCAGCATGGCGGCGAGTGCGGCCGGGTCGCTCATGTCGCCCTCGACGAGCACCTCGACCTGGCTCGAGCCGCCGAACGCCGCCTCCACCACGGCGTAGTCGTGCCGCAGCGGCGAGTTGGCGTTGAAGTAGTCGATGACCGCGGTGTTGGGCACGATGCGGGTGGTCCCGAAGACGGCGAGCGCCAGGAGGACGCCGGCGGCCACGAGGATGGCGTACCGCCGCTTGTCGGCGAAGCGCGCTACGGCCGCGAGGAAGCCGGCGATCACGCCCGGCTGCTCCGGGTCGACGACGCGGCGCGGCGGGCGCAGCAGCCCGAGCACCGCGGGCAGGAGGACGAGGGAGGCGACGAGCGTGGCCAGCACGCCGCCGGCCGTGAGGAGGCCGAGGCCGCGCACCGTCGGCATGCCCGAGAGGGCGAACGTGCAGAGCGCGGCCGAGATGGCGAGGCCGGAGATGAGCACGCCGAGCCCCGTCTCCTTGCGCGCGGTCGCGATGGCCGCGGCCTTCGAGGCGCCGTGGGAGAGCTCCTGGAAGAAGCGCCCGAGGAGGTGCAGCGAGAAGGAGCTGCCCACCGCGAGGATGGCCACGGGCGCGATCACGCTGAGGGTCGTCAGCTCCGCGCCCAGCCAGCCCATGGTCCCGAGCGACCAGAGGAGGCCGACGAGCACGGTCATGAGCGGCAGCAGCGCGCCGCGCACGGTGCGGAAGTTGAGGTAGAGCATCACGAGGATGAGCAGGGCGGCCACCCCGCCCAGGAGCGGCATCTCGCGCGCGAGGGTGGCGCGCATCTCGCCGTCGATCAGCGGCCCGCCCACCAGGTGCGACGCCCCGAAGCCGGCGCGCTGCCACTGCTCGTCCAGGACGGCGCGGATGGCGTTGCTCATGGCGGCCGAGTCGACGTCGGCGGAGACCTCCATGACGACGTTGGCCGACCGGCCGTCCTCCGCCACGAGCAGCCCGCCCCCGTAGAGGGGCGACGTCTCCAGGTAGCGGCGGGCCTCGGCCAGGTCGTCTAACGTCGGGGCCGGCGGGAACAGGTCCTCGACGAGGAGGAAGCCGTCGTCGTCGAGCATGCGCTGGGCGTTGGCGGCGCTCGTCACGTTGTTGACGCCCGTGACTTCGGCGAGGCTGGCCGTCAGCTTGCCGAGCTGGGCGATGGCCGGCTGCGTGTAGATGTCGCCTTCTAGGAGCGCGACCATGACGGTGTCGGCGCCGAACACGTCAGACACCTCGCGTTGCAGGTCGGCGACCGTGCTCTTGTCGGGGAGCATCGCCGACACGGAGGCGTCGAGGCGCAGCCGCAACGCCCCGAGGCCGAAGCCGAGCGAGAGGACGGCGAAGACCGCGACGACGACCAGGTTGCGCCGGCCTCGGCCGGCGTGCCGGTCGTGACCGGCGCCTCGACCGCGGCCTGCGGCCCGGCTCCCGTCGGCGTTCCCATGTGCGCTGTCGGTCATTCCCCGCCCCGGTTGGAACGAGCGTTCCATATGGAACGGGCTTGCTTGGCTCTGGCGTTCATGCGTGCGGTCGCCTCCTAGGCGTTGGGGAGTGGGTCCGGCTGGATCGGGGTGTGCGGTCCGGCGTCGTCGTTGGGGATGCTGTCAAGGACCATGGCGGCGTAGCCGTCGAGCGTGGCCCTGTCGGTCGAGACCTTGGCGACGAAGCCGAGGCTGAGCGCGCCGAAGAGGAGGAAGCGCGCCACGTGCTCGGGCGGGTGGCGCGGTCGCAGCTCGCCGCGCTCGGCCGCGGCCGCGATCAGGCCGCCGACCATCTCGATCAGCTCTGTGAGGTAGCGCGACAGGAAGGCGAGGACCTCCGGCTTGGTGCCTGCCTCCTCGACCGCCGCTCTGAGCGTGAGGGAGCTGGTGCCGCCCGCGCCCGTGAGCTCGCTTATCAGCGAGGCGAGCAGGGCGGCGAACTTGTCCCTGAAGGCGCCGGGTCCGGCGAGGCCGAGCCGCAGCTGCTCGCGCTCCAGGGCCGCGTGGGCGGCGAGGGCCTCCATGTAGAGCTCGTACTTGCCGCCGAAGGCGGCGTAGAACGAGCTGGCGCTGAGGCCGAGCTCGCCCTGCAGGTGGCGCACCGACGTGCCCTCGTAGCCCTGGCGCCGGAACAGGCCGGCCGCCTTGAGGACGGTCTCGTCGTGGTCGAACGCCTTGGGCCGCGCCATCGCTACCAGGCTAGCACGTTGTGGAACGTTCGTTCCGTAACTGGCTGACGACGGTCCGCGGCGCCCCGTTCCGGAAGCGTCACGCCTCCTGGCTGGGTGGGGCCGCGCGTGCGGCGGGCACCCCGGTTCCCGGATCAGCCGACGAGCTTGTGCCTGAGCGTCGCCAACTGCTCGTCCTGGAGCCCGTTGGCCTTCAAGTAGGCCGTCGCCCCGCCGTAACGGGTGGCCAAGTAGTCGAGCGCGGGAAGCATCAGGTCGGGTGTGGCCCCGAGCAGGCGCTCGAAGTCGCTGCGCTCGATGCCGTGCTTGGCGGCGTCCTCCAGTAGGCGCTGGCGCAGCGGGTCGATGCGATCGTGCGTGAGGGCGAAGTCCTCGATGATGGTGTCCCTGTCGACCCCGACGACTTCGAGCAGGAGCGCGGCCACGAGGCCGGTGCGGTCCTTGCCGGCGGTGCAGTGGAAGAGCGAGGCGCCCCGCGCGTTCGCCAGCAGCGTCATGACACGCACGAAGCCGGGGCCGGCGTGATCCAAGGCCCGCAGGTAGAACGCGGTGATGTCCCACCGGTCGGCCGGTTGGTCTCCGGCCGCGTCGATGTGCCCCCAGATCTCGACGTTCTGGTAGTCGATGCCGCTCGTGGCCGCCAGGCTGTTCTTGTCGCGCTCGAGCTCGTGCGCCTGGCGCAGGTCTATGACGGTGCTCAAACCCAAGCGCGCGAGGCGCTCGAAGTCCGCCGCCCCCAGGTCCATCGGAACGTCGGAGCGGAAGAACACGCCGAAACGGGTGCGTCCGTTCCCGGCTACCGGCAACCCCCCGAGGTCGCGGGTGTTGAGGGTGCCGTCGAGCGGCAGGAAGCGGTGGTCGTGAGGTGAGGAGGGCGCCTTGCTCATGGTCCCGGGATTCTACTATCGGGGTAGCATGCTCGGGCGACGACGGCGCAGGTGCCCGTCTCCGGGCATCGTCCTCCCGGCCCATCGCGCCGCGAGGTCTTGGCAAGCTGTGGCAGGGCAGGCCCCCTTCGATGCCCGCCGAGGAGAGTGCGCATGAAGTGGGAAGACGCAGGTCGTAGCAAGAACCTCGAGGACCGTAGAGCGGCCGGTCCGGGCCGCGCGGCCGTGCCCCTCGGCATCGGCGGCGTGCTGATCATCCTCGCGCTCAGCGCCATCACCGGCACGGACCTCTTCTCGGCCCTCGGCCTGTCGCCGAGCGCGGCCGTGCAGCCCCAGGCCGCCACTCCCAACCAGGCTGAGCTCGAGGCCGAGGAGCCGATGGTGCGCTTCGTCTCCTTCGTGCTCGACGACGTGCAGTCGTTCTGGCACGCGACGTTCGAGGCGAGCGACCTCCCGTACCAGGAAGCGGGCCTCGTCCTGTACCGCGACGCCGTGAGCACGGCGTGCGGCGACGCCCCTTCCTCCGCCGGACCCTTCTACTGCCCCGGCGATCAGAAGGTCTACCTCGACCTGTCGTTCTTCGAGGAGCTGAGCAGGCGCTACGGGGCGCCCGGCGACTTCGCGCAGGCCTACGTGATCGCGCACGAGCTCGGTCACCACGTGCAGAACCTGCTCGGCACGCTGACGCGCGCCCAGTCCCAGGGCCTTTCCGTGCCGGTCGAGCTCCAGGCCGACTGCTACGCGGGCGTGTGGGGCGCGAGCGCCGACCGGCGCGGGGTCATGGAGCGCGGCGACCTCCAGGAGGGCCTCGGCGCGGCCGCCTCCGTCGGCGACGACACCCTCGCCAAACGCGCCGGGCGCATCCCCAACCAGGAGACGTTCACGCACGGCAGTTCGGCCCAGCGCACGCAGTGGTTCACCACGGGCTTCCAGTCAGGCGATCCCAACGCCTGCAACACGTTCGCGAGCCGGTGAGCCAAGCGCGCTGATCGCGCCGGCGGTTCGCGCCGGGTCCCCACCTTCGTTGACGGCCAACGCCTTCGCTAATATGCTGCACGGTGATATCGCGATTGGGTGGGAGCGCGCACGTAAGCGGACTCTCGACCGCCGGCCCGCAGACGGTGCTGCTGGTTAGATATCGCGCTCGAAACATAAAGTTGGGGAATTGGAGGAACGATGCTCAACCGCTTCATCCGCGTTCTCGCTCTGATGCTCGTGGCTGCCGCCCTCGTCGGAGGCAGCGCCATCGCTCAGACGGAGATCGTCTACTGGACGCACGAGGACCCGAACCGCACCGCCCTCGAGCAGGAACTGATAGCTCGCTTCGAGGCGGACTACCCGCAGTACAAGGTCGTGCGCGTCACGAACCCGACCGACCAGATGGCGCAGCTCATCCTGACCGCCTTCTCCGCCAACCGCGGCCCCGACATCTTCAACATGGACATCCCCAACGAGTACCCGTACATCGTTAACGGGCGCGTCGCCCCCGTCGACCCGGCCGCCGCGGGTTACATCGACGAGCAGTCCATCTACGATGCCTACCTCCCGGGCACCCTCGACCCCGTCACGTACGAGGGCGAGCTCTACGGCCTGCCCCTCGAGGTCACGAACTGGTCGATCTACCTGAACATGAACGTGTTCCGTGACGCCGGCCTCGACCCGCTCACCGACTACCCGAAGACCTGGGAACAGCTCATGGACGTGGCCGAGAAGCTCACGATCCGGGACGGCGAGATCATCACGCGCCGCGGCTTCGACTTCCGCTACCCCTACTACCTCAACTTCCTCCCGTCGATGGCGGCGCAACTCGGCGGCAAGCTCATCGGCGACGACGGCAAGAGCGCCATCGTCGGCGACGAGGCGTGGCTCCGCGTGCTGCAGTACTTCAAGGACTGGGGCACCACGGGCAAGAACCTAGGCTCGCCAACCTACAAGGCGGCGCGCTCGATCTTCAACTTCGACAACAACGACATCGGCATGATGGAGTCCGGTCAGTACCAGGCCGCGCGCATCCTCAACGACAACCCCGGCTTCCTGCCCGGCGAGGGCTGGATGGTCATCCCGTTCCCGCAGTGGGAGGACGCCGTCGCCGACGTGGCCGAGGCGTACTACGGCCACTACTGGATGGTCAACGCCCAGGCTTCCAAGGAGAAGCAGCAGGCCGCCTGGACGCTGCTCGGCTACTTCGCGAGCCACGCCGACGAGTTCTTCCAGCGCGTCGCGGTCCTGCAGCCCACGCAGGAGCTGCTCAACTCCGACATGTTCAAGGGCGCTCCGTACTCCGACGTCTTCATGAGCGACCTGGCCAAGGCTCCCGTCATCTACTACGACGAGAACTCGCCGCAGGTGCTGCAGGTCCTCAAGGACTCGATCGAGGCGGTCATGCTGCAGGGCAAGGAGCCTGCGGACGTGCTCAAGACCATGCGCGAAGGCGTCGAGCGCGCCCTGCGCGGCGAGTACTGAGTAGCTCGAGGTGGCCCGTAAGGCTGTCAAACTGACCGTGGCCACCAGGAGGGCGATGTGGGGCTGGGTGTTCGTACTCCCAGCCCTCATCTATTTCGCGGTCTTCAGCTTCTACCCTATCTTCAACGCTTTCTGGCTCAGCCTGCACACCAAGAACCCCTTGTCTCTGCGGCCCCCGCGGTTCGTGGGCCTTCGCAACTACCTGGACCTGCTCGACTCGGCCACGTTCTGGAACTCCTGGAAGGCCACGGGGCTGTTCACGCTCGGCACGGCCATCCCCCTCGTGGTGCTTAGCTTGCTGCTCGCCACCATCATCGTCTCCCGCCTCAACTTCCAACGCTTCTTCCAGCTCGCGTTCTACGCCCCCGCCGTGATCCCCAGCGTGGTCGCCGCGGCCGTGTGGCTGCTCCTGCTCGACCCGCGCGGAGTCGCCAACCAATGGGTCAACTTCGTGCTCGGCCTGAGCGGCGTGGACCACAAGTGGCTGGCCAACCCCGAGATGGTGCGCTTCTCCACCACAGTGGTCTACCTGTGGGAGAAGCTCGGTTTCTTCACCATCATCTTCATAGCGGGTCTAGGCGGGATCCCGCAGAGCGTCAAGGAGGCGGCCCACGTCGATGGCGCCGGCGGTTGGCAGCTCTACCGCTACGTGACCCTGCCGCTACTCAAACCGACGACGCTCCTCGTGTCGGTCATGGCCATGATCTTCTGCATGCGCACCTTCGCGACCCAGTACCTGTTCACACAGGCGGGCGCTCCGCGTGAGTCCATCAACGTCGTGACCCTCAGCATCTACACCACGGGTATCCGTGACCTCCAGCTCGGCTTGGCGAACGCCATGAGCATCGTGCTCCTGCTCGTCATGCTGGTCCTCTCCCTTCTCCAGTTCAGGTTGTCGGGCAGGGGGGAAAGCTGAGTGGCGGCCGGTAGCCTGAGGAAGCGGCGGACGGTCGCGGGGGCGGCCGTGGTGCGCCGGACACCGCTCGAGGCCGTCGTCCACGCCCTTGGCTGGGTCGTGCTCGTCGTCGCCCTCGTGCTCGTGCTCGCCCCGCTCGTGTTCATGTTCATCGCCTCCTTCATGCCGTCGCGGGAGATCATGCGCATGCCGTTCTCCTGGTGGCCGAGCTCCTTCTTCCTCGACAACTTCTGGCAGGCCATCAAGGGTAACGACGGCAAGTTCATCTTCCCGCGCGCGATCCTGAACTCGGTGGTGGTGTCGAGCTGCGTGGCCCTGACCACGGTGCTGTTCTCGGCGCTGGCGGGCTACGGGCTGACGAAGCTGAAGTTCCGGGGGAGCAACATCGTCTTCGTCCTCATCCTCTCCACCCTGATGGTGCCGTTCGAGACCGTCATGATCCCCCTGTACGTCGTGGTGACGGGCATGGGGCTCCAGAACACTTACGCGGGGCTGATCGTCCCGTTCCTCCTGAGCGCCTTCGGCGTGTTCCTCATGCGCCAGTCGCTCCTTACCTTTCCGGACGAGCTCCTCGACGCCTCACGCATCGACGGCGCGTCCGAGCTCGGGATCTTCTTCCGCATCGTGCTGCCCAACATGCTGCCCGTCATGGCCGTACTGGGCGTCCTTACCTTCGAGCAGCAGTGGGGCAACCTCATCTGGCCGCTGCTGGTCGTGCAGGCCCCCGAACTGAGGACCATGCCCCTGTACGTCGTGACGTTCATGGAGGAGAAGAGCACGAACGAGGGCGCCATGGTCGCCGTCGCCGCCCTATCGAGCCTCCCGATGCTCGTCATCTTCTTCAGTCTCTCGCGCTTCTTCCTCAAGGGCGCCAACGTGTTCTCCGCGGGCAAGGAGTGACCGGCCGTAGCGGGTCCGCACCTCGCTCGGACGAGGCGCCGAAGCTGGCGATCTTCGACATGGGCGGCGTGATGGTCGATGGGCACGACGTCGCCCCCGCCATCGCGAGCGAGCTCGGCCTCGACGCCGTTACGTTCAGACGCTTGCTCCGCGAGGCGGGTTCCGACGACCTCGACACGGGCAGGGTCTCCCCGGCCGAGTTCTGGGAGCGCTTCAAGGCCGTCACCGGGTTGGGGCTGGCCGGTGAGCCGTGGGGCGATCACTTCCACCCGCGCCGTCGGCCCCGCATGTACGACCTGGTCGAGCGGCTCAAGGCCGCCGGCGTGAGGGTGGTGGCCGGCACCAACACGTCCGGCCCGCACTACCGCGTCCACCTGGACGGCGGCGACTACGCGGTGTTCGACCACGTCTACGCCTCGCACCTCCTCGGGGTCGCGAAGCCGGACCCGGGGTTCTGGCTCCGGATCCTCGGCGCCGAGGGGGTGGAGGCGGAGCGGTCGTTCTTCATCGACGACCTCGCGGAGAACGTGGGCGCGGCGGCTCGGCTCGGGCTCACGACCGTCACGTGCGGCGACGTGGACGCGGCCGTCGCCCAGGTCGAGGAGGTCTTCGGACTGGTCCCTGGCTGAGGACGCGGCCGTGCCGGGGTGCCGGGGAGCTTGTCGCGGGTCATGGCTCGCCGCGCCGCGTGGCGGTTAGCTTCGCTCCCATGACCGGACCCACCCAACCGACGGACGACCGAGCGGCGCCGACCCCGAGCGAGGCGGTCGCCGAGCTCAACAGGCTCTTCGACAAGGCGCTGCGCGCGTTGGGCGACGCCGGCAGGCAGGACGACGCTTGCGAGCTGGCCGCCAAGGGCTGGACCCTCCTGCGGCACGAGTGGCCGAAGGAGGGGGAGCGTCTGAACGGCACGCTGCACTACCTCACGCGCACCGTCAGGCCGCAGCCCGTGACCGACACGGGTTCGGACCGGCTGCTCGAGGTGCGCCACCTCCCCCCGGCCGAGCGCCACCGCCTCATCTTCCGGACGTACTTCGCCCTCGCGGCCGGCGAGGCGTTCGTGCTCGTCAACGACCACGACCCCAAGCCGCTCTACTACCAGCTCGCCGCCGAGAACCCGGGCGCCTTCACCTGGGAGCCCTTGGAGGAGGGGCCCGAGGTATGGCGCGTGAGGATCGGCAAGGTCTAGCGCGGTAGGTCGACCGCGGCCGCTGCCGGCGGCGTTGGCCGCGGCCGACCCGTGGCTGATGGCGCACCGGCGGCCCGCGCCGCGCTGCCGGAGGCGGCGGCGCGGCAGCGACGGGCCCTACTGGCTTTCGGTTAGTCTGGCGCGGTGAGCGTGGACGCCTCGAGCCTGCCGACCGACCCGACCGCGGACGGAGCGCCGGCCGCCGGCCCGCAGGTCGCCCAAGCGGCCGGCGGGGCGTTGGCCGATCCCGCCGTGCGCGCGCGCCATGCGCGCCGCATCACGGGCGCCCTGTTCATCAGTCAGAGCCTCGGCACTGCCGGATCCATAGCCGCAGCCACCGTGGCCGCCATCGTCGGCGCCGAGCTCTCGGGGCGGGACTCGCTGGCGGGTCTGCCCGCTGCGGTCGTCCAGATCGGCGTGGCGGTCGGCGCTTACTTCTGGAGCCGCCGGTCGGACCGGATGGGCCGCCGCGGCGCCCTGGTGGCCGCGCTCCTCACGGGCACGGTCGGCGCGACCATCTCGCTCGTCGGCGTCGCCAGCGGCAACTTCCCGCTCGTGCTCGTCGCCCTCTTCATAACCGGCTCCGGCAACTCGGCCGTGCAACTGGGCCGTTTCGTCGCCGCCGAGGTCAACCCCCGAGCGAGGCGCGCCCGCGCGCTGTCGTCGGTCGTGTTCGGCGGCACCATCGGCAGCGTCGTCGGCCCGGCGCTCGTCGGGCCGACGGGCCGCCTCGTCGAGGGGTGGGGTTGGAACGAGATCGCCGGCCCGTACCTCGCGACCGGCCTCGGGTACCTGCTCACGGCCGTGCTGCTGCTCGTCGCTCTCAGGCCGGAGCCCCGCCTGATCGGCGACGCCATCGCCATGGACGAGGGCACTACGGTGCGCAAGGAGCGGGCGCGCGGCCTCCGCGAGCTCCTGGCGGACGCGGCGGTGCGCACGGCCGTCACGAGCGTCGTCCTCGCGCACATGGTCATGGTCGGGCTCATGCAGATGACGTCGCTGCACATGCACCAGCACGCCCACAGCCTCGTCAACATCTCGTTCGTGTTCTCCGGGCACACGCTCGGCATGTACGCCTTCTCGACCGTGTCCGGCTGGATGACGGACAGGTGGGGCAGGCGCCGCGTGCTGGCCATCGGGGCGGTAGTCCTCGTGGCGGCGTGCCTGCTCGCGCCGCTCTCGCCGAACCTCCTCCCCGTGGCTTTCGCCCTCTTCCTCCTCGGCCTCGGCTGGAACTTCTGTTACGTGGCCGGCTCGGCGCTCCTCACCGACGTGCTGACGCCGGCGGAGAAGGGCCGCATGCAGGGCTTCAACGACCTGCTCGTCGGCGGGGCGGCGGCCAGCGCGACGATCCTGGGCGGCCTGCTCATGGCGAAGGCCGGTTACCTGGCGATGGGTCTGGCAGGGGCGGTCGTCGCCGCGCCCCTGCTGTTCATCGTGACGCGCCTTCCGCGCCCTACCGGTGCCGCGCTCGACTGACGCCGTGACCGGCCTCGCGCGAACGGTGCAGGACGGTGCCGCGTTCGACGTCGTCGTCATCGGCGGCGGCGTGGCCGGGGCGGCCTGCGCGTTCCGGCTGGCCAGCGCCGGCGCCCACGTGCTCGTGCTCGAGCGCGAGCCGCGCTTCGCCGACAGGGTGCGCGGCGACGTGATGTACCCGTGGGGCGTCGCCGAGGCGCGGCGGCTGGGGTTGGGAGGGGTGCTGGACGCCGTGGCGCGACCGCTGCGCTACTGGCAGACGCACGTCGCCGGTCTGCCCTCGCCGCGTCCGCGCGACCTGGCCGCAGAGGACGCGGCCAGGCGCGGCGCCGCCGGCGCTCGAGAAGGCGCCGGCGCCGGCGAGACGGCCGTGGCTTTCTTCCACCCCGAGCTCCAGGCCGCGCTACTGGCCGCAGCCGAGCGCGCCGGGGCCCGGGTCGTGCGTGGCGCGGCCGCCACCGCCGTGCTGGGGGTTGGCGCCCCGCACGGTGATGACGCCGGTGTTCCGGACTCGGCGGCTGGTGAAGCGGAAGGCGTGCTAGGCGGCCGCGGGAAGCTGCGCGTCATGGCGCGGGCGGCCGGCACGGAGTTCGAGGTCGGCGCCCGCCTCGTCATCGGCGCCGACGGCCGGTCGTCGCGCGCCAGGGCCTGGGGTGGGTTCCGAACGCTGGCCGACGAGGAGCGGCTGATGTTCGCCGGCGTCATGCTGGAGGGGGCCGCGGTCTCGTCCGCGCGCGAGCCGCGCGACACGGCCCACGTCTTCTTCGCCCCGAGCGCCGGGCTGCTCGCCATGGTGCTGCCCGTCGACGAACGCCGCACGCGCGTGTACGGGGGCTACCACCTGGCTACGGGACGTAGGCGGCTCATCGGCGACGGGGCCTTCCGCGAGCTCCTGGGCCTGGTCGAGGCCGCAGGCGTGCCTTCGCGGTGGCTGGCGACGGCCAAGCAGGCCGGCCCCCTCGCGCAGTTCTCCGGGGCGGACACGTGGGTGAGCATGCCGTACGCCGCCGGCTTCGCCCTCGTCGGCGACGCGGCCGCGGCGAGCGACCCGAGCTTCGGCTGCGGCATGGCCCTGGCCTTGCGGGGAGCGCGTGAACTCACGGACGCGTTGCTGGCGCCCGGTGAGTTGGGGGCCTCGCCCGCGACCGGGCCCGCCGGCGAGCCCGCCATCTCGTTCGAGCCGGCCGCCGTCGACGCGGCCGGCTCGGCGTACGCCGACGCCACGCTGCACACCACCGGCGCCTTGCGCCGGCTGACGGGCTGGCTGCGCGACGTCTACCGCGAGCCGGGCGAGCGGGCCGACGCGTTACGCGCGGAGCTCTGGCCCCTCTTCGCGAGGGACCCGGCGCGGGTGCCGGACGTGGTGGTGGCCGGGCCCGACTCCCCGAGCGACGCGGCCGCCAGGGCGCGGTTCTTCGGGGACGACGCTTCCCGGTAGCTAGCGGGCCGCAGACGCGAGCGGGCCGGGCTCCGCTGCGACGGGCCCGGCCCTGGTAGGTCTTGCGGTCGCTTGGCGGCCCCCGGTCGGTCGTGCGGCCGCCTGGCGGGGCCGACCGGGCTCAGCGGGAGAACTCTGCCTCGGCCGCCCTCAGCCGCCGCGTGAGAAGAGGCGCACGATCACGAGCAGCACTATGGCGCCGACGACGGCGACCAGGAGGCTGTACAGGTTGAAGCCGGTGACGCCGAGGCCGCCGAACTGGTTGAACAGCCAGCCGCCGAGGAAGGCGCCGATGACGCCTACGACGATGTTGGTGAGGAGGCCTTTCCCGGAGCCGGTGATGGCACCCGCGATCCAGCCTGCCAGCGCGCCGAAGATGATCCATAGCAAGATGTTCACCTAGGTGACTCCTTTCCGGCGCGGTCGCGGTTCGACCGGCGCTCGACAAAGGTAGCAGCAGGGAAGGGGTCTGCCTGGTACGGATGACCTACCTGACCCGTTAAGTGCGGGGCTCCGCCAGGCCTCTTGCCCGTAGCCGGCGACCGCGCGCGCTTGCCGGTGGCGCCTGCCGCCCGGGGGTGATCAGGTCTCGGCCCCTCCCCCGCGTCCGTCGGGCCGCCCGCCAGACTCGACCGTTCCGGCGTCCGGCTCGAAGGTCAACGCCACCGAGTTGATGCAGTAGCGCAGCCCTGTCGGTTCCGGACCGTCGGGGAAGACGTGGCCGAGGTGCGCGCCGCACGTGGCGCACCGCACCTCGATGCGGTGCATGCCGTGGCTGAGGTCCTCGGAGCTCGTGACGCGGCCTTGCGCCGCTATCTCGGAGAAGCTCGGCCACCCGCAGCTCGAGTGGAACTTGGCGCCCGACTCGAAGAGCAGCGCGCCGCACACGACGCAGTGGTAGTCGCCCGCGGCGAAGTGGTCCCAGAACTCGCCCGTGAACGGCGCCTCGGTGCCGGCCTCTTGGGTGACGCGCCAGGCCAGGGGGGTGAGGCGGTCGCGCAGGTCCCGAGCCGTTTCGGCGCGGTCGCGCGTGGTGCCGTCGCGTTCGCCCGCGACGGGTCGGTCGTCGTTCGGCAACTCGCTCATGGGCCGAGTCTACGCGCGCTCGCCGGCTTCGGCTGTGTCCGCGCTTTCGGCGAGCCGGCGCCGCGTTCGGCGAGCCGGTTGGCCTCTTCCACGCTGTGTCCGCGCGCTCGGCGCGCCGGCGTGGCGCGCGGACCGCGCCCGGCGTGGCGCTCGTCGTGCCGCGCGGATGCCGGCGTTATGCTCCTGCGGTGGCCACGGGTAGGCGAGTGAGTGAGGGCGTGACGGCAGGCACTCGACCGGGCGGCAGACCGGCCGCTCCCGAGGTCGACGGCCTCGCGCGGGTGCTCGTAGCCGTCCCGCCGGAGTACGGGGCGCTGGTCATGGCGACCGGCATCGTGGCGTTCGCCTGCGCCGGCATAGGGCTGCGCGCCGTCGCACTGGCCCTGACCTGGCTCAACGTCGTCATGTTCTTGGTGCTCGCGTGCGTCTTCGCCGCACGGCTCGCCCTCGCGCGGCGGCGTACGTCCCAGGAGTTCGTCGACCATGCCCGCGGCCCGGGCTACTTCACATGGGTGGCCGCTACCTGCGTCCTCGCCAGCCAGGTCGCGACCTTCCTCGGAGCGGCCAACGTCGCCCGCGCCCTGCTGGCCGTGGCCGCCGCCGCCTGGGTCGGCATCACCTACGGCTTCTTCGCGGCCGTGACGCTACGACGCGCCAAGCCGCGCCTGGAGGCGGCGCTGAGCGGCTCATGGCTCCTCGCGGTGGTAGCGACCCAGGCCGTCGCCTTGCTCGCGGTCCAGGTCGGGGGAGAGGGGTTGGCAGTCGTCCGGGCGGGGGGCGCCGACCAGAGCGGGATGGGCGCGGACCTGGTCTTCGGGGGCTTGTGCCTCTTCCTGGCCGGCACGGTCCTGTACTTGCTGATCATCGGCCTGATCTTCTACCGCTTCACGTTCCTGCGGATCGAGGCGAGCCAGCTCGCGGCGCCGTACTGGATCAACATGGGCGCGTTGGCGATAACCACGTTGACGGGCGCGACGCTGTTGACGGAGCCTGGCCCCGAGCCGCTCTGGAGCTCCGTGAGGCCCTTCCTCCTAGGCTTCACCCTCCTCTTCTGGGCGTTCGGGAGCTGGTGGATCCCGCTACTCGTCGTGTTCGGGGCGTGGCGCCACTTGGTGGCCAAGTATCCGCTGCGTTACGCCCCAGAGTACTGGGGGCTCGTCTTCCCGCTCGGCATGTACGGCGTCGCTTCCCGGCAGCTTGCCGCGCACGTCGGGATCGGCCTCATGGAAAGCGTCGCCTCGCTCTTCGCCTGGGTGGCCCTGGCGGCTTGGGCGGCGACCTTCCTCGGCCTCCTGCTGACGCTCATGACGGCGAGCCGCCGCCGGGCCGCGGCCTGAACGCGGCGCGGCGTATCATCAGACGCACATGCGATCGTATAGAGGCGTCGAGCCTCCACATGGCCTACGCCGGCGTGCTCGCGCCAAGCGTGCTCGTCTGCCTACCTGGCTGCCCCCGCACGCCAGGTGCCTGGCGTGGGAGGAGGGGTGATGGACAACGTTCCCGTGTGGGGTACGAACGACTGGGAGGTGCTCCCGCAGCTCGAGGGCGATGCGGAGGCGGACGTCTGCGTCATCGGGCTCGGCGGCTCCGGCTTGAGCGCCGCGCGTGAGCTCAGGGCGCTCGGGCGCAGCGTCGTCGGGGTCGACGCCGGCAGCGTTGCGGGCGGTGCGGCGGGGCGCAACGGCGGCTTGCTGCTTGCCGGCCTGGCGGCCTTCCATCACGACGCGCGCGCCAGGCTCGGCGCGGAGCGCGCCGTGGCGCTCTACCGCGCGACGCTGGTGGGCGTGGAGACCGAGCTCGCGGCGGCCGGCCGGAGCGCGCGCCGCGTCGGCTCGCTGCGCATCGCGGTCGACGCCGCCGAGGAGGCCGACTGTGAGGAGCAGTACGCCGTCATGCGCGCCGATGGGCTGCCCGTCGAGCGGTACTCCGGCCCCGAGGGGGTAGGGCTGCTCTTCCCGGACGACGCGGTGTTCGACCCGCTCGCGCGCTGCCGGCGCCTGGCGCGCCTCGCGCTCGAGGCCGGCGCCAGGCTCTTCGAGCGCAGCCCGGTCGTCGAGTTGAGCGGGAGGCGCGTGCGCACCGTCATGGGCAGCGTCGCGTGCGGGGCGGTCGTCGTCGCCGTCGACGGTCGGCTGGTCAGGCTCCTGCCCGAGTTGGCCGGCGAGGTCAAGGACGTGCGCCTCCAGATGCTCGCCACCGCCCCGACGAGCGAGGTGAGCCTGCCGCTCCCCGTCTACCGCAGGTACGGCTACGAGTACTTCCAGCAGCTTCCGGACGGCCGCGTGGCGCTGGGCGGCTTCCGTGACCGCGGCGGGGACGCCGAGTGGACGGACGCCGCCGAGCCGTCGGAGTTGGTGCAGGGGCTGCTGGAGGCGTACTTGCGCGACGGTCTCGGGGTGAGCGCGCCGATAACCCATCGTTGGGCCGCGACCGTCGGCTACACCGACACCCTCCTGCCCGTAGCCAGGGAGGCGCGCCCGGGGGTATGGGCCATCGGTGGCTACAGCGGCACGGGCAACGTCGTTGGCGCCGTGCTTGGGCGCGCCGCCGCGCGCCGCGCGCTCGGGCTCCCCTCGGCCGAGTGGGACCTGTTCGCGGCGTAGCGCCGCCGCGTCAGGCGCCTTCGCGGGGGAGCCGTGCCCACAGCGGCCAGGCCTCGAGCTCCTTGCCCAGCGTCCGCCACTGGGGGAGGTGGCGAGTCATGAGCGCCTTGAAGCGGGGCCCGTGATCGGCCACCAGCAGGTGGGCGAGCTCGTGGACCACCACGCACTCCAGGAGGGCCGGGCGCCGCTTGGCGAGCTCGAGGTTGAACCAGAGGCGGCCGGCAACTGGGTTGCAGCTGCCCCAGCGCGTGGACATGCGCTTGATGCCGACCGCGGCCGCCCTCACCCCGAGCTCCTGCTCCCGGGCGGCGACGAGCGGCGCCAGGTCGGCGGCCAGCTCGCTTCGGTAGAACCGCGCGAAGGCTCGCTCCAGGACGTCGCGCCCAGCGTCCGGCGGCGCGAGGAGGAGGATGCGGTCGTCCTCGGTCAGGATGCGCACGCGGTTGCCGGCACGCTGGTCCTGGCGAGCGAGCGCGTAGGGGACCCCCCGTAGGTAGTGCGTCTCGCCCGGCAGGTAGCGCGCGGCGCCCCCGGCGGCGAGCTCGGCGAAGCGCTGCCGGTGCCCCTCGATCCAGGCGCTCCGTTCCGACACGAGGTCGGCGAGGTCGCGCAGCGTGGCGCGGGCCGGCGCGGTGAGCCGCACACGCCCGTCGGGCGGGTAGACCCGCAAGGTGACGCGCTTGACGCGTCGCCTGACGAGCTCCACCTCGTGGCCGGCGAGCCTCACCATGGTGCTCGGGCCACGGCCGGTCGTCGTAGAGGGTCTGACGGGCATGCGGCCACTCTCGCACGCGCCGCGGGCGCCTGCCTACCTGCGGCGGACGGCAGCGCAGTAGACTGCCAACTGGCTCCGCCCGCGGTGGGCCGCGGGGCGCGGAGCCTGCGGAGGTCAAGGTGTCGCAACCGAGATGGTACTTGCCCAGGCCGCGACCGACCCCCTTGGTCGTGTCTTCCAGGGTCTTCGTCAAGGCCTTCCATAGTCTCGCCGTCATCGTCTTCGCCGCGGCTGCCTGCTACCTCATCTACTGCGGCGTCACCGGCACGCGGGACGCCATCATGGTGTGGGCGCTAGTCGCGGTCGCCATCGAGACCGCCGTCTACGTCGGCTTCGGCCGCAAGTGCCCCCTGACCATGCTGGCCAGGTGGCTTGGTGACGAGGGCGGTCACGACTACCTCTTCGAATGGCTCCTCGGGACGCGCAACATCGGTCTCGTGTCGCGCTCGCTGGCCGGCCTGGCCGCGATCGGCGTGCTGCTCATCATCATCGGCAGCATCAGACAGGCGCTGGCCTGACGACGTCGGAGCAACTAACTTGACATACTAACGCTCAGGTTCTATGATCCTGGCACAGTGGCGGTGGCGTAGGTCCAAGACGCGCCGGCCAACCGGGTCACCCGTACTACCTACGCGAACAGTCGAGCGTCCGCCACGGAAAGGGACACCATGGCACTGGTCAAGAGCACGCTACGCAACCGTCCCGTTGCCCGCTACATAGCCCCCATGGGCGGGATGGACGACTTCTTCCAGCAGTTCGAGAACATGCTGCAACCGTTCGCGCCCCGCGGTGAGGCCGGCTACTTCCCGACCCCGTTCCCGCTCGACCTCTACGAGAGCGGCGACGATGTCGTCCTGGAGATGGCCGTCCCCGGGCTCAAGCCCGAACAGCTCGACATCAGCCTCGAAGGCCGTCAACTCAGCATCCGCGGGACGGTTCCCGAGGTCGAGGAAGGCGACGGCGAGGGGGGCGGTCGGCGCTACTGGTCGCGCGGCATCGTGCGCGGCGAGTTCCAACGCACCGTCACCATCCCGGCCGGCGTCGACCCGGAGAAGATAACGGCGCGCGTCGACCAGGGCCTCCTGGTCCTCACGATGCCGAAGGCCGTCGAGGCCAAGGCGCGCAGGATCGCCGTCCAGGCCCAGTAGGACTCGCCGGAACGCTCAGAGCGACGTGACCAGGCCGCCGTCCACCAGCAAGCTGACGCCGGTCACGTAGGACGAGGCGTCCGAGGCGAGGAAAGCGGCCACGCGCCCGAACTCCTCGACGGTCCCGATGCGACCGAGGGGGATGGCCGCGACGGACCGAGCGCGCGCCGCTTCGAGGCTGATGCCCTCCCTCTCGGACGCCTTGCCGTCCAGCTCCCGGATGCGCGGCGTGTCGATACGGCCGGGCGATACCACGTTCACCCTGATCCCCTCGCCGGCCAGGTTGGTGGCGAGGTCCTTGCATAGCGCCTGCACCGCGGGCCGGTAGGCGTTGGACAGGGTCAGGTTCTTGATGGGCGCGCGCACGCTCGACGAGCCGATGACGACGATGGAGCCTCCGCCGGCCGAGCGCATGTGGGGAAGCGCCAGGCGCACCGAACGCACCACGCTCATCAAGGTGAGCTCGAAGGCCTGGGCCCAGGCCGCGTCCGTCAGTGTGTCGAACCCGCCGGCGGGCGGCCCGCCGGCGTTGCCAACGAGCACGTCGATGCCACCGAGCTCCGCCGCCACCGCCGCGAACAGCCGCTCCAGGTCCGCACCGTCGGCGACGTCGCACTGGAAGCCGGTCACGCTTTCGTTGCCCGTCGCTTCGGCGATCTCGCCGGCCACGACCCGGGCGCGCTCGAGCGATCGTCCGCAGATGGCGACCCGGGCGCCTTCGCCGGCCAAGGCGGTGGCCGTGCCGCGGCCGAGGCCGCTCGTTCCCGCGAGGACGAGCGCCCTCTTGCCTGTCAGTCCAAGGTTCATCTTCGCCTCCGTAACTCGTTGAGCACGAGATCATCACAGCCTAGCCCCCGGCGGGCGCCTCGGTGGCGGTGAGGAGCGGTAGACCCGGCCACCCCCGACCCGGCCCCGACCGCCCGGGCCGCGGCCGACGGCCTCGCCGGGTTGGACGGTACCGGATGGTACGGTCGCGTTGCCCTTCGGCGACGACCGCTAATCGTTACGGAGTTTCGCCTGGGAGTAGTGCCCATCGGATGGTCGCTCGGGGTGTATGCTAGTAACCGAGCCTTCAGTTGGAAGACTCGCGTCAAAAGTCTGGTTCGGAAGAGCAAGCGATAGGAGATTCCCATGGCATTGACAGAAGTGATCGTGCTGATCCCCGAGGAGCGCGTAGGCGATTTCTACCGTGTCGTCGGAGCCTGGATGGGCGGCGCCAACCTCGTCGACGAGTCGAACGTCGGGCGCGGCCGTCGGCGCAACAACCCCAGCTCCACCCCGCTGGTGCTGTCCAACAGCAGCCGGTACTACCCGCTTCACCGCCACCTCGCCAACGTGAGCAAGGACACCAAGTCCTACGAGATGAGCTTCGACGAGATCACGACGGTCATGGGCGACAGGCTGCCGAAGTCCGCCGAGGACCACCGCGCGTGGTGGGCGAACACGGAATCGCACTCGCAGGCGCTCGCCTGGATCTCGGCCGGCTGGAAGGTCGACGGCGTCGACCTCGTAGGTCGCCTCATCCACTTCACGCGCCCCAAGTAATCACTCTCGACGGCCAGGGGGATCTTTCCGCCGCACCGATGGCGTGAAAGCGAGAGCCCGGGCACCATGGAGTTGGTGCCCGGGCTCTCGCTCGCGTTCGACAGGTCGTCGCGTCGGATGATCCGGCTCGTACGGGACGCGCGGCTGATTGCCGCTCAGGCGTACCCCGGCCGCAGCCTCTCGAGGTAGAGCTTGCGGAACTTCGCGACCTTCGGCGCGATGACGGCCGCGCAGTAAGGCTGCCGCGGGTTACGTGCGAAGTAGTCGTCGTGGTACTCCTCGGCCGGGTAGAAGTTCGTGAGAGGTTGGAGCTCGGTCACGATGGGGGCGTCGTACATGCCCGAGTCGGCCACCTCGCGTAGCACGGCCTCGGCCGTCCTACGTTGTTCCTCGTCCTGGTAGAAGACGGCCGAGCGGTACTGGGTACCGATGTCGTTGCCCTGCCTGTCCTTGGTCGTCGGGTCGTGCATGGTGAAGAACACGCGCAGGATGTCGGCGTAGGAGACGACGCTCGGGTCGAACACGAGGCGCACGACCTCGGCATGCCCGGTCCTGCCCGTGCAGACCTGCTCGTAGCTCGGGTCGGCCACCGTGCCGCCCGAGTAGCCGGATTGCACGCTCTCGATGCCGTTCAGGCCGGTGAAGATCGCTTCCATGCACCAGAAGCAGCCTCCGGCCAGTACCGCGGTCGACGTTCTCTCGCTCATGCCCTTCACCCTAATCCCGTCCGCGCTCACGCCCAGTCGCGCAAGAACTCGACGAACAGCCGCACGCCGTAACCGGTGGCGCCCGGCGTCAGGTAGCCGCGGCCCTTGGGGTTCTCGATCAGCCCCATGCCCGCCATGTCGACGTGCGCCCACGGGTACTCCGTGAACGCCTGCAGGAAGGCGGCCGACGTGCCGATGCCGCCCTTCGCGCCTCCACTGTTCTTGAGGTCCGCGACCTTCGACTCGATGGCTGCGCGGTACTCGGGGAAGAGGGGCATCGGCCACACGCGCTCGCCGGTAGCTTCCGACGCGGTCTCGATCCTGGCCCGCAACGTCGGATCCGTGAAGAAGAGCGATGCCGCCACGCCCTCGCCGAGCGCAGTGGCGCTCGCGCCGGTGAGGGTCGCGATGTCGATCACGGCGGCGGGGGCGTACCCCTTGGCGTGCACGAGCGCGTCTGCGAGAGCAAGGCGCCCCTCCGCGTCCGTCGAGATGACCTCGACCGAAAGCCCGTTGCCGGCGACGAGCACGTCGGAAGGCCGGTACGCCGCCCCGTCGGGCATGTTCTCGACGCACGGGGCGAGCCCAAGGACGCGCACGTTCAGGTCGAGCTCGGCGACCGTCTGCATCGCCCCTATGACGGCGGCGGCGCCCGACATGTCCGACTTCATCGGGACCATGCCGTCGCGCGTCTTCAGGGAGAGGCCGCCGGAGTCGAACGTGACGCCCTTGCCGACGAGGACGACGAGCGGCAGGTCCGTACGCGCCTCGTTGTGCGCCAGCTCGATGAACCTTGGCTCGAGGGCGCTGCCCTTGGCGACGGCGAGGAAGGCGCCCATGCCGCGCTCCTCCGCCCAGGCGCGGTCGCCGATCGTCACGCGCAGGCCCGTGCGCTCGGCCATGGCCGCCGCCGCATCCGCCAGGTACTCGGGCGTGGCATGGACGGGCGGGAGGTTGACGAGGTCGCGGGCGAGGGCGACGCCGCGGGCTATAGCCGCCGCGGCCGCGGCGCCTTCCCGGACCTGCGGCAGGTGGCCGCCGTCCAGTTCGACGAGCGCGACCTGGGTGAGGGCCCGCTCCGGCGCCTGGTCCTGGGCGCGCCACCCGCCGAAGCGGTAGCTCGCGAGCAGCGCGCCCTCCAACGTGGCCTGCGCCGCCTCGCCCGCGACCAGCCCGCCCCCGCCTGCGCCGTGGACGAGCGAGGCCAAGGTGGAGGCGCCCAGCTCGCGCGCCTTGGCCGCTGCCGCCGCGGACGCGCGCCGCACCGCCTCCAGGCCGAAGGATGTGCGGCTCCCGAGCCCCGCGACGATGACGCGCGGCGCTACGACGCCGCCCGACGGGTAGAGGACGGTGACCTCGCCGAGCTTCCCGGTGACGTCGCCGCTCGCGATCAGGCGGGAGATGGTGCCCCCCATGGCGGCGTCGACCGCGCCCGTCGCCCCGGTCGGGGCGGCCACGCCGGCGAACAGGTTGACCACGATGGCGTCCGCGGCGACGTCCTGGATCTTGCCGCTGATCACCTCGCTGGCCGGAAGCGTGCCTAGGCCGAGGCGCGGCGTGCGCCGGTCGCTGAAGTGGTCCGTCATGTTCCCTCCTGGGGCGCTCGAAGCGCCGAGGCCGGCCATGCTAACGCCGCCGGTCGCCGGTCGTTTGCATTCTGATCGGCGGCCGTCTATAGTCTCCCAATCGCTGGTCGTATGGCAGTGTGAAAACGTATCACCATCCGAGATGACGCGCTATCGCAGATAGCGACGCTGCTCGAGATAGCGGCGGTACTACCAGGGAAGGAGGCGGACATGAACCAGTACGTGATCCAGTCGGCCCTACGCACGCTCCAGGTCCTCCTGGCGTTCGGGAAGCCTCCGCACCGCTTCGGGCTATCCGATCTGATGCTAGTGACACCGTTCGAGAAGAACCAGCTCTACCGCTCGCTAAGGACCCTCGAGGCCGCCGGCTTCATCGTGGCGGACAGTGGCGGTCGCTACACCGTCACCCCCGTCGTCAACGTCCTCAGCGCCGCCAGCGCCCACGGGCGCCCGTTGACGCTCGTCGAGGTCGCGTCGCCGCATCTGGACGCCCTCGCCGAGGAGACGGGGGAGGCCATCAACCTCAACGTGCTCGCCGGCGACCAGGCCGTGTGCCTCGACCGGCGCGAGAGCCCCCACCGCGTGCGGCTCGCGTCCGTCCTCGGCCAGGCGTACCCATTGCACGCCGGGGCTGGTCCCAAGGCCATCCTCGCCTTCCTCGACGAGGAGCTGCGCGCCCAGGTCCTGCGGAAGCTCGATACCTACCCCAGCTACACCGCCACCACGCAGCGCGACCCCGCGTTGCTCGCGCGCGAGCTGGAACTCACGCGCGAGCGCGGCTACTCGATCAGCGACGGGGACTTCGACGATAACGCCAAGGGGATCGGAGCGCCCGTCTTCGACGGTCCCGGTCAGGTCGTAGGCGCGATCAGCATCGGAGGACCGTCTTTCCGCGTCGGCGAGGAAGAGCTGACGCGCTACACGCCGCTCATCATCCGGGTAGCCAAGGCCATCTCCAACGGCCTCGGGTACTCGGGGTGAGGAAGTTCAAGGAGGACCGCATGCCCCCGATCCGTGTCCGCTTCAAGCTCCTCAGGTTGCTGACCGCGCTGCTGGCGTCCATGGCCGTCGTCGTCGCGAGCGCGCAGGACCACGACCCCAACGGGTCGCTCACCTTCGCGACCAACGCCGACCCGACGCTCAACCCGTGGAACGCCTCCGCGGTCATCGAGTCCAACCTCATCAACACGATCCTGTTCGACCAGCTCGTGCGCTACGACCCGACCGACCTCCGCCCCGCCCCGGGTCTGGCCGAGAGCTGGGAGACGGCGGCCGACGGCCTCTCCTGGACGTTCCACCTGCGCCCCGAGGCCAAGTGGTCCGACGGCGTGCCGTTCACGGCCGACGACGTCGTCTTCACCTTCAACGACGTCGTCCTCAACAAGGACCTCGGAGCGCGGAGCGCCTCGGGCTTCGCGCCCGTCGACCGCGTCGTCAAGGTCGACGATCACACCGTCGTGTTCGAACTGAACCGCCCGTTCTCCTCCTTGCCCTACTTCCTCGCCTACTACGCCGGGATGATCCCCGCGCACGTCCTTGGCGACGCCGAGAACCCCCTCACGGTGGCCTCGTTCAACAAGGGCAACCCCGTGGTCACGGGCCCGTACCGCGTCGGCGAGTTCGTGCCGGGCGCCTACGTCAAGCTCGTGCCGAACGAGAACTACTGGGGGCCGGCGCCCAAGCTCGCGTCCATCACCTTCAACATCATCCCCGACGGCAACGCTCAGATCGCGCAGCTCCTGGCCGGCGGGCTCGACATGGTCTCGATCACGAACCCTGCGCTACTCGCGGGCGTGGCGAACAACCCCAACCTCGAGGTCATCAGGCAGAGCCAGAACATCTGGTACTTCGTGGCGCTCAACCTCAACGACGAGCGTTTCCAGGACGTGCGCGTGCGGCAGGCGCTCCTCAGCGCCATCGACCGCCCGGCCATCATCGACGCCGTCCTCGAAGGTTACGGCGTGGTCGCCACCGGCCCCATCGCCCCGCTGCAGCAGGCCCTCTACGACGACGACGTCGCGCAGTGGCCCTTCGATCCCGAGAGGGCCAAGGAGCTCCTGGCGGAGGCCGGCTGGACGCCCGGCCCTGACGGCGTGCTCCAGAAGGACGGCCAGCGCTTCGTCATCGACATGCCCACCGGGCAGTACGGCTACCTCGTGCCCTCCACGCTTCTCGTGCAGCAGTACTGGCAGGACATCGGCGTAGAGGCCAACGTCGAGACCATCGAGTGGAACGCCTTCATCCAGAAGGCCGTCGTGAACCGCGACTACGACGCCATGCTCGCCTGGTGGAGCACCCCGCCGACCCCGGACCAGTCGAGCTACTTCGCCTCCTCGAGCGCCGTCACGGGCAACAACATCCCGGACTACCGCGATCCCGTCCTCGACGAGATCTGGGAGCGCGGCCGCGCCGCCACCAGCCAGGACGAGCAGGTCGCCGTCTACCGCGAGGCGCAGGAGCGCATGGCGGAACAGCTGCCCTACCTCTTCCTCTGGTACCCCGACATGATCGCCGTGCAGAACAAGCGCATCGGCGGGATGCACGACATCAACAGCGCCGCGAACTTCCAGTACTCCTTCGACTGGTACGTTACGCGCTGAAGCCGCCGAGGAGCCGTAGATGACCGCGTTCATCGTCCGCAGGGTGCTCATGGGCGCGGTCGTCTTGTGGCTCGTGTCGGTCGTGACATTCTTCCTCATCCACCTCGCGCCGGGCGGCCCGTCGGCGGCCATCAGCTTCGACAGCACCGCCGAGCAGCGTGACGCGCTCTTCAAGCAGTTCGGCCTCTACGACCCGCCCCTCGTGCGCTACGGGAAGTGGCTCGCCGGCACGGTGCGAGGCGACCTAGGGGTGAGCTACAACCAGGGCCTCCCCGTCGGCCGGCTCCTCATGCAGCGCCTGCCCAACACGCTCACGTTGGGGCTCGCCGCCCTCGTCACCGCCACGCTCCTCGGTCTGCTGCTCGGGACCCTGGCGGCGGTCTACCGCAACGGCTGGGTCGACCACGTCGTCAGCACGATCTCCACGCTCGGCATGTCGATCCCCGGCTTCTGGCTGGGGATCGTCGCCATCATCCTCTTCGCCGTCGAGTTGCGCTGGCTGCCCGCTTCCGGCATCGTCAGCGCCAGCGGCGCAGGGAGCCTCGTCGACCGCCTGAGCCACCTCGTGCTGCCGGCCGGCGTGCTGGCCTTCACGCTCATGCCCAACGTCGTGCGCGTAACGCGTTCGGCGCTGCTCGAGGTGAACCGCGCCGACTACGTGCGCACCGCCAAGGGCAAGGGCCTGGCTCCCGGCACGGTCCTCTTCAAGCACGCCTTCAAGAACGCGCTCGTCCCCGTCCTCGCCGTCCTCGGCCTCGTGACCACCGCGCTCTTCTCCGGCTCCGTCGTCATCGAGAGCGTGTTCGGCTGGCCGGGGCTCGGGCGCCTCGCCATCGAGGCGGCGAACGGACGCGACTACCCCGTCATCCTCGGCGCAACGCTCCTGGCGGGCCTCATCGTCGTGGTCGTCAACCTGCTCGTCGACCTCCTGTACGCCGCCGTCGACCCGAGGATCCGCCATGAGTGACGCGCCGGGCTCGCTCGTAGCGGAGAGCAGGAACGACGCGCGCAGAGCGCGGCGGCTGCGCTTCTGGCGGCACGTGCGGCGCCAGCCCCTTGGCGTGATCGCCCTCGCCGTGCTCGTCCTGCTCGCCGCCGCCGTCTGGCTCGGACCGCTCGTCTACCGGACGGCGCCCAACCGCACGGACGCCCGCAACATCCTCAAGGCCCCGACCATCACGCACCCGCTCGGCACCGACGAGCTCGGCCGCGACGTGCTCGCGCGCGTGCTCGCCGGAGGGCGCGTCTCGCTCAGCGTCGGCCTGCTCGCCATGGTCGTCGGCCTCGCCATCGGCATGGTGGCCGGCGGCCTCGCCGGCTACTTCCGCGGCCGCGTCGAGGTCGTCGTCATGCGCCTCGTCGACGTGTTCATGGCCATCCCCAACTTCTTCCTCATCCTGGTCGTCGTCACGGCCTTCGGCAACCATCCTGTCACCGTCATCGTCACGGTCGGCATCGGCTTCTGGGCCCAGATGGCCAGGGTCGTGCACGCCGAGTTCGTCAAGGTCAGGGGCTTCGAGTTCGTCGAGGCCGCCCGCGCCTTGGGCGCCACCCACCCGCGCACCATGCTCAGGCACGTCATGCCGCAGGTCGCGCCCCAGGCGATCGTCCTCGCGTCGCTCGGGGTCGGGTGGGCCATCCTCACCGAGGCGGGCCTGTCGTACCTAGGCCTAGGCATCCAGCCGCCCCTCGCCTCTTGGGGCAACATGCTCCAGAACGCCCAGTCGTACCTCTGGCTCAAACCGGAGCTCGCCATCTACCCGGGCCTGTTCATCGCCGTGACGGTGCTGGCCTTCAACGTGCTCGGCAACGCGCTGCGCGACGTGTTCGACCCGCGCGGCTAGAGGCGCCCCGACCAAGGAGATCCGATGCAGAAGAAACGTTACGACGGCTACAAATCGTTCCAGTACCTCGAGCCTGGAGTCGACTACAAGGAGTTCGAGCTCGCCGCGGTGGTGAACCGCGTGCCGTCGAAGCAGGTGGAGGTGACGCCCGCCGAGGAGGAGCGGGTGAAACGCCTCTTCCAGGAGAAGCTCATGATCTCGCTCCACGACCACTGCTTCGTGGCGCCGAAGGACCTGCGCCAGTTCTTCGAGTTCCGCAGGTGGGGCCGCGACTTCACCGGCTACGAGGGGCTGGCCGTGAGCGGCCTCGACGCCGTGTTCGACAACATGATGGACGGCACCGCCATGGTCCACTCCCGCGGCGGCTGGAAGTGGGACGACGTCATCACCGACATCGGCCTGCGCCTCTCCGACATCGCCCACCAGGACATGGTCGAGCTCTGCACCACGACCGAGCAGATCGTCAGGGCCAAGGCCGATGGCAAGATCGCCTTCATCATCAGCATCGAAGGCGCAGCCATGATCGAGAACGAGCTCGACCGCCTCGACGTCCTCTACGGCCTCGGCGTGCGCTGCATCGGCATCGCGTACAGCGAGGGCAACGCCCTCGGCGCCGGCCTCAAGGAGCCGCGCGACGGCGGCCTCACCGCCTTCGGCCGCAAGGCCGTCGAGCGCATGAACAAGCTTGGCCTCGCCATCGACGTGAGCCACTCGGGCGACGTCACCGCCATGGACACGATCGAGCTCTCCAGCAAGCCCGTCTTCATCACGCACGCCGGCGCTCGCAGCCTGTGGGACTCGAGGCGCCTGAAGCCGGACGACGTCATCAAGGCCTGCGCCGCCAAGGGCGGGGTCATCGGCATCGAGGCCGCGCCCCACACCACCATCACGAGGAACCGGCCCCGTCACACCATCGAGTCGTTCATGGAGCACTTCGAGTACTGCGTCGACCTGGTCGGCATCGACCACGTCGCGTTCGGCCCCGACGTCCTCTTCGGCGACCACGTCGGCCTGCACACGACGCTCACGGAGGCCCTCTCGATCGGGGCGTCGCGCGGCCAGCTCGAGTACCCGCGCGTCGAGTTCGTCGACGGGCTCGAGAACCCCTCCGAGGCGTTCCCGAACATCGTGCGCTGGCTCGTCAAGCACGGCTACAGCGACGACGACATCGGCAAGGCGGTCGGCGGCAACGTCATGCGCGTCCTCAAGGCGACGTGGGCGAGGTGAGCGCTCCGGGCACCGGCAGGGCCGAGGAGGCGCCCACCACGCGCAGGCTCGAGATCAACGGCGCCACGTTGGCGGTCGACGACAGCGCGCTGAGCGACCCGGCGGCGGTGTCCAAGCCGGCGATCATCACGCTGCACGGCGCGCCCGGCATGGGCAGCCGCAGGAACGACTGGGAGGTCTACGCGGCGTTCACGGACCGCTTCCGGGTCGTGAGCTACGACCAGCGCGGCTCCGGGTCAAGCTCCGACACCCCGCCGTACACGCACGAGCAGTTCGCCGCCGACACGGACGTCGTGCGGCGGACGCTCGGCCTGGGCGACAAGGTGGTGATCGCCGGCGGCTCGTACGGCGGCTACCTCGCCCAGGAGTACGCGCTGCGCTACCCCGAGCACGTGAGCGCCGTGGTGCTGCGCGACACGGCCGCGCACTCCGGCCACAAGGGCGAGGCGATGCGCATCGCCCTCGAGAGCCCCTACCCGATGGACGAGGGCGAGCTCGAGCGGCTCTTCGAGGGCAGGACGACGTCCGACGACGACTTCCGGGCCCTCATCGCCATGATCATGCCGCTCTACACGACTACTTACGACCCGGCCCGCGACGCCGAGCAGGTCGCCGCGATGCAGATCCACCACGCCACCCACAACTACGCGTTCGCGCACAACCAACAGGGGTTCGACCTGCGCGACCGCCTGGGCGAGCTGCGCGTGCCCGTGCTCATCACCGTCGGCCGGCACGACTGGATCACGCCGCTCGTCGCGAGCGAGGAGCTCCACGCGCTGATCCCCGGCTCCGAGCTCGTCATCTTCGAGAACAGCGGTCACGGCCCGCAGAACGAGGAGCGCGAGGCGTGGCGCGCCGCCGTGAGGCGGTTCTTGGACCGCGTCGTGCCGGCGTGAGCGGACCGGCGGCGGCCGGGCCCGGACCGGGTCCTGCCGCCGGCCGCTCGACCGGGACCGGCGGAGGCGGGCCAGCCACGTCTGCGCTGGCCCCCATCGGGGCGGCGGAGTACGCGGAGCGCGCCCGGACGGCCTACGCCAGCGCGCAAGGCGCGGCCGGGCGTGGCGCGGACGTCATCGTCCTCTTCGACGACCAGTACATCCAGTACTTCACGGGCTTCGTCTTCAGCCCGACGGAGCGGCCGATAGCGCTGGTCGTCGGGCCGGGCGGGGAGCGCGTCCTCTTCGTCCCACGCCTGGAGCTCGAGCACGCGGAAGCCTTGGCGGACGTCGACCGCGTCGTCGCCTACCCCGAGTACCCCGGCGAGGTACACCCCCTCGAGCTGCTGCTCCGCGAGGTGCGCCGGCTCGGGGTGGGCCGCCGCGCCATCGCCGTCGACCACGACGGCTACCCGCCCGTCATGGGGTACGCCCCGGTGAGGCTCGGCGAGCTGGCCGGCGTCGACGTGGTGAGCTTCAGCGTGACCCTGGACGAGCAGATGGCCCGCAAGTCCGACCACGAGGTCGCCCTGGTGCGCGAGAGCGCCCGCTGGGGCGCGCACGCGCACAGGCTCCTGCAGGCCGGCACCAAACCGGGGCTGACGGAGGACGCCGTCGTCGGGGCCGCCTGCGCGGCGGCCACGCGCGCGATGAACGAGGCCTTCGGCGTGCCGTACCGCCAGCGCAACAAGTGGGTGAGGGGCGCCCTGGCCATCTACCGCGGCCAGATCGGTCCGGCCGGCGCCTTCCCGCACGCCTTGGCGCACGACGCCACGTTCCGGGTCGGCGACACGCTGGTGACGGGCGCGGCGGCGGACGTGTGGGGCTACCTCAGCGAGCTCGAGCGCACGCTGTTCCTGGGCGCGCCGAGCGCCGAGCAGCGGCACTACTTCGACCACATGCTCGCCTTGCAGGACCTCTGCTTCACCGCCATCCGGCCCGGGGCCGCCGCGGCCTCCGTCGACCTCGCGATGCGCGCCTACGTCGACGAGCACTCCTTGTGGCCTCACTGGCGCCATCACGTCGGGCACGGCCTGGGGCAGCGCATCCACGAGAGCCCGTTCCTCGACCTCGGTTACCGGGGGACCATCGAGGCCGGCATGGTCCTCTCCGTCGAGCCGGGCCTGTACGTGCCGGGGCTCGGGGGCTTCCGCCACTCGGACACGGTGCTGGTCACCACGTCGGGCATCGAGCTGCTGACCGACTACCCGCGCGACATCGCGAGCCTGACCCTCGACGTCTGAGGCCCGGCACGCGCGCGACCGTGAGCGCGGCCCACCAGCAGGCGGCCGGCCCCGAGGTCCAGGCACGCGCGCGACCGCAAGGCTATCCTGGCGCGGTGGACATAGCTCCCCGGCACGTCTACCCGTTGGGCGGCCGCGTGTCGCCCTACACGCTGCTCGACGTGCGCTCGCCCATCGAGGTCGGGCGCGGCGCCTTGCCGGGGGCGGTCTCGCTGCCGCTCATGACGGACTCGGAGCGCCACCTGGTCGGCATCCGCTACAAGGAGGCCGGCCAACAGGCGGCCATCGAGCTCGGCTACGAACTCGTCGGCGACTCCCTCGCCGAGCGGGTCACGGCCTGGCGCGGCGTGATAGACGCCGGCCGGCCGCAGACGGCCGTCGCCTGTTGGCGCGGCGGACTACGCAGCCGCCTCGTCGTCCAGTTCGCGGACCGCGACCGGGCGGCGAAGGTCGCGGGCGGCTACAAGGCCCTCCGCGCCCACCTCATGGACACCCTGCCAAGCGCCCTGGCGCACAAGCGGCTCGTCGTGCTGAGCGGCCTCACGGGGGCCGGCAAGACCCGGCTGCTGAGACGCCTCGCTGACGGCGCTCATGGCCGTGGCGCCGCGGCGCCGGCCGCGGCAGGCGTCGGCCCGGCGCCCGGCGCGCCGGCCTTGCAGGCGCTCGACCTCGAGGGCCTCGCCCGCCACCGGGGCAGCGCCTTCGGGCACGGCCAGGCCGCCCAACCGAGCCAGCAGACGTTCGAGAACGCCCTCGCCGCCGAGCTGGTCCTCGACCCGTCCGAGAGGCTCGTGGTCGAGGACGAGTCGCGCTTCGTCGGCGTGCGCGCGCTGCCCGACGCGCTCTTCGCCGCCATGTGCGCCGCGCCGGTCGTGGTGCTCGAAGCCGGGCTCGTCGAGCGGAGCACCGCGATCTACGACGAGTACGTGGCGGAGCCGACCACACGCCTCGGGCGCGAGGCCGTTGCCGCCGACCTGATGAGCTCGAGCCTCAAGCTCAAGCGGCGCCTGGGCGCGGCCGGCGTGCAGGACGTCATCGCCCGGATCGAGGCGTTGGCGGGGAGCGACGCGAGCTGGGCGGACCCGGAGGCCCACACGCCCTGGATCGGGGCGTTGCTTGAAGGGCATTACGACCCCCTATACCGCCGCTCGCTGGTTAAGCTGGCCAGGCCCGTGCTGTTCGCGGGCGACGAGGAGGCTGTGACCGGATGGCTGAGGACGGAGTGGTGACGGGGCACCGGACGGCGATCAAGGTGAGCTTGGAGGCGGCGGAGGCCACGCCGCCCGCTGACGCCGCGACGGCGCCCGTGCGCCTCACCAGCACGGTCAAGAAGGGCGGCTGCGCCGCCAAGATCGCGGCGGGCACGCTCTCGCGGCTCGTGCGCTCGCTCCCGGTGAGCACGCACCCCGATCTCCTCGTCGGCGCCGAGCACCTCGACGACGCCGCCGTCTGGCGCCTCACGCCGGAACTGGCCCTCATCCAGACGCTCGACTTCTTCACGCCCATCCTCGACGACCCCCGCGACTTCGGCGCCGTGGCCGCCGCCAACGCCATCTCCGACGTCTTCGCGATGGGTGGCCGGCCGCTGTCCGCCATGACGATCCTCGCCTACCCCCTCGGCATGCTGCCCGACTCGGTCCTGACAGAGCTGATGGAGGGCGCGGCGGAGGTCATCGAGGAGGCCGGCGCGGTCCTCGTGGGCGGGCACTCCATCGAGGACGACACGCTAAAGTTCGGCTTCAGCGTCGCCGGCGTCGCCCATCCGGACCGACTGTGGACGAACGCCGGCGCGCGGCCGGGCGATGTCGTCCTGCTCACGAAGGCGATCGGGACCGGCACGCTGTCGGCCGCCTTGAAGGCGGGCGAGGTGGGGACCGCCGCGCTGAGGGAGGCCGTCGCCTCCATGCGGCAGGTGAACCGGTCGGAGCTGCCGGACGACCTCCACGCCGCCGTCCGTGCCGCGACCGACGTCACGGGGTTCGGCCTGCTCGGTCACGCCTTGCACGTCGCCCGCGCCTCCGGGGTGGCCATACGGATCCACCCCGGCAGCGTCCCCCTGTTGCCCGGTGCCCGCGAGGCCCTCGCGGGCGGGAGCCTGACGCGGGCCCACCGCACCAACGGCGAGTACGTCGCCGAGGCCGTCGAGGGCCGGGACGCGCTGGACGAGGTCGCGTGGTTGACGCTCGTCGACCCGCAGACGAGCGGCGGTCTGTTCCTATGCGTCGCGCCCGAGCGGGCCGACGCCGTCGCCGCGCGCCTCGCGACGCGCTTCCCGTGCACGAGCCGTATCGGCGTCGTGGAGGAGCTCGGGTCCGGCCGGCCCCTCCGGCTGGCCTGAGGGTCGTCGGGGAGGTGAACGTCCGGCGCGAGGGCCGGGCCGGCCCGTCGCCTCACGGCGACCGGGAGCCGGCGGCCCGCCTAGCCCGGCCTAGTTATGCGACTGGCGTTCGCGTTCGAGCAGGTCGGCCACGGAGGTGACCTCGCGCACTTGCGTCCCGTCGCGGTAGGTGCCCCGCGCCAAGGTCGCGGTGATCAGGTCGTAGGCGAGGAACGCTTCCTGCTCGTCCTCGCAGGCGTGAACCAGGGCCTCGTCGCCCGAGGCGAGCACGGCCACGACCTCGAAGTAGTCCGGCTCGACGAGCTCGGCCTCGATGTCCTGCGGGTCGACCTCGTCCGGGTAGGTCTCGACGACCTCGAGGCTCTCGATCTGTAGGGAGTTGATCACACGGTCGTCGAGGGTGCGGATCCACATGCGCCGATCATACGACCGGTCAGGAACGGCGGTCGAGCACGTCGCGCAGGCCGTCCGACATGAACTGGAACGACAGCGACGCGCCCGCGAGGAAGAGGCCAGGCCCGACGGCGGCCCACGGCTGGGTGGTGAGGTACGAGCGGGCGTCCTGCAGGACGTTGCCCCAGCTTGGCGTCGGCAGCGGCACGCCGAGGCCGAGGAACGAGAGGGACGCCTCGACCAGGAGGAAGGCCGCCGCCGTGCTGGCCATCTGGACCACCACGCTGCCGAGGAAGTTCGGCACGGCGTGGCGCAGCAGCTGCCGCCCACGGCCTGCGCCGAGTGCCCGCGCGGCCGTCACGTACTCGGAGCGGAGCTCCTGGCGTGTGAACGACCTGGCCAGCCGGAAGAACACGGGCGCCCCGGCCACCCCCATGGCCATGACGGTCTGCAGCGAGCCGCCGCCGAGGGTAGCGACCACGATGAGGATGAGGAGGAAGCCCGGGAAGGCGAGGAGCGCGTCGAACACGCGGGAGAGCAGGAGGTCGGTGGCGCCGCCGACGCCCGCGGCCAGCACGCCTAGGGAGGCCCCGATAGCGAACGTCAGGAGGGTGGCCGAGAGGGCGACGACCAGTGAGACCCTGCCGCCCGCCAAAGAGCGGGCGAGCACGTCGCGGCCCAGCCCGTCCGTGCCGAGCGGGTGCTCGCTGCTCGGGCCGACGTAGCGGGCGCGGTAGTCCGGCTTGATCGGGTCGTGGCCCGTCAGCTGCGGTGCGAAGACGGCCGAGATCGCGATCAGCACGAGGAGGATGACGCCGAAGCGCGCCTGGTTCATGAGGCCCTCAGCCTTGGGTCGGCGATGACCTGCGAGAGATCGGCCAACCAGTTGACGAGGACGTAGACGCTCACGGCGAGGATGGTGACGCCCTGCACCACGGGGTAGTCGCGCGCGCCGATGGCGCCGAGGATGGTCGCGCCCAACCCGGGAAGCCCGAAGACCTGCTCGACGACGATGGTGCCGGTGAGGAGCCCGCCGAGCTCCAGTGCGAGCAGTGGGATGACGCCGGGGAGCGAGTTGCTGGCGATGTGCCTACCGACGGACGTGGGCTTGAGGCCCTTGCTGCGCGCCGTGCGGACGTAGTCGGACCGGCGCTCCTCGAGGACGCGGGCCCGCGCGAGGCGCGCCACCTGGGCCGCCCTCGGGATGGCGAGGGTGATGGCGGGGAGGAGCAGGTGCCAGCTGGCGGCCAGAGTCAACCCTTGGGGCGGCAGGCCGATCACGGGGAACCAGCCCAGCTGTACGGCGAACAGGAGGATGAGCAGGAACCCGAACCAGAACTCCGGCAGGGCGAGCGCGATCGTCGTGAAGAGCAAGGCGATCCGGTCGAACGGGCCGCCTGGTCGGAGCCCGGCGAGGAGGCCGAGGCCCAGCCCGATGACGAGCGCGAGCACGAACGAGATACCGGCGAGCGTCACGGTCACGGGCAGCCGGTCGACGAGCACGCGGACGACGGGCCGCCGCTCGCGCAAGGAGTTGCCGAGGTCGCCTTGTACGACGTCGGCCAGGTAGCCGACGTACTGGGCGGGCAGCGAGCGGTCGAGCCCGAGCTGCGCGCGCAGCGCGCTCGTCTGCGACTCGGTCGCGTCCAGCCCGCCCATGATCGTGGCGGCGTCGCCCGGCAGCGCGCGCATCGCGACGAACACGAGCGTCAGCACCGCCCACAGGGTGACGATGAAGGAGAGGGTCTGTACGAGCAAGTACCTTGGCACGGTGGGTTCGCTGGTCGGCTACGGCGCCAGGGCGTCGGCGACTACGGATGGGGTGCCTGACGGCTGACCCATCCGTAGTCGCCTCGAGCCTCGGCTAGTGACTCACGCCGCCACGCTCGGGCGGCCGGACCGTCACTGGAAGCTGGTCGTCCTGAAGTCGAAGGAGTCGAGGAGCGGCGTGATCCAGAACCCTTGGACGCTCGCCTTCCTGGCGTACACGCGTTCGGCCGTGCCGAAGTAGATGAACGGCGCGTCGTCGTGCAGGCGGATGAGGGCCTGGGAGTACAGCGAGCGGCGCATGGTCGGATCGGGGTTCGAGTTGGCCTGGGCGATCCAGTTGGCGACGTCGTCGTCGATCACGCCGGTGTAGTTCCGGTCGGTGCCGAGGCCGGTGACGCGACCGGAGGGGTCGAGCTTGCCCGTGTGGCCGATGACGGTGATGTCGAACTCGTGCGGGCCGCCGTAGACGTCGGAGAGCCACACGCCCCACTCGACGATGGAGATCTCGGCCTTGACGCCGACCTGGCTGAGGAAGTCCTGCACGATCTGGCCCGCCTGGATGTGCTGCGGGTACGGCTGCGGGAGGACGAGCCTGATCGTCCAGTCGGCCGGCACGCCTGCGTCCTTGAGGAGGGCCTTGGCCTTCTCGGGGTCGTACGGGAACGGCTGCACGGAGTCGGGGTACCAGGGGCTGCCCGCTTCCATGAACGTGCCGACCTGCGGGCCGCCGCCGTAGGCGACTTCCATGACGATCTCGGTGTCGACGGCCATGTTGAGGGCGCGGCGCACGCGCGCGTCGTTCAGGTACGGGTTGCGGGCGTTGAGGGCGGCGACGAGGACCGTGCCGGACGGCTCGCGCACGAGGGTGAGGGAGGGGTCGGCCTCGACAGTGGGCTGCTGCGCCTGGGGCACGTTGTCGATGATGTCGAACTCGCCGGTCACGAGGCCCTGGTACTGCACGGCGTTGTCCGTCACGAAGCGGATGACGACCTGCTCGAGGGCCGGGGCGCCCTGGTAGTAGCTGTCGTTGCGCTGGAGCGTGATGGCGTTGTCGCGGACCCAGGAGACGAGCTTGAAGGGGCCGGTCCCGATCGGCTGGTTGCCGAAGTCGTGGCCCTCGGCCAACTTCTCGCTCGGGAGCATGGCGCCCCAGCCGGAGGCGAGGCTGGCGAGGAGCGCGGGGCTCGTCTGCGACAGGGCGATGGTGACGGTGTGATCGTCAACGGCCGTCACGCTGGTGATGCTGGCGAACTCGCTGCGCTTCGAGGAGCCGGTGGCCTCGTCCCTGATGCGGTCCAGGGTGGCGACGACGTCTTGGGCGTCGAAGGCCGTGCCGTCGTGGAACGTGGCGTCGTTCAGCTCGAAGGTGTAGCTGAGGCCGTCGTTGCTGACGGTGTACGACTTGGCGAGGGCGGGCACGATGTTGCCGGCCTGGTCGACCTCGACGAGCCCGTCGTAGATGGACTTGCTCACCTGGAAAGCCGCCGTGGCGGCGGTGACCTGCGGGTCGAGCGTGTCCGGTTGGGCGCTCATCGCGATGGTGAGCGTCTGCGCCGAGCTCCAGCCGCCGACCGTGAGGGCGGCGACGAGCAGCACCAGCGCGCGTGGTACGACCTTGATCTTCATCCACTTCCTCCTTGGTCTCCAGACCTGCGGGTAGGCCCGCCGGGCGCTCGTGGTATCCGGTGTACCCCTCGACCGGAAGTAGCTTCCATGCCAAAGCGCCTCGCTGGAGATTGCCTCAATGCTACCCGCTTTGGCGCCTCCCAGTCACTACCTTCTGGTGTGAGCGACGCGTCTCCCCATGTGAGACGCCACGGTTCTACCGCGCGCGTGTCATCGGTCCGTGATGACCGGCGTTGGGCCGCCACGTCCGGCGGAGACGTCGGCGCGTGAGAGTTGTCACCTGGCGCGTAAGAAGCCCGTCACGCGGCCCGGCTAACCTGCTTGCAAGATGCCTGGTTGGCTCAAGAGACTGTCACCGCTGCTCCTATGGGGCGCCTACCTCGTCGGGTACGGGGAGATCGTCGAGCTGGCCGGCTCGTACGCCCCGCTCGTCGCCTTGCTCCCGGTGGCCGTCTCCGGCTGGAGTTGGGGCCCGGTCGGCGGGCTGGCGAGCGGCGTGCTCGGCTACCTCGCCGTGCAGGTCCGCATGGACGCGCTCGGGGTCGCGACGTGGAACCCGCTTAGCCTCCTGCAGGCCGATCAGATGTTCGCGTTCCTCGCCTGTTCGGGCGCCGGCCTCGTCGTCGGTTGGATGCGGCGCCTGGAGCACAACCTCCACCACGAGCGCGCCGCCCGGCGCAAGGCGCTCGTCGACCCCTTGACCGGCACCCTGGTACGCCAGGCCTTCGAGGAGCGCCTCAGGGCGGAGCTCGACGCCGCCACGGCCACCGGCAGCGGGCTGGCGCTCCTGTTCGTCGACCTGGACCGCTTCAAGTTCGTCAACGACACCTACGGTCACGACCTGGGCGACAAGCTCCTCAGGGAGGTCGGCCAGATCCTGCTGAGCAACGTGAGGGACGAGGACCTCGTCGGCAGGGTGGGCGGCGACGAGTTCATGGTCGCCCTCGTGGGGGTGCGCGACGAGCAGGCCGCCGGGCAGATCGCCAGGAGCTTAGTGCGCGAGCTGAGCACCCCGTTCACCGTCGACGGCCGCGAGTTGCAGGTCTCCGCCTCGATAGGCGTCGCCCTCTACCCGCGCGACGGGGGCGAGGTCGAGGCGCTCCTCCAGTCGGCCGACGCCGCCATGTACCAGGTGAAGGTCGCCGGCAAGAACGCCTACAACTTCAGCACGGTCGAGGTCCGCACGCGCCTCACGCGGCGTCTGGAGCTCGAGCGCGTGCTCAGGCGTGCCCTGGCGGAGAACGAGTTCAAGGTCGTCTACCAGCCACAGTTCCGGATCGTCGACGGCTCGCTCGTCGGCTTCGAGGCGCTGCTCCGCTGGCACTCGCCCGATCTCGGCAAGGTCTCGCCGGCCGAGTTCCTCCCCGTGGCGGAGGAAGCGGGCATGATCGCCCCGATCGGACACTGGATGCTGCGCGAGACCGCCATGCAGCTGCGCGCGTGGCTGCGCCAGGGTTTCGTGCCCGTGCGCGTCGCCGTCAACGTGTCGACGCTGCAGTTCCATCAGTCGAACTTCGTCGACACCGTGAGGGGCGCGCTCGACGACTCCGGCATCGACCCGGGCCTGTTCGAGCTCGAGGTCACCGAGAGCGTCCTCGAGCGCGACAACGACCTGGCGGTCCGCATCCTGAGGCAGCTCCAGCGGCTCGGCGTGCGCATAGCGCTCGACGATTTCGGGACGGGCTACTCGTCGCTCGCCTACCTCCAGAGCCTCCCGATCGGCACGCTGAAGATCGACAGGTCGTTCGTCCAGAGGCTCGCCCAGGGGCCGCTACGGGGTGCGCCGCCGGCGGCGGAGGTGGACCCGGCGGTCAGGAGCGCCCTGCAGCGCAACGTGGTGCGCACGTCCGGCGGCTCCGAGGACGCCGCCCCCATCGTCGAGGCCATCTGCGCCATGGCGCACAAGCTGAACAAGGAGGTCGTGGCCGAGGGCGTCGAGACGGCGTATCAACGCGACTTCCTCCGCAGGCTCGGCGCCGACACCGCGCAGGGCTACTTCTACGCCAAGCCGATGATGCCCGCTCAGGCGGAGGAGCTCCTCAAGCGCGTCACGACCGTCACGGCCGAAGCGATCGCCGCCGCCCGCGCCTCGGCCATCAGGCCGCCTCGGACCCCGAGCGACGCCCGAACCATCGATCCGTTCGGGGCGCGGGTCGTGCCGGAGACGACGATGGAACCGATCGCCCCGGCCAGGCACGACATCCCCTTGCGGGAGCTCGAGCGGGCGTCCTCGTTCGACGAGCTCGTCATCTGGAAGTGAGCCGCTAGAACCCGCAGGAGGGCGCGCCCGCGCCGCCGAGCGCGTCGAGCTCGACCGCGCCCAACGACCCTTCCGGCAACGTCCCCACCAGGCGACCGGCCGCGAGCCGCTGCGAGAGCGTCGTCCCCCACTGGGCGTTCCGGTCGACCGACACCACGTACATGGGCTGGCGCAGCTCGTGATCGCTCGAGCGGAAGGCCACGTCACCCGCCTTGCCGCCGAGGCTCCCCGCGTCCACCTCGAGCAGGGCGGCCGCCAGCGCGGCGCCGTCCGCGCTGTTCGCCAGCCGCGCCGCGGCCGTGAGCACGGCGACGGCCTCGTACGCCGCCCACGCCGGGGCGTCGAACGGCTGACCCCAGCGGGCCGCGAACCGTTCGTTCATGTCGGCCGCGGCGGAGCCGAGCGTGGGCTCCCAGAGCTGGATGCGCGGTACGTCCCTGCCTGCCCCGTAGCGGTTGGTCGACGCCAGGAACTCCCTCGTCTGCGTGACGGGGTCGGGGAAGGGCGCCATGCGCAGGGTGTAGCCGCCATCCTCCGCCTGACCGATCAGCGCCACCTGATCGGCGGCGTCGAGCAGCACCGCCACCGTGTCGGCCCCCAGGCTCTTCGCCTCGTCCAGGAGGTCGAAGTAGACGGGCCGCCCTGGCGGCACGGCGCGGCTCCCGGCGACGACGTCGCCGACGGTCTCGGCTGCCAGCGCCGCCCTGGCGAGGAGCGCCCCGCCTTCACCCCCCTCCGGGTAGACGACGTACCACCGCTGCGGGGCCGTCCCGTTCCGGTAGAGGCGCACCAGCGCGTCGAGGTAGGCCCCGGCGGACGGTTGCACGTGGAAGGTCGTCGGCCGGCACTCCGCCCGCAGCGCGAGGCTCGGCGAGCCGATGTTGACGAACGGCACGCCGTGCGCGGCGGCGAGCTCCGCGAGGGCTTCCGCCTGGCCGTCGCCGACGCCGCCGACGAGGGCGTCCACCTCGCCAAGCGCGAGCATGGCGTCCGCCGCCCGTGTCGCCGCCGCCGCGCTCGGGCTGCTGGCCAACAGGACGCGCACGTCCCGGTCGGTCGCGGCGCCGGACTGGTTGACGACCCCTTCCGCCTGCAGCGCGCCCATGCGGGCCGCGTTGCCGACGAGGTCGTTGACGCCGGCTATGAACGTGCGTCCGCCGGTCGGCATGGGGATCACCGCGCCGACCCGCAGCGTCGTCGGCGGCAGCGTGAAGTCGCCGAGGAAGGGCGCTGGCATGTCCATGAGGGGCACGAGGTACTCGCGCAGCACGGCCTGGATGTCGTCCCACCTGGCGACGATGGCGCGGTTGAGGCGCTCCTGCATGGCGACGTCGTTACGCCGCACCGCCACCGTCATGGGGATGTACTGGAAGATGGAAGGGAAGTCGAAGGCGGGCTCCACCGGCTTGACGACGAGCTCGACCGGGCTCAGGGCGGCGTAGTACGCCATCACGGGACCCCAGCCGAAGCCGACGTCGATGGCGCCGGATGCGACGTCCCTGACCACGACGCCGAGCCGGTCCTTGCCTTCTTCCCCGCCGTAGATGCGCGCCACCCTGTCGATGAGCCGGCGCTGCCGCAACGCCTCGTGGGGCGGGATGCCGAGCCCCTGCACGCCGAGCCTCAGGTCGGCGAGGTCAGGGTCGTCCATGTCGTCGATGTCGAAGCCGGCGTCGGCCCGGTAGACGAGCACGTAAGGGCTCTGGTAGTAGGTGATGGTGTTGAGGCCCTTCTCGAAGCCGTCCGGCACGCCCATGATCACGTCACACGTGCCTTCCGCGAAGTGCAGGTTGATGAGGTCGGAGGTGAAGGCCGTCCAGTCGTACGTCAGGCGCGCGCCGAGCTCATCGGCCAGGATGTCCGCGATGCGGTTCTCGAAGCCTTCTTCCGCCTGGTTGGAGAAGGGCATCTCGTCCGGGGCGGCGCAGACGCGCAGCTCCCATGCGTGGTCGGTGGCCTGCGCCGCGCCGGTCGAGAGCGTGGCCAGGGTCAGGGATACGAGCAACGTCAGATAAGTGGCGCCGAGCCTGCGGGCGGCGGTGCCTCGCGGGTGCCGGAGGGCGGTGGGGTGCCTTGGCCTCCGTGCGGTAGATGGGTCCTGTGCGGTAGATACTGTCGCGTTCGCGCCTCGAAGCATGGTCGGCTGCCTACTCTTTCATCTCGTCGCGTTTGGCTGTCGCGGTGCGGTTGCGGTGCGGCTGTGATGCAGGCGCGGTTTGTAAGAGAGCGTGCGGGCAGTCGCGACTGCCCGCACGCTCGTCTCAAGCTAGGCCGCCTCGCGGTGCTCGAGAGGCGGTTCGAGCATGCTCAGGGCAGCCCGAAGACGTACAGCGTCGTACCGGCGCGGCGGTAGCGCCCGGCGGCGTCTGCCGTCGTGTCCGTGCCGATCTGCGGGTCCGTCGGCGCCTGGCTCGTGACGACCGCCAGGTACTGCTTGCCGTCAGGGCCCGTGTAGCTCATGGGGGAGCCGCGGAAGTTGGAGCCAGTGCGGAACGTCCAGAGGACCTGGCCGCTGCGGGCGTCCACGGCGCGGAACTCGCCAGTGTCGGTGCCGCCGAAGACGAGGTTGCCTGCCGTCGCGAAGACGGGCTTGGCGTCGTTGCCGGTCGAGGTCTTGAGACCCCAGGCCTTCTGACCCGTGACCGGGTCCCACGCCTGCAGCTCGCCGGTCCAGCCGCCGGGGCCGTTCCCGATGTCCGTGAAGCTCATCAGGATGTAGCTCTCGCCGGGGGTGTACTCGGCTTCCGTGCCCGTGAACGTCGCGCAGCGGTTCTCGGCCTGGAAGTAGACGAGGCCCGTGGCGGGCGAGTACGCGTCGTTGTACCAGTTGTTACCGGCGATGAAGGGGCAGACCGAGATCGGGGTCGGGATGTCCGTGTAGGTCAGGGCGTCCTCGTTGTAGATCGGCATGCCGGTCTCGCGGTCGACGCCGGAGGCCCAGTTGACGTTCGTGTACGCGAAGACGTCGCGCACCAGCTCGCCCGTCAGGCGATCGAACACGTAGAAGAAGCCGTTGCGAGCGGGCTTGATGAGGGCCTTGACGACCTGGCCGTCGATGGTGAGGTCGGCCACGAAGTTCTGGCCCGGCTCGTCGAAGTCCCACTGGTCCTGCGGCGTGTTCTGGTAGGCCCAGACCATCTCGCCCGTCGTCGCGTCACGCGCGATGGTCGAGGCGCAGTACTTGGACAGGTACTGGTCGAGGCCGGGCGCGGTGGCCGGGTCGCGGCGGTAGTCCGGGTTCCACGGACCGCAGTTGGCGGTGCCGTAGTAGAAGAGGTTCGACTCGGGGTCGTACGTGAAGTAGCCCCACGCCGTGCCGCCGCCGAGCTTCCAGGAGTCGCCGTACCAGGTGTCGACGCCCGGCTCGGTCCACTTCTTGTCGATCTCGTAGAAGGGGTTCCAGCGCTCGCCGATGCCCATGTCGGCGTTCGGGCCCGTGTTGTAGAACTTCCAGACCTGTTCGCCGGTCTGGAGGTCGTAGGCGGCCACCCAGCCACGCACGCCGCGCTCGCCGCCTTCGTTGCCGATCAGGATGTTGCTGCCGACGATGAGGGGGGCGTTGGTCGTCGTCTCGGTGATGCTCAGGTCGGTGACCTGGGTGTTCCAGAGGACGGCGCCCGTGCCGGCGTCGAGGGCCATGAGCTGGCCGTCGAGCGAGTTGAGGATGATCTTGCCGTCGGCGTAGCTGATGCCGCGCGACTGGGCGCCGCAACACGCCTTGGCCTGCGAGAGGTTCGGCTGGTCGACGCGGTACGACCACTTGATGAACCCTTCGCGCGTCAGGTCGAGCGCGTACACCGTGTTCGGCTTCGGCGTGAGGATGTACATGGTGTTACCGACCACGATGGGCGGAGCTTCGAGGGAGTCCGTGACGCCGAGCTGCAGCGTCCACTTCACCTGCAGGTTCTTGACGTTGTAGCTCGTGATCTGGTTGAGCGTGCTGTAGTTCCAGCCCTGGTAGTTGCCGTTCGCCATCACCCACTGGCCGGCATCGCGCTGGATCCGGATGAGCTCGGCGTTGGCGAAGGCCGCACCGACCGTGAGGAGGACGGCGAGCGCGCAGCCGAGCGCGATGGAGCGCCTGCCGTTGCGTCTGGCGGGTTGCGTATACGTCATTCTGGTTGCCACCAATACCTTTCTAGAGTACGTGGAAGGTCGGGCGAGATCTGGGACACTTCGCTGCTTGGGCCTGGTGCGTCAGGCCCTTACCGCCGAGTGCTCACCTCCTCTGCGAGAACGGCACCGTAGTCGTTGCCGAAGGAGGTGCGTACGAAGGTGATAACTCCAGCGATCTGCTGGTCGTCGAGGGCCTTGAAGGGCGGCATGCCGTGCTCGATGAAGCCGTTGAGCACGCGCTCGACGATGAAATCGGTGTTGCCGACGATGCTGTTGTTCGCCAGCGCAGGTCCGATGCGGCCCTCGCCGTTGTCGCCGTGGCAGACGGCGCAGTTGGCGGCGAAGACGGCGGCGCCCGTCGCCTTGAGGGCGTCGAGATCGGACTCCGAGATGTCGGCCTGCTGCTCGGGGAGCTTGTCCTCGATGGCGGCGGCGGTCGGCGACACGAGGAAGAACTCGCCGCCGAGCTTCTGGCCGCGGGTCGTGCCGGGGGCCGTGTCGCGCTTGAAGGTGTAGAGGGGGTGGCCGCCGTACGTGACCTGGACGCCGCCGTCAGCGCGCGTGGTCGTGCCGACCAGGCTCTGGTCTACGCCCTCGCCGGCCGTGGCCACGCCGTCGTCTCCCGCCAGCAGGGCGATCCAGTTGTTGGCACAGGCGTCAACGCACGCGCTGACGCCGCCTTCGTCCTTGACGTAGAGGTACAGGGAGTGCCCGTCGGGGGTGACCAGGTAGGTGCCGTAATCGGCCGTCGTGGCGACGGTGAAGTCCGCTGGTGCGGCTTCCTGCGCCATGACGTAGAAGGTGAGACCAGCCATGGCCGTCGCCGCAAGCAGGGCGAGACGCTTGAATTGCCTGTCTATCATCTACTTCGCCTCCGTCAAGTTCGCGTGGGTTTGGCCGGTCACGGTTCTCGGCTGGCCTCGCTCTCGCGGGGGGAAGCTTGGGGTTCGCTGGGCAGGGGTAACTCTCCGAGAGCCCGTATGACCTGCGTGGCCGACCCCTTCGGATGGTGGGGTGCGAAGCCCAAACGCAAACAGATTTGAGGAAGATGATATTCGGGACATAAGTCCCGCGCAAGTAGCAAGGCCTCGTGCACGACGATGCGCAGTCGGTGGCTGCCGTGAGGGACGCTCAAAGCGCGAGGGCCCAGCATCGGTGGGGGCCGATACGAGAGCGGTAGCGCATGCCCGGGTCCGGTCTCGGGCCGCGTGCTATCCTGCTTGTTCGCGGCCCGCGTTCACGCCTCGCAACGTAACGGGCGGGTGCGGGTGTCGGAGCAGGGCTCCGCATCTCGTTCAAGCGAGCAGGTGACAGGAGTAAGAGCTTCTGTGCGGGGTCAAGTGAGAACGGTTGGACGGCCCGGGTGGTCGTCCATGGTCTCGTGTCGTGACATCGAACCGTGCGCTGTACGGCAGCGAACGCTTCCCGGGAGGTAACGGTGGCCAGCAAGAACAAGACGGGCAAGACTGGGACGAAGGGCGCGGCCGCCGCGGGCGCGCCGAAGCAGCCAGCCGAGCCGGCTGCCGCCGGGGCGGTGGCCGCCAAGTCTGCGGCCGCCAAGTCTGCGGCTACCAAGTCCGTGGACGTGAAGGCCAAAGCGGCGGGGGCCGGAGCGGCCAAGGAGCCGCCCTCCACCGGCGCTGCCAAGACGGGAAAGGGCGCACCGAAGAACGCCGCACCGAAGAGCGCCGCTACCAAGAGCGCCTCCGCCGGCGGCGCACCGGCCAAGAGCGCCTCCGCCAAGAGCGCACCTGCCAAGAGCGCGCCCGCCAAGAGCGCACCTGCCAAGTCCGGCTCCGCCAAGTCGGCCAAGCCCGCCGCCAAGCCGGCGGCCGGCAAGGTGATGACGGCGAGCGAGCCGACGAAACCGGCCGGCAAGGCGCCGACCGCGAAGCCGACCAAGAGCGGGGCCGGCACGGCCAAGGCGGCCTCCGCGCCGGCGCCGGCCGCCGCGGCTAAGTCGGCCAAGAGCGCCGCCGGCTCGGCCAAGCCCGCGGCGAAGGGCGAGAAGAGCGAACCGGCGACGAAGGCCGCGAAGGCGGGCGAGGCGCCGGAAGCCAAGTCCGCGCCCAAGTCCGCCACCAAGTCCGCCACCAAGGCGAGGACCTCCAAGCAGACGCCCTCCGAGGCCCCCGCGGCCGTGAGCGCCGAGAAGCCTGCCGGCAAGGCGTCCGCCAAGCCGGCCGGCCAGAAGCAGTCCGCCGCCAAGGCGGAGAAGGCCAAGAGCGCCGACCAGGGCGGCGGTTCGAGCGCCTGGCTCCAGTCGCCCGTCATCGCATCGCTCGTCGCGCGTGGCAACGACGGCGGTCAGCTCGACTCCGAGGAGGTCAGCGACGCCTTCAGGCGCGCCGTGGAGAGCGCCGGCCTCGATCCCGAGGAGCAGAGCTTCGAGGAGCTGATGGAGCTGCTCGAGTCGAAGGGGATCATCGTCGCCGACCTGGCGGACGACGAGATGCTCGACGAGGACGAACTCGACGAGGACGAGCTCGATGAGGAGGGGGAGGAGGACCTCGACCGCGAGGAGCTCGAGGCGCGCGCGGAGGCCATGGCCGACGCCCGCCCGAAGACGAACGACCCCGTCCGCCAGTACCTGCAGGAGATCGGGCGCGTCAAGCTCCTCACACTGGACGAGGAGATCGACCTCGCGCGGCGCATCGAGGAAGGCGAGAACTCGCGCGCCCTGCTGCAGGAGTGGGACGGCGCGGGCGAGGAGCGTGAGCGCAGGCGCCACCAGCGGGTCGTTGAGGACGGCGACCTGGCCCGCAAGCACTTGATCGAGGCCAACCTGCGCCTCGTGGTCAGCATCGCGAAGAAGTACAACGGCCGCGGCATGAGCTTCCTCGACCTCATCCAGGAGGGCAACCAGGGCCTCATCCGCGCCGTCGAGAAGTTCGAGTACCGCCGCCGCTACAAGTTCTCGACGTACGCGACCTGGTGGATCAGGCAGGCCATCAACCGCGCCATCGCCGACCAGTCGCGGACCATCCGCATCCCGGTCCACATGGTCGAGACGATCAACAAGCTCACGCGCGCGAGCCGGCGCCTGCAGCAGGAGTTGTCGCGCGAGCCGACCTTCGCCGAGATCGCCGATGCCATGGGCCCCGACTGGAACGCCGAGAAGGTCGAGGAGGCGTTCAAGCTGACGCGCGAGCCGTTCTCCCTCGAGACGCCCATCGGCGACGAGGAGGACAGCTTCTACGGCGACTTCATCCCCGACGACAACATCGAGTCGCCGGTCGACGAGGCCTCGAAGAACATCCTCAGCGAGGAGCTCGAGGAGGCGCTGAACAAGCTGAACGAGCGCGAGGCGATGGTCCTCAAGCTGCGCAAGGGGCTGGTGGACGGCCGCGAGCACACGCTCGAGGAGGTCGGCAGCTACTTCGGCGTCACGCGCGAGCGCATCCGCCAGATCGAGAACAAGGCGCTGCGCAAGCTCAAGTACCACGAGAGCCGGACCCGCAAGCTCAGGGACTTCCTGGACTGAGCGGCCCGACTCAGGCAGGTCGGTGAGCGCCGCCCCTCCCGCGCGGGGCGGCGCTCACCGTTGCGGATCACGGCGCTGCGGACGCCGCGACGATCGGGAGCGAGAGCTCCGCCATCAAACCCCTTTCGGAGTTGGAGAGGTTGAGGTCGCCCTCGAGCGCCTTCGCCAGGAACGCGACGAACGAGAGGCCCAAGCCCATGCCGTCGCTCTCGCCTGCCCGGTAGAAGGGCTCCGTGGCGCGCTCGAGATAGGGGGAGGCGAGCCCGGGCCCTTCGTCGTTGACGTACAGGGTTACGAAGCGCTCGCCGACGCGCAGTTCGACCGTCGCGGCACCGCTCCCGTGCCGCAGGGCGTTGTCGAGCAGGTTGGTCACCGCTTGCTGGAAGAGGCGCGCATGCCTGACGGGGGTGTCCGCGACGGCCGGCAGGAGCCTGACGCGGCCGCGTTCATCGGGGGTGAGGCCGGAGATCACGTCGGTGACGACGGCCGAGGCCGAGCGCGTGTCCGGCTGCGGCTCCGAGGCGCGCGCGAGCGCCAGGAGCGCCGCCAGGATCTCCTCCAGCTGCGCCACGCCGCGCGCCAGAGCCGGCATGACCTCGGTGGCGGGGACGTAGCCGAGTTGGGCGCGCTCGATCTGCAGGCGCATGGCGCTCAAGGGCGTGCGCAGTTCGTGGGAGGCGTAGCGGGTGAAGGCACGTTCGCGCTCCACGTACCCCTCGATGGTCGCCGCCATGGCGTTGAAGCTGGCCGCCAGCTCGGCGAGCTCGTCCCTGCCGGCCGGGACCTGGAGCGGTCGGTCGAACGACTGCTCCGCGACGTGCCGGGTGGCTGCGGTCAGCCGGCGCAGCGGCGCGCCTATGCGGCGTGCGAGCAGCCAGGCGGCGAGGACAGCGATGCCGAGCATGATCGGGATGTCGATGAGGTCAAGGAAGAGGCGCTCGTCCTCGAACTGGTCGATCCATACGTCGAGGGTCCCCTCCACGAGGATCGCGCTGACGACCGCGCCGAGCACTGCGACGAAGACGGCGCGCCGCACGTCAGGCCGGCCCCAGCCGGTAGCCGCCCGGCACGGTCTGGATGATCCCGTCCGAGATCTTGTGGCGGAGCTGGCTGACGTAGACGCGCACCACGCTGGCGCCCGACGTCGCCTCAGGGAAGAAGCGGTCGAGGAGCTCGTCCGTGCTGAACGTGCGGTCTGGGTAGTGGGCGAAGTACTCGAGCATGACGAACTCGCGCTCGGTCAGGTCCACGTTGGAGCCGCCCCACAGGACCCGGCGCGTGGTCAGGTCGATGCGCAGCTCGGCCCTCTCGAACACGGTGCGCTTGTTGTCCGCCGCGCGGCGAAGGAGCGCGCGTACCCGCGCCATGAACTCGCGCAGGCCGAACGGTTTGTAGAGGTAGTCGTCGCCGCCGAGGTCGAGGCCCATGACGGCGTCGCCCTCCGTGTCGCGCGCGCTCATGAACATGACGGGCGCCACGAAGCCCTGGCTCCGCAGCGTGGTGGCCACCTCGAAACCCGCGTCGTCGTTGCCGGGGAACATGACGTCGAGGATGGCGAGGTCGAAGCCGCCGCTGGTGAACTCCTGGAAGACGTCGTCCGGGCGTTCGACCCACCTGACGTCGTAACGCTGCGACTCGAGGGCTTCGACCAGCGGCTCGGCGATGTCGCGGTTGTCTTCCAACAACAGGATGCGCATGGCGTCCCTCGTGCGTGGCGTTGACTGCTTTGGAGGACCGGGCCTACGCAGGTCATCCTATATCATCGCCTCCTGGAATCGGAAGCGTTCCGTCGACCCCAACGCCGGCGGAATCGCCTCGTGCACGCTAGGGGAACGGGATGGAGGCGGAACGAAGTTGAACGGAGTCGTCAGATCATCGATCGGTGACGATGAAGCGCGTAACGCGACCGCACGGCGGATGGCGCGGGTCGTGACGTCCGCGGTCGCGGCGCTCCTGCTCCTGGTCGGGACGGTCCGGGCGCAGGAGGGCTTGGAGGCGGGATTCGGCGTCGGGATCATCCTGCCAGGACCGGGTGTGGAAAGCGATGGGATCGGCGGGGCGCTGGCGCGAGCGGCCGCGCAGGGCGCCGAGATGGCGAACGACGAGTTCGGTTTCAACGCCGAGATGCTCGGCTACGCGTTCGCGGCCGACACGGTGGTGGCCGACGGACCGCAGGCGGTCGTGGACGCGGCGCAAACGTTGCTCGACGAGCACGGGGTGTACGGCATCGTCGGCGGCTTCGACCTTGCGGAGGCGGAGGCCCTCGCCCTCTGGGCCGCAGACGCCGGGGTGCCGTTCATCAACGTAGGCGCCTCGGCCGACGTGCTTCGCAACGAGCAGTGCGCTCCGACGACCTTCCACGTCGAGCCGAGCGCGGCCATGTACCTGGACGCCATGGCGGGCTGGTACGTGCGTTCCGGCCTGCGCGACTGGTACTTCCTCTTGGGTGACGACACCGAGTCGGCCGCGCAGCTCGACCGGATCCAGCGCACCCTGTCGGAGCGCCACTTCGCCGCCAACGTCGCCGGGAGTTCCGTCGTCGGGCCCACCGCTGATTGGGCCGACATCGTCTCGCGCATCGCCCGCTCGCGGGCCGACTTCGTCGTCCTGCTCATGCCGGCGGAGGACCAACTCGTCGCCGTACACGAGCTGGACGCCCGTGGGGTCTCCGCCATGGTGACCGGCTACCCGTACGACGAGGCGCAGACCAGGGACTTCTACCGCGCATGGCGAGCGGCCGCGCCGACGCTGGGCGCGGGTCACCGCATCTCGGCCTGGGAAGCCACCCTCGATGCCTACGGCGCGCGCGAGCTCAACGCTCGTTACCGCATGACGTACGGCGAGCCCATGGACACTAGCGCCTGGGCCGTCTACCAGGGCGTCAAGATCCTCTACGAGGCGGCGTTCTTCGGCAACTCCGCCGACCCAGGCGCCGTCCTGGCCTACCTCAACGGCTCGCAGTCCGTGTTCGACGTCTGGAAGGGCATCGGCACGAGCTTCAGGCCATGGGACCGTCAGCTCCGTCAGCCCCTCTACCTCGTCAAGATCGACCGGACCGAGGAGGCGGGGTTCACCCTCGCCACGTTGGTGGGCGAGCTCCCGGCCATCTACATGCCCGGGACGGAGGTCGTCGAGCGGCTCGACCAGTTGGGCGAACTGGCGGCCGCCACCCGCTGCGGAAGGTAAGGCCGGCTCACTTACGTTCGCCTTACGCACCGGCGATAACGTGGTGCGGCACGACCCTCGTGACCCGCCGTGCCGGCGTCGTCGCGTCACTCGCTCGCACGTGCTCGCGCTCGTTGGACGCGAGCGGAAGGAGACCATGAAGCGCCCGAAACGTCTCGCCGCCGCCATCCGGGTAGGCTTGCTCGCTCTGGTCGTCGGCCTGGTGTCGGCCGCCGGTACCGCGCTGGCCCAAGACTCGTACCGGCTGTACGTCGCCAATGAGTTCAGCGCCGACATCACCGTCATCGACACCGCAAGCGGTGAGGTCATCGACACCCTGTCCATCTCCGGCAGGCCCGGCGAGGTCCGGCCGCGCGGCATGGCGGTCAGCCCCGACGGCACGATCGTCTACGCCTCGGTGAGCGACTTCAACCCGGTGCTCGAGACGCCGGAGGACAAGATCCTCGCCATCGACGTGCGCACCAACGACGTCGTGCGCGAGTTCCGCGCCGGCGGCAACCCCGAGCGCGTCGCCGTCAGCCCCGACGGCACGCAGGTCTGGGCGGCCCTCGAGGCCATCGCCCAGGGCGCCGGCTACGACGCCGTCACGGGTGAGCAGCTCGCCAGCTTCCGCGTGGGCGTCGAGGCCGAGGGCGTGGCCGTCAGCCCCGACGGCAAGTGGGTCTACATCACCGCCGAGGCCACCCATACGGTCACGGTCGTGGACCGCGAGGCGCTCAAGGTCGTCACGCACGTGCTCGTCGGCAACCGGCCCCGCGTCGTCGAGTTCTCCAACGACGGCGGCCGCGCCTACGTCACCGCCGAGATCGGCGGCACCGTCTCCGTCATCGACACGAGCACGCACAAGGTGATCGACACGATCAACCTCGGGTTGGACTCGCGGCCCGTCGAGATCGCCGTAGACCCGACGAGCTCCCTCCTCTACGTGGCGGGCGGCGGCACGAGCGCCGTCTACGTCATCGACACGGCCACGAACCAGGTCGTCGACACGATCAAGGAGAACATGGGGCGGCGGCCGTGGGGCATCGCCATCACGCCGGACGGCAAGACCGTCTTCACCGCCAACGGCCTCTCGGACAGCGTCAGCGTCATCGATACGGCCTGCGGCTGCGTCGTGAAGAACATCCCTGCCGGCCGGGGCGCGCACTCGGCCGAGATCGGAGTGATCCCTGGTGGTCTCTAAGCTCTTCCGCGGCGCCGCCTTCTCCCTCGTCGCCGCCCTCATCGCCACGGCGCTCGCCCAGTACGGCTACCAGCCGTTCTTCAGCCAACCGCTCGTGCAGAGCCGCGCGTACGGCATGGAGCTCATCCTCGTGCGGCTACGCGCCATCGACCAGTTCGACGCTCCGCTCGACGACGACCTCATGGAGCTGGTCGAGATGCTCGAGAGCGACGCCAACCGCTTCATCGGCACGCTGCGTGCCGCCGATCCGGAGCTGGCCGCCGAGCTGCAGGACGAGATCGAGGAGCTCGAGGAGAAGGTCGAGGAGGGCAGGAACCACCACGGGTCCGTCAAGGAAGTCACGGAGCTGACCCAGCGCGCCTACGACCTGATCATCCCCGCCGAGGTCCGGAAGTCGCCCGCCTTCATCGCGGCCCTGATCGCCGACCTGACGCTCGGCGAGGGCGGCGTCGCGGAAGGGTACGAGGAGGCCATCCTCGACGAGGAGCCCTTCCTGTTCACGGGCGGCTGGTCATCGCTGCAGAGCGTCAAGGCGCTGTGGGCGCAGCTCGGGAGCTACGCCACGCCGGCGCAAGCCGCCGACGTCGACGAGATGGTCGCCCAGTTGGACGACATCTACTTCGCCCCTGAACCGCCCGAGCCTCTCGTCGGCAACCCCGAGGAGGCCGAGGCCCCGGCGCAGCGCATGTTGGGCCTGATCGAACCCATCGCCGATGCCGAGGTGTTCGCCGGGCGCGACATGCCGGCCCTGGCCGTGAGCCTCGTCGCCACGCAGGCGCAGGCGTGCCGCGCCTACGCCGCCGGTACCGCCGAGGTCGGCCTCGAGGGCGTCTACGCGGTCGGCGAGATGTACGCCCGTTACCTGGCCGGGTTCCTCGGCTTCATGGCCCCCGACGTGCACGAGGAGGCGGCGGAGGTCATCTACGCCCTCACCGGCATCCAGGACGAGGGGGCGGAGGACGAGGAGGACGAGGACGACGAAGACGAGCGTCCGGAGGTCGCGGACCCGGCGGCCGCCTGCAGGGAGCTCCTCGAAGCGCTCGAGGAAGCAGTAGAGGTTCTGGGAGGCTGAAGCGCCGGCGGCGGCGCGTGGCGCCGGGGTGCGTCCCGGCTCCGCGCGCGGCGCTTGGGCGCCTCGACCACCTCGCGAGGATGAGCGCGGTACTCTCCACTGGATGAGCCCGACCGGCAGCGCCACCACTGTCATGGGCGGACCTGGGGACGACCAAGCGGCCATACTTGCAGACCGGCTCGGCCGCCGTTACGGAGACGTGACGGCGGTCGAGTCCGTTTCGCTCGCCATCCGGCCCGGCGAGTTCTTCGCCCTCCTCGGTCCCAACGGTGCCGGCAAGACGACGACGCTGCACATGCTCACGACCATGGTCCGGCCCACGTCGGGCACCGCGTCCGTCTTCGGCTTCGACGTCGTGCGGCAACCGCACGAGGTTAGGCGCCTGCTCGGCATGGTCTTCCAGGACCCCGCTTTGGACGACCGCCTGACCGCCAGGGAGAACCTCGAGATCCACGCCGTCCTGTACGGCATCGGGCGTAAGGAGCGTGAACAGGTGATCGAGCGGGCCCTCGAGTGGGCGGCGCTCACCGAGGCGCGCGACAGGCGGGTGCGCTCGTTCTCGGGCGGCATGAAGCGGCGCTTGGAGCTCGCCAGGGCGCTCACGCACTCCCCCAAGGTCCTGTTCCTCGACGAGCCGACCATCGGCCTTGACCCGCAGGGGCGGCGCAACCTCTGGGAGCACATAGACGCGCTCCGCGAGGGCGGCATGACGGTCCTGATGACGACCCATAACCTACCCGAGGCCGAGGCGTGCGACCGCGTCGGCATCATGGACGCCGGCCGCCTCGTCGCCGTCGGCACGCCGCGGGAGCTCGTCGCGCGTCACGGGGGTGGGGCCGACGGCGACGAGGCCGGTGACGGCGGAGCCGAGCCCGGAGCGGTCGATCGGGGAGGGGCCGACCGGAGAGCGCCCGAGCCCGCACCCCGGGGCGCCGACCTCGAGGACGTGTTGATAGCCCTAACCGGGAAGCAGCTGCGTGACGAGCAGGCGACGGCCCGCGACCGGCTGGTGAGCTTCGCCAAACGCGGTGGGGAGCACACGCGATGAACGCGGCGGCCAACCAGGGAGCCTCGGGCACCTTCGGCGCCAAGGCGGTCGGCATCCGCTCCTGGGCCGGCATCGCCCCGGCCGTCGTGCTCGTGATGTGGCGCCGCGAGATGAAGCGTTACCTCCGCGACCGTTCGCAGATCTTCGGCGGCTTCTCCCGCACCGTCCTGTGGCTCGTCATCCTCGGCTACGGCCTCGGCGCCTCGCTGCGCGAGATCGAGGGCTACACGTACGGCCAGTACATCCTGCCCGGCGTGGTCGTCCTCAACGTGCTCTTCGCCGCCCTGCAGTGCGCGATCTCCCTCGTGTGGGACCGCGAGGTCGGCCTGCTGCGCGAGGTCGTGGTCTCGCCCGCGCCGATGCTCTCCGTGACCCTCGGCAAGCTCCTGGGCGGCGCGACCATCTCGCTCGTCCAGGGCTCCATCCCGCTCCTGTTCGCACCGCTCATCGGCGTGCGGCTCAGCGTCGGGGGGCTGCTCGGCGCGTGGGGCGTGATCTTCTGCCTCGGCGCCTTCATGACGGCCATCGGCGTCATCATCGCCACGCGCCTGAAGACGTTCGAGGGCTTCGGCAGCATCTCGAACGGCGTCATCCAGCCGCTCTACTTCTTGTCGGGCTCCATCTTCCCGCTGCGGGGCGTCATCGGTGGCGTCGGCTTCCTCGACATCCCCGACCACCTGCGCGACGAGCTGCGGCGCATCGGGGTGTTCGCGATCGGTGGCGGCTGGGTCGTGCAGCTGCCGGAGTGGCTCAAGGTCCTCGTGTACGTGAACCCCGTGAGCTATCAGCTGGACCTGCTGCGCCACGCGCTGCTGCGTTTCCACCAGTTGCCCATGCGCGCCGATGTCCTCGTCACGGTCCTGGCGCCGGTCTTGGCGGCCGTCGTGGCCGCCGCGCTCATGCGGAGGATGACCGCGCAACGTTGACGTGGGGCGTCGCGCGTCGCGAAGCGTCCGCTAACGCCCCTCCGCCCCACCGCGCAACGCCGCCACGGCTCGCCTCGACAGCTCCCAGAGCCGCGCGTCGTCTGGGTCTCGCGGGCGCGCGAGCACGTCGGCAGGGCGGATCTCCTGGACGATGCGGCCCGGTCCGGGGCTCATGACGAGTATGCGGTCGGCCAGCAGCGCCGCTTCCAGCGGGTTGTGGGTGACGAACACGACCGTGCAACGCAGCTCGTTCCAGAGGGCGAGCAGCTCGACGCGCATGCGCGAGGCCGTCAGTTCGTCCAGGGCGGAGAACGGCTCGTCCATGAGGAGCACGTCCGGCTGCACGATGAGGGCGCGCGCCACGGCGACGCGTTGGCGCTGCCCGATGGAGAGCTGGCGCGGATAGTCGTCGCCTCGACCGGCCAGGCCGACGCGCTCGAGCCAGGCGTCGACGAGGGCCCGTGCGTCCTGCCTAGCGTCCAGGACGAAGCGTAGGTTCGAGCTGACGGTGGACCACGGTAGCAGCCGCGGCTCCTGGAACACGTAGCTCGTCACGGGCTTCGGGCCGCGCCCGCCCGTGATCTCGACGGTCCCGCCGTCCGGCGAGTCCAGCCCCGCCAACACGTTGAGGAGTGTCGTCTTGCCGCAGCCCGACGGCCCGATGATGCACACCAGCTCACCGCTCGCGACGTGGAGGTCGACGCCGGCGATGGCGCGCCGCTCGGCGGCGGTGCCGTTCGGGTACGCCTTCGTGAGGCCGCGCGCTATCAGCTCCGCCATCAGCCGACCGCGTTGACCTTGACGGGTGCCCGCCAGCGGAAGGCGAAGTGCTGGACGGCCCCCATGAGACCGAGGTCGATGACGGCCAGCAGGAGCATCATCGTCACTCCGTAGGCGAGGACGCCGGTCATGTTGAAGAACTGGAAGTAGAAGGAGATCTGGTAGCCGACGCCGGACGTACGCCCGAGCAGCTCGCCGAGGACCACCATCTTCCACGTGAGCGCCAGCGCTCCTCGCGCCGTGCCCACCAGGTAGGGCGTCAGCTGCGGGAAGACGACGCGGCGCCAGATGCTCGCACGCGAGCGGCGGAAGGCCACGGCCATCTCGATGAGGCCGCCGTCTAGCGCCCTCGCTCCCTCGCGCACGGCGACGACGACGGTAGGCATGATCGTGATAACGAGGGCCAGCACGAGCGCGCGGTCTGACAGGCCGATGCTCAAGTAGGCGACGACGAACAGGACGATGCGCGGGACGGTGAGGGCGACCACGAGCCAGCCCTGCAGCAGGTCGTCGACCCGGCGCGACGACCCCATGGCGGCGCCGAGCAACGTGCCGGCCAACATGCCGACGGCGAACGCCGTGAGCACCCGTTGGGCGGTGATCCATAGGTTGGGGAGCAGCACGCCCCTAGCGACCTCACGCGCCACGAACGCGAAGGTCTCGCCAGGGCCGGGCAGCACGTTCGAGCCCAGGAGCCGGGCGCCGACGACCCACAGTAAGAAGATGGAGGCGTACGAGACGAGACGGAGGGCGGTCCGCGCGCCCCGGTTAGGCGAACGCACCGCTGCCCGGCTCAGTCCGGCAGGAACTCGAGGGTGTACGCGGCCGGGTCCACCCCGTCGACGCCGACCACCTCGGGGCCGGCCAGCTCGACGAGGCGGTCGACCATCGCCGTCAGACCGTCGATGGACTCTTGCGTCCACGTGGTCGTTGTGCCCATCTTCCAGCGCTCGACGACGCTAGGGAACTGGCTCTGATCGGGCAGCGAGTAGAGCCCCAGGTCCAGGATCTCCTGCCAGAACGGGTCGTCGGAAGGCGTGGCGAGCATGGCCGCGAAGGTGTCGCGCAGGGCGGCGACGAAGGCGGTCTTGAGGGCCGGGTCCATGTCGTCGCGGGCCACGACCACCAGGTTGGGGAGGTCGGAAGGCAGCCCGAGGCCGGCGAGCATGTCGGCCACGCTCATGACCTCGCGCGCGCCGCTCGCTTCCATCCGGGGCACCCAGTGCCACAGGGGCAGCGCCGCGTCCACCTCGCCCCGCGCCGTGAGCTCGGCCATGAGCGGCGGCGCTGCCGCCACGACCTCGGCATCGACCTGCGGGTCGAAACCGAACTGCGAGACGGCGAGCGCCCTGAGGATGAGCAGGCTCTTGTCCCGTAGGCTGCCGGCGGCCACGGTCTTGCCCACCAGGTCGGCGATGCCGGTTATCTCCGAGCCGGCCGGCACGACGAGGCCGCCGACGGAGGTCGCGTAAGGGTAGATGCCGCTGGCCATGATGCCGGCGTCGCGCAGCAGCACGGGCCCGAGGAAGTCGTCCACCTTGACGTCCGCCTCGCCGGAGCGCAAGGCGATCTCCGTGGCCTGCTTAGAGGCGTAAGGCGTGGCGACGACGCGGATGCCGTTGGCCTCGGCCGTGCCGAAGTGCTCCATGCCGTGGAGGACCCAGGAGAACGTCCCCGTGGCCTCCATGGCCGCGTTGACCACCGGCGGAGAAGACGTGCCCTCCTGGGCGTTGGCGAACGAGAGACCGACGGTGAGGATCGCGAGTAGTACGAGACGATGTCCAGGCACCTGTCCTTCACTCCTTCCCACACGTTCGAACCTGTGGCGGGCCGCTGGGCGCTGAGCATGCCGCAAGGAACCACCACGGTCGGAGGGCGCGTGACAGGCGCCAATGATACAGCCGCCCTCGCCGTGAGGGTCGCGTCTCGAGGCACGGAGCGGCTCGGAGCGCGACCAGAACGACGCGTATGCGCCGCGCCGCGGCGCCGGTGACGTGACGGGCGACCACTTCGCGCATAGACTCTCTTCGAGAGGTACGTCAGCCAAGCTCCCCTCGCTCCTCGCCCCGGATAGGACCGGTGATCATGCGTCTCCTCAAGGCCCTCCTCGCCAGCGTAGTCGTCCTTGCCGCCGCCTACGGCGTCCTGGCCCTCGTCAACGGCCCGCGTGCGCCGCACCCTTACTACTCGCGGCTCGGCGCCGGGCCGCTGGTCCTCGCGCACGGCGGCGGTCAAGGGCTGTGGCCGGACAACACCATGCGCGCCTTCACGGGCTCGGACGCGCTAGGGGCCGACGTGCTCGAGCTCGATGTCCAGCGCGACGGCGACGGCGCCTTCAGGGTGATCCACGACGCCACGGTCGACCGGACGACCGACGGGACGGGGCTCGTCTCGGGCATGCGCGCCGCTCGGATCGAGGCCCTCGACGACGGCTACCGCTGGACCGTGACGGGCCCCAGCGCCGCCGGCCAGGACGCCGACTTCGCCTACCGCGGCCAGGGGGTCGGCATCCCGACCCTCGACGAGGTGCTCGCCGGTTTCCCCGCAGCGTCCGTGAACATCGAGATCAAGGAGGAGACGGCGGACGCCGGCACGGCGCTCTGCGAGCTGCTGCGGCGCACCGGCAGCGGCGATCGGGTCCTGGTGGCCTCGTTCAACAGCGCCCCGATGCAGGCCTTCAGGCAGGCGTGCCCCGACGTCGCCACGTCCGCCACGCGCTCCGAGGTCACGCTCTTCTACGTGCTGGCGCGCGCCCGCCTCAGCGCCGTCTACACGCCCCCGTTCGTGGCCGTGCAGGTGCCCGTCCAGCAGGGGAGCCTCACGGTCGTCACGCCGCACTTCATCGCGGCGGCGCACGCCCGCGGCGTGAAGGTCGAGGTGTGGACCGTGAACGACGCCGCCGAGATGCGGCGCCTCCTCGCCATGGGCGTCGACGGCCTCATAACCGATCGCCCCGACCGCGCGTTGGCGGTCCTCGGCCGGGCGTTCGACGCCGGGCTCGTCCCGGACTTCGTGGCGCCTTGAGCGGAGCGCCCGGTCTGGCGTCTCGCCCCTCGCCCCGCCCGCCCTGCCGGCCCGCGACCGCGGGCCGCGGCTAGGTTCGCGGTCGTGGGCATGCTCGACGACCTCCTTGTTCTCGACCTGACGCGGGTCCTCGCGGGCCCGTACTGCACCCTGCTGTTCTCGGACCTCGGCGCGCGCGTCGTCAAGGTTGAGTCGCCGTCCGGCGACGACACGCGGCGGTGGGGGCCGCCGTACCCGGGGGGCGAGAGCGGCTACTACCTGTCGGTCAACCGGGGCAAGGAGAGCGTGGTCGTCGACCTCAAGGACGAGCGGGGCGCCGCCGTCGTCCGCGGGCTCGCGCGCAAGGCCGACGTGATCGTCGAGAACTTCAAGGTCGGCGACCTGGAGCGTTACGGGCTCGACCACGCGAGCGTCGCGGCCACCAACCCACGCGTCGTCTACGTGTCCATCACGGGCTTCGGCCAGGACGGGCCGCGGGCGAAGGAGCCAGGCTACGACGCCGCCATGCAGGCGCAGTCGGGCCTACTGGCCATGACGGGCGAGCCGGACGGGCCGCCCGTCAAGCTCGGCGTGGCGTGGATCGACGTGCTGACGGGACTGCATGCGGCCACCGGGGCGTTGGCGGCGTTGCACCGGCGGGAGAGGACGGGCGAGGGCGCGCGCCTGGACGTGTCGCTCTTCGACGTCGCGCTCGCGAGCCTCGTGAACCAGGCCCAGAACGCCTTGCTGACGGGCGAGGTGCCGCCCCGCCTCGGCAGCGCTCATCCGACGATCGTGCCTTACCAGTCGTTCGAGGCGGCCGACGGCGGCGTGGTGGTGGCGGTCGGCAACGACGGCCAGTTCGCGCGCCTCTGCGCCGTCCTGGGCACCGGGGAGCTGGCGGCCGACCCGCGGTTCGCGACCAACGACGGGCGCGTGGCGAACCGCTCCGCCCTCGTTCCCCTCCTGGCGGACGTCATCAGGCAGCGGCGGGCTGCCGAGCTCCTGGCGGCCTGCCGCTCCGCCGGGGTGCCGGCCACGCCGGTCACGACGTTGCCCGACGCCCTCGCCGACGAGCAGGCGACGGCCCGCGGCATGGTCGTCGAAGGGGCTCACCCGACCATCGGCGCCCTGCCGATGGTGGCGAGCCCCCTCTGGCACGCGCAAGGCCCGGACGGGCGCTCGCTCGGCCTGGCGCCGGCGCCAGGCGCGGCACCCGTGCCGCCGCTGCTCGCGCAGCACACGCGGGCCGTGCTCGAGCGCGAGCTGGGCCTGAGCGCCGCCGAGATCGACGCGCTCGCGGCAGCGGGCGTCGTGCGGGTCCTAGGGTAGGCGCGGACGGCGGTGCGTCGTACGCGACCGCCGCGGGCGGCCGCGCCGCGCTCGCCGCGGGGTCTCGGGGCGCGGCCTGGCCCGGCGCGCGCCCATCACTCCCGGAGCAGCAACGCCTCCGCCACCGTGCCCCTGAGCAGGCCGCGGTAGACGCCGTCGACCGCCAGTCGTTCGCCGGTCACCTCGAGCGTCGGGTAGTCGGGGTTGTGCGGACGCAACGCGAAGCGGCCGCCTCCTAGGCGGTCGAGGTACTTCAGCGTCACCTCCTCCTCGGCCACCCTGACGGCGCAGATCTCGCCGCTGCGCTGCGGTTGGCGTTGGGCCAGGAGCACGACGTCGTCGTTCTGCAGGAGATCTGCCATGGAGTCGCCGTGGACGCGGAGCGCGAAGAGCGACTCGGCGTGGCCGCCCCCGGCCGCGGCCGGCAGGTAGGCCTCCGCGTGGGCGGCGGCGATGGCGAGGGGGCCGGCGGGGATATCCCCGAGGAGAGGGATGCCCGTGGCCAAGGCGGGGAGCTCGAGCACCGGGGAGCGCCCGCGCCCGCGGCTCTCGAAGCGCAAGTAGCCCTTGGCGTGCAGCGCCTCGAGGTGTTGGCGCAGCGAGACGTAGTGAACGCCGAGCTCCCGCGCGAACTCCGCCAGGTCGGGCGTGGCGCCCGTGCGCCGCGCGTGCTCGAGGAGGCGCTGGTAGACCCGCGCCTGCGCGGGGGGTAGGGGACGGTTGCTCGGGGACTGGTCCATCGTTACCTAAAATGCTAAGGTAGTTGCCGTGGCTTGTCAACGGGCGAGCGGGAGGCGCGTCTGAGCCGTCCAGAACGGCTCTAATGCGGTTCTCACCCTGCTGGCGGGCTGTGGACAAAGCCGGGTCGCCCTGCTATAGTTTCTGTAGTTGAGCGCACCCACCTCACCCGGGCGGGTCGTCCGGGGCCGCGCCGACTCGAAAGGAACCGCGAACAATGCTCGAAACGTTCGAACGACTCGATACGGCGAGCACCTGTCAGGTGGCAAGCATCGTTCCCTCCGGCTTGGCGCTGCCCACGCGCACGCTGGAGCCCGGTCAGGTGCTCTACGAAGCCGACCGCGAGGCGAGCAGCCTCTACATCGTCAACCAGGGCGTCCTCAAGGCGGTCGTCCCCACCAGCCTCGGCCGCGACCGCATCGCCGACCTGTACGGTCCCGGCGACGTCTTGGGCCTCTCCTCGCTGGACGGCGGCAACCACGCCGAGACCGTCGTGGCCGTCCACGAGGCGTGCCTCACGCCCATCGACCCGCAGCAGGCCATGAACGACCGCGGCCTACGCGACTACGTGCTCCGCAGCCTGGCGCGCCAGCTCCGCCGCAGCCGCGAGATGCTCGACGAGGCCGAGATGCCCGTCGGCGCCCGCGTCACGCGCGCGCTCCTGCGCCTCGCCAAGCAGTTCGGCCTGCCGGCGGACGACCAGCAGGGCGGCATCAAGCTCCCGCTCGCGCTCACGCACGAGGACCTCGCCGACCTCACCGGCTCCAGCCGCGTGACGATCACCCGCATCCTCGGCGAGCTCCGCAGCGAGGGGGCGCTGTCCGGCACGCGCGGCGTGTACGTGGCGGATGTGCCCGGCCTGGAGCGCGCCACGGACCACTACGTCATGCAGGTCCTGTAAGGCCGCTTGGCGCACGGCGCCGCGAGAACGGAGTACGCTCTTCTCATGTTGAAGTTCACCGACATCGCCAAGGAACGCGTCCTCCGCTTCCTGGACGCGCAGAGCAGCCAAGGCATGCGCGCCCTGCGCATCGCGGGCAACCGCGCCGAGCAGCGCCTCTGGCTGGTCAGGGCCGAGGACGAACGCCCTGACGACCGCGTCCAGGCGGAAGCGGGCTTCGCGGTCTTCCTCGACCCGGCGACGGCCGGCCAGTTGGACGGCGCCGTCGTCGACTTCGTCGAGGGCGTGATGCAGTCCGGGTTCCGCATCTATCACCCCAGCCCCAGCTGGGACGACCCGCTCGCCCAGCGCGTGCAGGACGCCATCGACAAGCACATCAACCCCGGCGTGGCCGGCCACGGCGGCACCGTGACGCTCGAGGGGGTCGAGGACGGCATGGCCATCATCCGCTTCGGCGGCGGCTGCCACGGCTGCGGCGCCGCCGACCTGACCCTCAAGCAGGGCATAGACCGCATCCTCAAGGAGCAGGTCCCCGAGATCCGCGGGGTCATGGACGCCACGGACCACGCCACGGGCGAGAACCCCTACTACGAGCGCGACACGCGCCGGGCCGAGTCGCCGCTGACCTGAGCGCCGCCGCACGCTCCGGCGCCGGTCCGCCGCCAGCGGCCGCCGGCCGAGTCGACCCCCGCCCTGGTCACGCCAGTGCGGGCCCATGCACGATATCCGCGCCCGACCTGCCCACCGGTCGGGCGCGCTTCATGCCCCGGCGCCCGCCGAGCGCACCGTGTGTTACCTTGACCAGGTGCGACCGCCCGACGACCTACCGGGTGTTCGTTCCGTCCCGCTGATCAGCGTTCGCGAGCTCACCAAGCGCTTCCCAGGAGTGGTAGCGAACGACTCCGTGAGCCTCGACCTGCTGCCGGGCGAGGTGCACGCCCTGTTGGGCGAGAACGGCGCCGGCAAGACCACGCTCATCAGCATGCTCTACGGGCTGCTGCAGCCCGACGGCGGCAGCATAGCCATGGACGCTCAGCGCGTGACCATCAAGAACCCCAGGCACGCCATGGACCTCGGGATCGGCCTGGTGGCCCAGCACTTCAACCTCGCCAGGCGCCACACCGTCGCCGAGAACCTGGCGGTCGGCCTGCGCGGCACGCCGTTCTGGCGCCCCACCAGGGCGCTGCAGAGGCGCGCGGCGGAGCTCACCGAGCGCTACGGCCTCGCGGTGCGCATGAACGCGCAGGTGGCGGCCCTCTCGCCGGGCGAGCGGCAACGCGTCGAGATCCTCAAGGCCGTCATGCAAGGTGCGCGCCTCCTCATCCTCGACGAGCCGACCAGCGTGCTCACGCCACAGGAGGCCGACGCCCTCCTGAAGGTCGTCACCGACATGCGCAGGGACGGCCGGGGCATCCTCTTCATCAGTCACAAGCTCGGGGAGGTCCTCCGGGTCGCGGATCGCATCACGGTGCTACGTGGCGGCAAGGTCGTCGGGCGCCGCGCGCGCGGCGGGGTGGAGGCGAGCGAGCTGGCGCGCCTCATGGTCGGCGCGCCGACCGCCACCCCGCAGCGGCTCGGCATCCCGCCGGAAGGGGAGCCCGTGCTCCGCGTGAGCGGCGTGTGGGTCCGCGGTCGGCGGGGGCCGGCGCTGCGCGGCCTCGACCTGGAGGTCCGCCCCGGAGAGGTCCTCGGCGTCGCCGGCGTGGCCGGCAACGGTCAGAGCGAGCTCGCCCAGGTGCTGACGGGCCTGGCGCGGCCGGAGAAGGGCAGCGTGACGCTGGCGGGCGCCGACATCGGCCGCCTCTCACCCCGGGAAGTGCGGAAGCTGGGCGTCGCGTACATCCCCGAGGACCGGCGCGCCGAGGGCGTGGCCGGCACCATGAGCGTCGCGGAGAACCTCGTGCTCAGGCAGGTGCGCGACAAGGAGTTCGCCCGCGGTCCCGTCATCGACTGGCGCAAGGCGGAGGCGTTCGCCGCGGCGGCGGTCACGCGCTTCGACATCCGCACCCCCTCCCTCGCCACCGCCGCGCGCACCCTCTCCGGCGGCAACGTGCAGAAGATCGTGCTGGCGCGCGAGCTCTCCGGCAGGCCGAGCCTGGTCGTCGCCTCCCACCCGACCTACGGGCTCGACGTCGGCAGCGCCGCCATGACCCACGAGCGGCTCCTCGCGCAGCGCGAGCGCGGCGCTGCCGTCGTCCTGATAAGCGAGGACCTCGACGAGCTCAGGGCGCTGTCTGACACCATCGTGGTCCTCTTCGCCGGGCGCGTCGCGGGCACCCTCCCGATCAGCGAGGCGGTCACCGAGGCCGGTTGGGAGCGCCTCGGACTCCTCATGGGCGGGAGCGCTGCGGCATGACGCGCTTGCGGTGGGTGAGGCGCGACGCGGAGCCGCCGCTCCTGACGTTCGGCGTGAGCGCCGCGTCGTTCCTGCTGGCCCTGGGCGCGGCGCTCGTCGCCTTCGCGGCGTACGGTCTCGACCCCTGGGAGGCGGGCGCCACCGTCGTTAGGCGTACTCTCCTCGACGGTCGCGGCCTCGGCGAGGTAGTCAGGCGCAGCATCCCGCTCCTCCTCACGGGCGCAGGCCTGGTACTGGCGCTGCGAGCGCGCTTCTGGAACATCGGCGCAGAGGGGCAGATCCTGGCCGGCGCGGTGGCGGCCAGCGCGGTGGCGCTCTTCGCGCCGGGCCTCGGCGTCATGACGATCCCCGCGCTCTTCGCCGCGGCGTTCGTCGGCGCGGCCCTCTACGGCCTCGTGCCCGCGCTCCTCAAGGCGCGCCTCGGCGTGAACGAGATCATCACGACCCTGATGTTCAACTACGTCGCGCTGTACGCCGTCCGGTGGCTCATCAACGGACCCTGGCGCGGCAAGTCCGTCACGGGCTTCAGCTACTCGGACCGCTTCCCGCGCGAGACCTACTTGAGCGTGCTCGACGGCACGCGCGTTCACGTCCCGACCTTGGTGATAGGCATCGTGCTTGCGCTCGGCCTCACCTGGCTCCTGCGCTACACGCGCCTGGGCTTCTCCATCCGGCTGCTCGGCGAGGCACCGGACGCCGCGCGCTACGCGGGCGTCAAGCTCCTGCCGACCACGCTCGCCCTCGCGGCGCTCTCGGCCGGCGCCGCCGGGATGGCAGGCGCGGGCGAGGTGGCGGGCATCCATCACCGTCTCATCGAACCGACGAGCATCTCCATGGGCTTCGGCTACACGGCCATCCTCGTGGCGCTCCTGGCCCGCGGGCACGCCTGGGCGACGCTCATCACGGCCCCGCTCCTCGGCTGGGTGCTCGCCGCCGGCGACGTCGTGAAGGTGAGCCTGCAACTGCCGTTCCAGCTCACCGACGTCATGACCGGGCTCACGCTCCTGCTCCTCGTTGCCTCCGAGCCGCTCCTCACCTACCGCCCCGTGCTCGTGCGCCGGCCCGCGCCGCCCGACGCGGGCCAGGCGGGCAGGCCGACCCCGCGCGCCTCCGGCGGCGAGTGATGGAGCTCGAGTTGCTGACCACCACGTTGGCGCGCGCGCTCGCCTTCGGCACGCCCCTCCTCCTCGCCGCGCTCGGCGAGGTAGTGGCCGAGCGGGCCGGCGTGGTCAACCTCGGCATGGAGGGCATGATGATGCTCGGCGCCGTCGCCGGCTTCATGGTGGCCGCCGCGACCGGGTCGCTCCCGCTCGCGCTCCTCGTCTCCGTGCTCGCGGGCGTCGCCGTGGCCGCGCTGCACGGCGTTATCGCCACCTTCCTCCTCGCCAACCAGTTCGTCAGCGGGCTCGCCATCACGATCGGCGGGGTGGGGCTGGCCAACCTCCTCGGCAAGGAGTGGGTGGGCAAGCCGCTCGCCGCGCCCATGCTGCCCTTCGACGTGCCCGTCCTGTCCGGTATCCCGCTGCTGGGGCCCGCGTTCTTCACGCGGCAGTACGCGCTGACGTACGCGGCGCTCGCCTTGGCGCTCGTCGTCTGGCTCGTCCTCTTCCGCTCGCGCGCCGGCCTGACGTTGCGCACGGTGGGGGAGTCGCCCGCCGCCGCGGACGCCGCCGGCGCGAACGTGCGGCGCGTGCGCTTCCTCGCCGTCCTGGTCGGCGGGGCCATGGCGGGGTTGGCCGGCGCCTACCTCTCCCTCGCCTACCGGCCGGCCTGGGGCGAGAACATCACCAACGGGATGGGCTGGATCGCGCTCGGGCTCACGATCCTGGCGCTCTGGCACCCGCTGCGCGCGGTGCCGGCCGCCCTCCTCTTCGGCGCCTTCTTCACCCTCTCCTTCCGGCTCCAGGCCGTGCTGCCACCGGAACTCCTCACGCTCCTCCCGTACCTCGTCACGGTGCTCGCCCTCACGCTCATCGCCTGGCGCGGTGGGCGGGGTGCGGTCGGCGCCCCCGAGGCCCTCGGCGTGCCTTACCGGCGCGGGGAGCGCGAATGACCATCAGCCACGACCGCCGACGGAGGGTCGGCGGTGGGCGAGCCGAACGCGGCGCGTTCGGCTTTGCAGTCACGGCGCGTCGTTACCGGGAGACGAGAGCCCCGGCCGGCGCGACCTCGGAGGTCTTCATAATGCGGTTCGCCCGTCAACTAGCCGTCTTGGCACTCATCACCGTCTTCTGCGGCGCTGCCGCGCAGGTCAGCGAGACCGACGTCAAGGCTTGCTGGCTCTACGTCGGCCCGGTAGGCGACTACGGCTTCTCCTACGCCCAGGACCTCGGTCGCAAGGCCACCGCCGCCGACCTGCCTGGCATCACCACCGCCTACGTCGAGGCCGTCGCCGAGGCCGACGTCGAGGCGACGGTCGATCAGCTCGTCGCCGACGGCTGCAACGTCGTGCTCGGTACGTCCTTCGGCTTCGGCGACGGTCTGCTGGCCGCGGCCGAACGCTACCCCGACGTGATCTTCGGGCACGCGACCGGCGTCGAGCGCGCCCCGAACCTCCTCACCTACATGGCCGACTTCTACCAGGTCTACTACGTGAACGGCCTGATCGCCGGGGGCCTGAGCAGCTCCGGCATCGTCGGCTACATCGGGGCGTTCCCCATCCCCGAGGTCAAGCGCCACATCGACGCCTTCGCCATCGGCGTCAAGGAGGCCAACCCCGACGCGAAGGTCGTGGTGCGCTGGCTCTACAACTGGTTCGATCCCGCCGGCGCCAAGGAGGCGACCGAGGCCCTCATCGCCGACGGCGCCGACGTCTTCGCCTTCACCGAGGACACCCCGACCGTCGCCCAGACGGCCGCCGCGCACGGCTACCCGAGCTTCTCCCACTACGCCTCCATGCTGCCGTACGCGCCCGACACCATCGCTTCCGGCCAGCTCGTCAACTGGGGCGTCCTCACGACCGACATCCTGAGCAAGGTCATCGACGGCACCTACACGAGCACCAACCTCGAGGACGTCGACTACTTCTGGCTCCTCGCTCAGGGCGCCGTCGAGGTGGGCGCCGAGCCGGGCATGGTCATCAACCCGGCGTACGAGGAAGCGCTCAAGGAGCGGACCGTCGAGCTCGCGAACGGCGACAGGCTCTCCGTCTACGACCTCGCGCTGCTGCGCATCGAGCAGATGGCGACCGACCCCGTGGCGTTCGACCCCTTCACGGGCCCCGTCTACGACCGCAAGGGCAACCTCGTGTACGGGGTCGGCGTCACGCCAAGCGTCGAGGAGCTACTCGGCCTGCAGTGGGCGGCCGACAACGTCGAGGGCCCCTGGGAAGGCGAGCCCTGAGCTCTAGGCCGGGCCCAAGGCCCTGTCCGGCCTGAGCCGGGGGGCGTAGGCTCGAGCCGGACCGACGAGAGGGTCGGCGCCCCGGGGGGGGGGGCCCCCCCCCCCCCCCGCCCCGGGGGGGGGGGCACGCGGCCCCCGGCGGGGGGC